>NZ_RQGQ01000004.1:0-331241 GCF_004770265.1 Leptospira congkakensis
AGACTTCCGTATAAATAAAAAAGTAAAATAAAGAAACCTGACGAGAACGAAATCTAGCATATTGCAACTAACGAACTTTTTCTGTATTTCTAATATTTCTTACTAGTTGGTAGCTTCTTGAGTATATTTTCATATAATTCTTTCATATAGCGGTTATCTGATTTTCGTCTTTATCGTAAAATACAGAGAATATCTGAATTGCGTATATTTCGCATTTGGCGTTGTTTATTGTATCTCGTTAAGCGGCATGTTTTGGATTGTAATCTGCTACTTCCCCTCAGTATGAGACATAATATTATTCCTGTCTATTCTCTCCAAATAGTTTGTTTTATCTGTTAGGGCATAGCTCCGCCCCCTGAGTCCCAGATGTAAAAACGAATCTGAGTCTTTTTTGTAATATAGTTTGCGCAAACGTTTTTTGAAGGAGTTATCGAAATTCTCATCTAACAGGTATTTTTTATACTCATTTTATTGAATTTTTTTTCAATTCATGCAATAAAAGTAAATTTGCATATTGTAATGAGTTTGTTTTTTTATTTTGTTTATTTCTAAAACTTGAATGGTAATAGCTGTTCGTCGCTAATCAATTCGTTGAAATCTTTGAAACTGGAAATTCCTGCCCAGATTTCTTTGAATGAAGCGAGTAGTCGTTTTCGATAATAGACTTTATCGTAGATTAATAGATTTTGTGGGTTTTTACTTTCTATTCTTTCTTCGGTTTTGTAGCGTTTTCCTTTCTGTTCTGATTTTTGGTTTACTACTAAATAACGAATTTTTTCTCCTGCTTGGACATTGATCCCCATTTCTAATAGGTCTTTAACTGCCACCGCACTAGGTGCGTCTACACTGTAATCTCCCGGATCGTGAGAAGTGGATCTTAGTATGAGGAGCTCTTTCCAGAAAACATCACCTTTTGAGAGTGGGGCATCATATTTTTTGAAGATTTCTAAAATTTCAGTTTCTCTTGATTGCATATCAGCTATCGTTTCAAACTGACACATCCACCGAATCATTTCCTGTTGTGCGGCTTTTATGTAATAAGGGTAGTCTTTTCTCCGTAAGGCGATTCCTCTTCCTTTGAAATGTCCATCGTTGAATCTTCCCATGTAACGATTGGCAACTGGCATTTTTTCATCTTGAGTAGATGGTGGAAAATATAACCAGGAGAAGATAGCTTCTATATCCATTGTTATTTTTGTTTTTACTTTTATTGTTTGGCAAATTTCTTGAAGGTGTTCTTCTCTGATTGGTGATTTATCTTTTTTTTGAATGAAGATACAATCTGTAATTGCATGCACTAGGTTGTATCCATAGCCTTCTGCAATTTCTTTTGCCAAAATTAATTTTTCTCTTCCAAAAGCTGTTACTGCTTCATGGCTTTCGAGTTTTCCGAATTTTGCATTCCGGTAACCCAAATATCCGAAAGAGGTAACCAACATCCATTTTAAACTGGATTGTTTTTGTTCTATATAATGTTTGTTGGTCTGGCTCGGTTCCTTACATTGTTTTTTATAATGGGCTCTGCGTTCTATGACATGTGCGAGTGCTTCAGAAACAACACCTCTTCTTTTGTTACAGATTCGATATCCTAAAGATGGAACCATTTCTACTTCATAATCGTCTTTACAACACAAACAATTGATTGTTTCGGGAGATATATTGTGTGTAACCATCACTTTGGGATACATTTGAGAAAAATCTAATTGAGCAACATTTTCTAATACAAATCCATTTTGAATGTCTGCTTGAAAAACCAGTCCTCCTTTATCTGCGTTTAAAAGATCCAACGCTGTTTTTGGAGCCTCTAATGCACTTTTTTGCCAAGGGACAAGATAGTTCATACGTAGTGCTACATCTACCTCAATATATGTGAGAGCTTTTCCTGTTGATGCTCTTGCCATCTTTTGAATTGGTAAACGAGAGATACGAGCAAGCTCAATAATTCCCATAAGGTCTGCTTCTTTGTAAACAAATCCGTTTTTTGAGTCTATATGCCATCGACCGAACAACGGATAGGATGGTGCTCTAAACACGATTGTCCCGTAAGTATTAAAACTAGTTCCTTGTGTTTGTATCGAACGTCTGATTGTGCTTGTTTTGTCTCTATCAAATTCAATTGGTATATGATTTTCTTGTGAAGCTTTAAAGAGATAAGGAAATAGAATTTGGTCACCGTAGGAGGTGAGAACTATATCAGGATCATATTTTTTGAATATTTGATTTAGTTTATGGATCAGATTTGTAGAATTGTTTGTTGGTATTTTATACTTGTCGGAATTGATTTCAACAATGAGTGTGTTGTGTTCTAAAGAGATCCTTTGGCTTTTTTCTAAGTAGAGAGAGACTACCCTAAAGTTTGGAACTTCGTAATCTAAATCATGGATATCTGATAAACACTGAATGTTTCTAATTTGATTTTGGTTGTGTTTTTTTTCGTAACTTATTTCTAAATAAGCTAGCGGGTAGATCTCTTTTTCTAACATATAACCCGTCGTGATCTCGATATCAGAATGATAGATATCGTATTTTCCATAGAGATTAAAAAGTTTCCTTGTGATTTTGGGTAGGAGTTGTGGTTTAGAAATTACTAATTTTAAGACTGAGACTTTTTTGTTTTCATAGAAGAGAAGTTTTTCTGTGAAAGTGGGGATTTCTGCTAACGCGTTTAACTCATAAAATCGTTTTACTAACTTTTGAAGAATGTTTTTGGATGCGTGAATGTAGATTGTTGGAAAAAACTCATCAGAAAATAATCGAAGTTCTCCTTCGTGAGACCTTATCCAAAGGTAGATTTTTTGTTCAGAGTGGTAGATATCAAACAAGTAACCTTTGAATGTTTCCATAATCTTTTTACTTTAATGCGTAGTCACTTGTCGGGGATTTTCTGTAGGTCTTTTTTGATTTCGTTCACCTCTTTTTTTAATTCTATGAGCATGGATAGGATCATGGAGTCAATTGGATACGGTAGAGAGGCCATAACACCGGCTTGCACTTGCAATTTGGAAGTTCTCATTAGCTCATCGAAAATTTCTTGGTCTTGTCTTCGGAGAGATCTTCGAAAATCCGATAAGTTTCCTTCTATCTGTAACATTTGGCGAGAGTAGGGGGCAATGGTTCTTCCCATGTTAAAATCCTGTGATTGAAGTTTTTCTTGTACGAATGCGAGAGAGGCCTTCTTCCATTTTGAGTTCCCATAGGTTTTGGGTGGTCCGTAGTAGTTTTGGAAAAAAAGTTTGAAAATTTTTATGTGTATAAGTCCAGGATTCGATGATAAGTAGTGGGACATTTTCGCCGGGAAATTTTTCTATAAATTCTAACATCCGGTTTAATAAAAACAAACCTTCGTCTTCTTTGACATCTCCATCTAGAAATTGTTTACATGGAGCTAACAGAAAGTAGATTGTGTTTTCTTCTTTTAAACTTAGAATTGTTTTTAGTGCATCTAATATTTGATAGGGGGTGAAGGCCCTTTGAACTTTGATTTGTTCTAAAAATGGCTCTGGTTGTAAATTTTGTCTTCTGGTTTCTTCGGCAATGGTGAAGGGATTAAATCGAATGGCACAGTCTAGATTGAAAACCTGAAACCCTGAACAAACCATGGCATACTGCCAATAATGAGCCAGCCTGTACATTCCTCTTTCTCCGGTGAGTAAACCGATATCTCTTTGGTTCCAGTTTTTGATGGGTTCGTAAACATCAGCAGAAATGGGAGATGCTTCAGTGAGAATCATAGATACTATTTATTTGTATAGTAAAAATATGTAAAGTGTAATTTCTCAGTAAGTTTCGTTTTTCACTTACTGGAAAAAGTAAGTCACTTACCTTTTTTACGGGAAAACTGAGGGTTGGTAGGCGGTTTGTTTCGATTTGGAAAAATGCTACGGACTATCCGAAAATGAAACTGGCGAGGGTGGGAAATTTCTAGAAAGGTAAGGGGGAACTCTCGCGGCCGGAGATTGCCTCCGGTCCCAGAGTTACAGTCGTAAAAATGGATTCATCTAGTGACTTTCTAAAAGTTACCGATGGATCAGAGCTTAGGATTTATAGAGGAGGAACTTCTTGGACGGTTTTGACTCCGGTCACAAAATAGCTGGTTTCGGCAAAACAACTAAAAGGAACTCCAATGTGTTCTTCGTATTCTAAAACCACTCGTTTGCCAATGGAATCGTTTAATTGTTCGGCTATGGCCTCGTCCCGAATGCTGAAGTAGAATTTTTCTGTCATTGTTCCAGGCATAGTGACAAGGGCCATTTCTCCTTCCCAAGTTTTACAAACCCAACCTTTTTTGGACAGTTTTTGGATATAACCGGCACGATCTCCTTCGGAATAACTCCACTGAAGAGTGAGCCAAGTGTAACCCGCAAAAAGAATCGCGAGGAGGATGAGAAGGAAGCTGAAACGAATTAAAAATTTACCCATAAGTTAATCCAGCATTCTGAAAAGAAAAGAGAAAGTTTCAAGACAATATTTTGGTCAGAAAGGATCAAATATGTAATTTACCGTGCTTTTCTTCGCGCCAGGACTACGGAGGGCTTGGTCTGCCTTTGGCAGACGGGAGCGAACGCGCACCCCGAAGTAGCCCGGTCCGTGATATATGAGAGCCATCTCCACTAACGGGGTGGAGGCGCCCAAAAGGAAATCATACACTGGCCTTAAGTCATAGTATGAACTTTTTAATATAAAAAATTTGAAGGATGTTGATTGAGGTGGAAAGTTTAGGCCGTTCGTGGTAAGTGTGAACCATTGGGTGGCGGGTCTAGTTCCCCACCCTCAAATCGGGCGGGGATACTATATTCCCACATTCTTTCTTGCCAAACTCCCGAACCCCCACCAAACTCTCCCCAATGCGCATTTTATTTTTCTCACTCTTGTTTCCGTTTTTATTTGTTAGCTGCTCTTCTGTTTCCTACCAAAAAATAGATAAGGCCAAGGCCACCAAACAATGGGGAGTTTTGGAAGTCAAAGAAACGGCTCGAAGTATGAGCCATTCCTTATCCACTTATTATAAGGCTGATTTGAAAACTGGGTATTTAGAATGGAAGGCAATCCAAAATTCTACCTCAGAACATATTGATACCAAACTCATCAGTAACGAAATTCTAAACCAACTTACAAAAGACAAGGTTCCGTTTGTGGATACGTCCATTAGGGGAGAGGCAAGTGCAGAGATGGCATTTGGAAAAACGGGAATGGTATCGTCTGAATCGCGTTTGGCGGTTGGAAAGTTCAAATCACCTTCTCATAAAATCAAAGGTGAGATCAATGAAGTGGTGAATTATGAATCCGGGTCTCGGATCCAATACATCACAGTGACACTTTTCCTTGTGAGTTTGGAAACCAACCAAATAGTTTGGTCAGAACAAACTAATTTTTTAAAAACAAGTCGTGTCGAAGGTTACGGCCTTTGATTGTCTGGGAAAAAACCAAATCGAACTTTGATTTTTCCCATAGAAGGACTTAAAGTGTAAGGTAAGGTCTCTGGATGCATTTGAAGTTTCGGCGAAACGAGGGCAGACTTGGATTTTCCCATCCAAACATATTCTGGAAAAAAACGGACATATCGATATTCATCAGAAATATCTAAATCTTTTCTCATATTCCTTCTTGCGTCGTCATAAGAGGTCTCGATCCACTCGGCACCGAGTTTGAAACCAGTAATCATCGCTAAGATACCGAGAGCACCTACTTGATTTGAATTCACTTTGACACCTACATAAACGAGTCCAGCCCCAAAGGCGACGATGGTGCCACTTGCAAGGATGGCGGCTGTGACTTTGACTGTTCCTTTGGTTCCTTCTTTTAGGGCACTGGCAGAAACCAATTGAAAGTATTTAGAGTCTTGGATGAGTTCTGCGATTTCGTTATCGCGAGTTAGGTGGCGTTCATACCAACCTAGAGTATCTTTTTCCAAAACAAGTGGGGTTTTATTTCCACCATCCACAACCATCAGTGGGGTTTGTTTTCCTGTTTGGCGAAATTTTAAATTTCTAAGCCCTCGAATGAAGTTGAGGTTTACTGATGGATCCATCTCAGGTTCAGCACCAGGGCCCCCAAATACTAAAATGAATTCTTCGTTTTCGGAATACCTATCATTTGCCATCGCACGTAAAATACTCGATTGGGGTTTCAATTGGCTTGCTTTTCTAAAATCCACTTTGGCTTCTTCGATGGAACCAGTGGATAGCCAAAGCGAGGCAAGTAATAGTCGTAAGGTGGGATCATCAAATTGGCCTTCCGCACTCCATTCCCCACTGAGTAAGTTTCCGGCATACCTAGCTTGGATTTTTCCTTTATCAAATTCACCGGCTCTTACATAATACAAACCAAGGAGGATGTGGAGGTAGATGATTTCTGCTTCTGAGGCGTAGTATCCTTCTTCTGTTTCCATATAGAAAAAAGATTTTAGGGATCTTGAGGCACTAAAACGAAGGCGTTCCTTACTTTCTTCGGCTAAAGTTTGCAAATGTTTGTAGTCTTTTTCGCCTTTTAAAAAACTCAAATGAGCTCGTTCGAGAATCGCAATAAAACCTTTTCGTTCTTCTGTGGGTAAGTAATCAATTGCCTTTTCTAGATTGGCTTTTTTGTAAGCGCGGAGGGAGTCTTCATATTCTTGTCGTTTGGCGATACTTGTACATTGGATACAAAGTAATAATAAAACAAAAGAATATAAGGATAGGCGCATTCGGCCTATCCTTTAACAAAATTTAGTTTTGTCTATTCGAAATAACCTTTGAGCCCAGCTTCAAATTCTGTTTCTAAAGATTTGGAAGTCCATTCCCATTGGAATCCATTTCCTTTGACAGAAAGAGAAGATTTGGAATTGGATTTACCTAGAGTTGTGAAACCAAGTCCTGCTTTGGTATATTTTTCTTTGACTTTTTCTTCGTCTTGGGGCAGGAAACTCACAACAAAAGAAGCACCTGTTTCACCAAAACAAAGTTCGTCTAGGCGTGAAAAACTTTTTTGTAATCCTTCTAAGTTGACTTCGAGTCCCTTGTCTCCAGAAATTACAATTTTAGCAAGTGCTACAAGAAGGCCACCGAGTGACAGGTCTTTTGCGGAAGTGAGAAGTCCTTCTTTACGGCAAGAGATGAGAGTGTCAATGGTCGCTTTTTCCTTAACAAGAGAAATGGTTGGAATTTTTCCTGTGTCTAGGCCATGGAAACGGTAAAGGTATTCGGAGGCGGAGATGGTAGGTTGGAATTCTCCCACAAGGGCATACACTACTTCTTCCTCAGTGCGAGGGTAGGTATGAATTCCTTTTGCTACATCATCAATCACTCCCACCATACCAATGGTAGGTGTTGGGAACACGGGACCCTCTGGCGATTCATTGTAGAAAGATACGTTTCCACCAGTTACAGGAAGTCCAAGGAAACGACAAGCATCCCCAAGTCCTCTCACACATTCACTAAAGATATAATAGTTTTCTGGGATGTAAGGATTTCCGAAGTTTAGGTTGTTTGTGACCCCGTAAGGTTCCGCTCCCGTAGAGGCAACGTTTCTTGCCGATTCACAAACGGCAATTTGTGCCCCTTCGTATGGGTTAAGATACGTGTAACGTGAGTTACAGTCCGTTGCGACAGCAATTCCTTTTTTAGTTCCGGGAATCCGCACAAGTCCACCATCTTCCCCAGGTTCTACTACTTTTACAAGTCCCACTTCCGTATCATACTGCTCATAGAGAGGTCGTCTGGAACTGATATTTAAGGAGGAAAGAAGGGTGTTTAGAGTTTGGGAAACTGTATCTTTCGATAAATCATTGATTTTTGTTGGATCAAACTTTGTCACCTCATCGAGGTAAGCTGGTCTTTTCTCTTCTCTTACATATCTTGGAGCTCCCCCGCCAAGTACGAGTGAGTCTGCTGGGATTTCAGCTTTGAGTTTTCCATCTTTTCGGATGCGAAGGATCCCATCACCAGTGACTGTTCCAATCTCTACTGCATTCAATCCCCATTTATGAAAGATAGAAACCAGTTCTTCTTCCTTTCCTGTTTCTGGAATCACAAGCATTCGTTCTTGGGATTCTGAAAGCATAATTTCGTAAGCGTTCATATCTGATTCACGGAGAGGGACTTTGTCTAAGTCCACATCCATTCCGGTTTTTCCTTTCGCACTCATTTCAGAGGTAGCACAAGAAATTCCAGCCGCTCCCATATCTTGGATTCCCACAAGGAGATTCTTTTGGATGGCTTCGAGGGATGCTTCCATTAGAAGTTTTTCCATAAAGGGATCACCCACTTGGACTGCGGATCTTTTTTCTTCGGATTCTTTCGTGAGGTCTTTGGAAGCAAAACTTGCCCCATGGATTCCATCTCGTCCTGTTGTGGCACCCACAATGTAAACTTTGAATCCTACTTTTCCTTTGGTAGAAGCAGAAGCCATTTGGTCATGACGAGCAATTCCCACTGTCATTGCATTCACAAGAGGATTTTTGGTGAATGTAGGATGGATGAATAATTCCCCACCACCCACAGCAATCCCAAGAGAGTTGCCATAGTCTCCAATTCCTTTCACAGCACGAGTGAGTAAGTATTTATTACGTGGTTCTTTTGGGTCACCAAACCGAAGTGAGTTGAGAGAAGTGATGGGACGAGCACCCATAGTGAAAATATCTCGCATGATCCCACCAACTCCCGTCGCTGCACCTTGGTATGGTTCTACGGCCGTTGGGTGGTTGTGACTTTCGATTTTGAAAACAACGGCTAGACCATCACCAATGTCCATAGCCCCGGCATTTTCTTCCCCAGCTTGTGCTAGAAGTTTGTCCGACTTTGTAGGCAGTGTTTTTAATTTTAAAATTGAATTTTTATAAGAGCAGTGTTCCGACCACATGGCGGAGAAGATTCCCAGTTCCGTAGAGTTTGGCATTCTTCCTAAGATCTTTTGGATCTCTACAAATTCAGTTTCTGTAAGTCCGTGTTCTTTTGCATCTTCCAGACTAACTTTCTCTTTTTCCATACTGATTCCTTAAACGAGTTCCCTATAATTGCGATTGAAGTAGAGGAGTGGAGAACCTTCTCTGGTGACCACAGCTTCCACAAGACCGATGAGGATCCAATGGTCCCCGGCATCGATGGTTTGGTTCACTGTACAGTCGAGTGAGGCCAAGGTATCCGGTAAAACCGGGGCACCTGTGGAAAGAGTTCCTGGTTTCAGTCCTTCCAAAACAACCGCTTTGTCCAGGGAACCAGAAGCAAAATCAGCGGAAATTTGTTTTTGTTCGGAAGAAAGAATATTCACCACGAAGTTTCCGGCTTTTTCGATGGGTTCTTTGGCGCTAGAGTCTTTGGCCAAACAGAATAAAACTAACGGCGGTTCTAAGGAAACAGAAGAAAAACTAGAAACAGTAATTCCGCCTTTTTTCTCTTTTGATTCATACGTAATCACACAAACTCCACTCGCCCAAAGCGAAAGGGAAGTTTTAAATTGGTCGATGGGTGTTGGCATAAAACCTCGGTATTGACAAATATCAATTTCTGGAAGGATTCTAAAAACCAAATTCCATTTGACCCTTTGATTATTTGCGGATGATTTAGGGGTAAGGCAATAGTATGAAAGCACTCACAAAACATAGAGAACTAATTTTTAATGACCTAAGAGAAAGAAAAGACCACCCCACTGCAAAGATGGTTTTTGAATCCGTAAGAGGGAAAGCTGACAAAATTAGTTTTGCCACTGTCTACAATTCTTTGGAATACTTGGTGGAACACAAGATGGTAAACAAACTCAATATCGAATCGGATTCGGTTCGTTATGATGCGTTTTTAGATGACCACTCCCATTTGCTTTGTTCCGATTGCGGAAAGGTTTTGGATGTAGCCCCTTTGAAACTCAGCGATGAAACTGATTTACAGGGCCTAGGTTTCCAAGTGAAACACGTAGACGTCGTGGTTTCTGGCACCTGCGCGGACTGTAATTCACTCTAAATTTTTCTGGATAGGGAGGTTCCCTATCCCATGATTGTCCTATGGGCATCATTCATTCACTTTCGGCGGATCTTATCAACCAAATTGCCGCCGGAGAGGTGATTGAATCTACCCATTCGATTCTCAAAGAACTCATCGAAAATTCCATCGATGCCGGTGCCACGAAGATAGAAATCGCTACCGATTCCGCTGGGTTCGGTAGGATCCTTATCTCCGACAATGGACATGGAATCCAAAAAGAGGATTTACCTCTTGCCATCAAACGTTATGCCACTTCCAAAATCCAAGACTTCCATGACTTAGAACATCTATTTACTTTTGGGTTTCGGGGCGAAGCTCTTGCCTCCATTGCTTCTGTTTCTCGGATGGTTTTGGAATCAGGGACAGAGGGAAATCGCACCGCCTACCGCGTGACAGTCGAAGAAGGGAAAATCGTGGCAGAGGAAGAAATTCCTTTTTTCTTGGGAGCCAAAATTGAAATCAAAGATTTATTTTATAATACACCCGTTAGGCGTAAATTCTTAAAAACAGAAACGGGAGAAGAGAAAAAAAATAGGTCCCGAGTTCAAACCATGGCAGTCTCTGAACCAAAAATTGGTTTTCGGTATTTGCAAAACGGAAAGGAAGTTTTGAATGTAGTTCCCGAAGACGGTTTGGAAAGAGTGTTATCGGTTTATGGCGAGAATTTACGCGACCATCTTTTGCCGGTGAATTCCAGTCGGAATGGAATGACCCTACGTGGTTGGATCTCTCATCCTGATTTTTATAAATCCTCTCGAGCAGGACAGTTTTTCTTTGTGAACAACCGTTCTGTGGAATTAAAGTTTTCGGCACAAATTCTCAAACGTTGTTATGGAGAACTCCTTCCCAGTGGTGCCTTTCCTTATGCTTATCTTTTTTTTGATCTTCCACGTGAGTTTGTGGATGTGAATGTCCATCCGCAAAAAAAAGAGGTTCGGTTTTTATCAGAAGAAACCATTACAGGAATTCTTTTCCAAGGGATCACTGAAGTTTTAAGAACTTCCACCCCTGTGGAATTTTTAGAAATGCGACGTAGACTTTCGATGCCCATTCCCTATGAAAATCGTGGGGGAGAATCTTATGCCGGAGGGGCTGGGTTTGGTGGCCCAGGATTTGGATTTGGACAAGGGATGTTCGGAAACCTCCAAACCGATGGAGATACACTCATCGGGCCAAGTTCCATTGAAGGAAGACAAGGATTTTCCCTGGAAGGAATTGGTGCAGGAACCAACTTGCATTTGTTAGGAGAAAATCTCACCAAACACAATCTTTTTGTTCCTAAAAAACATTATGGGGTTCTCTTTGAGACCTTCATCCTTGCGGAAGCCGAGGATGGACTTTATATCATCGACCAACATACGGCCCATGAAAGGATTCGTTACGAAGAGGTTTTACGAGACCTAAAGTCCAAAGCGTATAAGTCTCAAAGTCTACTCACACCCATTCGCTTGGAACTGACAAAAGAAGAAGCCGAAGAGATGTTAGAAGAACGGTTTCGGTTTTTGGAACTCGGAATCACTCTGGAACCTTTTTCGGGAGGAACCATTCTCATCCGAGAAGTGCCGTCCTACATTGACCCAGGGAAAGAAACAGAGACCATTTTGGATTTATGGGAGAGGTTCAAACAAAAAGATCCGGAAGACAAAGAACTCTATGATGAAATGGCCAAATGTGTGGCTTGTCGTTCTGCCATCAAAAAGGGAGACCAAGTCTCTGACCCCATCATCGGGGAACTTTTACAAAGATTATCCTATTGCGAAAATCCATCCCTTTGTCCCCACGGTCGGCCCACTCTCATCAAACTCACAAGAAAAGATCTAGAAACCATGTTTCACCGGATCTAAAGCACGAACAAACAACCGAAAAACATTGATAGAATTCTAGGATTCGAAATTCTAGGCCTGATGCCACGCCCCCTAGAAGGCAAAAATATGACCCTGCGGGAGAAGGAAAAAATCCTCCTCCAAAAGATCAAAGCAGGGGATCCTACTGCCTACATGACCTTAGTGTCCCCTTTCCGGGAACGATTGTTCCGCAAAGCTGTTTCCATGGTAAAAGATGGAGACGATGCGGAGGATATTGTCCAAGACGCCCTTATTTCTGGTTATAAATCCATTCAAAACTTCCGCGCGGAGGCAGGGGTTTATACTTGGCTCTACCGAATCGTGGTGAATAAGTCCAAGGATTTGCTCGCTAAGAAGAAAAGGGGTCGGGAAAAACCCATGGATGACTCGGGAGATAACCAATTTGTGGATTCTCGTGTCGGATATGAAAAAAAATTGGAACTTTCTGAAGAGTCTCGTTATCTAATGGATAAGATCGCACTCTTGGAAGATTCCTACAAACAGGTTTTGGAACTTCGTTACTTCGAAAATCTTTCGTATAACGAAATTGCTGAAATCATGGAATGCAATGTAGGTACTGTTAAGAGTCGTCTCTTCAAGGCGAAGGAGTTTTTAAAGCACCTCATCCAGAAAGATGACAAGGGAGAAGGGTTCTTTGAAAAATAAGTTTATGAATTTAAAAGATTGGTTTCGTTCACAATATCCAGCTCTCTTCCCAGAAGAGACAGACAACGTGGTTTTGGAAAATAAGATTTGTTCTCTTTTTCAGCGTGTGAAGGAAAAGGAAGACACCATCCTTCCTAGAATGTCAAAAGACTTCGACACCCGCCTCTTCAACCTTCTTGAATCCGTCACCATCGACAAACCCAATCAAAAGATCTCCTTCACTTTCCGAGACCTAATCGAAAACAGAACCGTTCAGTATTCCTTTTCTGCTGTGATGGCCTTAAGTCTAGTGTTCATTCTTGTGAGCCGCAGTTCTCAAGAACCAACTCTTGCTGGAAATCAAGATACGGCTGGTGTTGTGATTGAACAAAACAACTACCAATACGAACCAACAAGCCTTGATCTAAATGAATCTTACCAAAAACGCGTGTTACTTGATCGTTTGCGATCGGCTCCTGGAGCTGTTTACGGACTTCGAGAACTCGAATTGTATTATGAAAAAACAGGAAGGGAGTCTTCTGCTGATGAATTAAGACTTCTTATTGAATCTGTAGAAAGATAAAATCTTCTAAACAAATCCTTTGGCAAATTGGACGGCATCCCGAGAACGGATGTCGTCAGCCGAATGCAAAATGGCCAGTGCAAACTGTTCGATCCTAGCTTCCAGACGAAACGACCCACCACTTCTTTCTTTACTATCAGCCAGTCTCTTCAGTTCCGAAAACCAAATTTGGATGGTGGATTCGTCTTTTTTGATAGGGGGATTAAAAATTCCTTCTCGCCAAGCAAGGACGGGAACAAGTTCTTTCATCTCTTCTTCCTTTGTCGTGATCTCACTTGCCTTTTGGATGAGGGTGAGAAGGGGCGGCCACCGAACGATAGTATGAGGAAAAAGTTGCGGGTCATTTAAAAAGGCATTTCGATAGGTTTCGATTCCTTCTCTTTCATTTCCTGTCATCACTTGTGTTTCCGCTAAAAAGTAGAGTAGGACGGGAGATTGTTTGTTTCCCCCGTAAAGTAAAACTTCCAAAGCCATTCCATAATCTTTGATTTTGATAAGACAAGCCGCAAGATCACGTAACAAATCTTTATCGAGGGCATTGGCTCCTTCCCATTGGTAAGCGAGTTTTAGGTGGTCTCGTGCTTCTTTTAGAATGCAGTCTTGAGTGGCAAAAAAACTATCGGTGTTATGATACCCACGTTTTCGAATTTCGGATTCAAAATCAGCAAAGAGAGAAAGGAGGAGTTTGCCTCTATCTTTTCCTTCCCTTGTTTTTAGAATTAGATCAAGTCTATGATCCCAAAAACTGGCGATATAAAATCCGCTGATGGAGGCAAGATCAAGTGGATCTCTGTCCAGAAGTACGGAATAAAGTGATTTTGCAGTTTCAAACTCACCATTAGAAAGATAGGTGAGTGCTTCTTCCGACTTCTGAATCATATTAGAGATTAGTGTTGGCTTTTTTTATCGTGGTGTTTGCTTGTTTGGGATAGGATTTTATCTTCTAATCCATCGATACAAACATATACATCTTTGTCTTGGTTGTGAGCATTGAAATTGTTACCATCAGCGAGTAACTTCATGTTAGAATGGATTTCTCCATGAATGGCTTCAAATGATACTTCACAGGATACGATTTTTTGAACGTATTTTGATACTCGTTCTAATTTTTCGTCCGCGTATTTTTCAGCCGCTTCGGAGCGGTCTAAATGTTTCCAGGTATAATTGATTTTCATAGTTTGTCCCAATTTGGTATGGTTCTATTCTATTTTGGAAAAAAAGCAAACGTCAAATAAAAAAGAATTGAAGGTGAGTGTTTCTCGTCTTTAAGCTTGGAGGATGGCAGATGAAGAAAAAAAAGTTGGTGCAAAGAAAAAATCTGCCCCAAAAAAGAAAACCACAGTTGCCACTGCCAATGAGAAGTCAGTAAAAACTGCTGCGAAGAAAGTTGCCAAAAAAACAGCAAAACAAAAGGAAATTTCTTCGCAAGAACCACCGCTAAAATCCATTTACAACGATTCCAAGTTTACCAAACACCCTGAATTTCCCGCCGAGGATCTCATTCGAGTCCTTGTGCGAACACCGAAAGAAGCATTTGTTTTTTGGAAGTTTTCGGAAACAACCTTGAAGAATCTTCTCATCAATTTGGATTCTCCTTCTACCGATGGATTACGATTTCGATTGAAGGTAGAATATAAAAATATCTTTGGAAGCGAAAGAACAGAAATTTATGATCTCGCTCCTTTTACCGAATCTTATTATTTAAAGTTTATGTTTCCCGTAAGGGAGATCCAAACTTCTATCCTTGTTTCATCCGAAAAAAAAGAAGTTTCGACTCTCCACTCTTCAGGTAAGGATCTTCCTGGTGGAACCGAATCCTTTCGTTTGGATAAGGAATGGATCCACCCCCAATGGATTAGTCAAGGACTTGTGGCAAAGTCTGTCGGAAGTGATGAATACTATGTGAAAAACGGAGACGCGTCTGAGTTCTATGTGAACCCTCGCACCAAAGAACAAATAGAAAGGAATCCAGGCCAAAACCAGCCACATTCAGGTTTTGCCAATGGCTCGGGATCAGGCAAAGGACTTTCGGAATGAATCATTTTTTAAAAGGGCATTTGGTTTTTGTATTACATGCCCACCTACCATTCGTTAGACATCCAGGGTATGACACTCCTTTTATTGAAGAAAACTGGTTAAACGAAGCCATTCTTGAAACCTATATCCCTCTCATCCGAGTGTTTCGGAATCTAAAAAAAGAATCCGTTCCCTTTCGGATCACCATGTCTTTCACTCCCACACTCTCCCTTATGTTGACGGATCCCTATTTACAAAATGGATTTCGCAAATACATAAAAAACCTGATCACTCTTGCAGGAGAAGAAACCAAACGAAATGCAAAAGACCCTCATCTCCATTACCTTGCCTCAAGATACTTAGAACATTTTTTAGATACGGAATCTATCTTTGAAGAAACGAAGGGAGATTTAACCAAAAGTTTTTTGCCTTTTGTGGAGTCAGGGGAATTGGAAATCATGACAAGTCCTGCGACCCATGCCTTCCTTCCTTTTTATGATTCCGAACCTTCTATCTTTCGTTCCCAATTGAAAAATGGAAGAAGGACTTTCCGACGCATTTGGGGAAGGGACCCGAAAGGAATTTGGTTATCGGAATGTGGATACACACAAAAATTGGAAGAGGAACTCGACCGGGAAGGATTTCGGTATTTCTTTGTGGACACTCATGGAATCACACATGCGAGTCCAAGACCAAAGTTTGGAGTCTATGCTCCTGTGGAAGTGGGGTATGGAGTGTTTGCTTTTGGTCGAGATCCAGAAAGTAGCAAACAAGTTTGGAGTTCCATTGATGGGTATCCAGGAGACTTCCGGTACAGGGAATACTATAGAGACATTGGACATGATCTCCCTTGGGAAGAAATTTCTCCTTATTTAGATTCCAATGGAGTTAGGATCAATACCGGTATCAAATACTTTCGAATCACGGGCAAAACTTCCGACAAAGGGTATTACCATCCGGACTGGGCGATGGAAGCGGCCGGTAACCATGCGGAAGATTTTTTAAGAAACCGGATCCACCAAGCGGAAGTGTTATTTGAGGCTAACAAACAACAGGCGGTCATTGTTTCTCCTTATGATGCGGAGTTGTACGGTCACTGGTGGTATGAAGGTCCACAGTTTATTGAATTCCTATTTAAAAAAATTCATTTCAACCAAAACACAATCAAACTTTCCCATCCCTTAGAAGCAGCGAGAGCCCTCCCTCGGATACAATCGGTGGAAATGAAAATGTCTAGTTGGGGAGAAAATGGATATGGAGAGGTTTGGTTAAATCCAACGAACGATTGGATTTATCCTCTCATCCATGGTCTTAGCATCCGGATGCATAAGAAGGCCCATGAGTTTAAATCAGGAACAGATTTACAAAAACGAATTTTGAAACAAATGGGAAGGGAACTCCTTCTTTTGCAGAGTAGTGACTGGGCCTTTATTATGAAAACGGGAACTATGGTGGACTATGCGGTTCGTCGTACCAATGTGCACACCAATCTCTTTTTAGCTTTGGAGGAAATGCTTTCGGGCAAACTGGATGAGGCCGTCCTTTTGGCAGCCGAATCAGAGAACAATGCGTTCCCTGATATCCGGATAGAAGATTTCTATTAGAATTTGTCTAAAAATTTCTTGCCGGGAGAGGGGCCGGTTAGAGGCTTATCTTAAGTCGGAGGGTTTTATGTCGAATTCGTATCGTTTTCCCTTGGTTCTTACACTTCTATTCTTTGCTGCCAATTTCCTAGTTTGTCGATTGATGCACAAAGAAACTACAGAGGGAGTTTTTCGTATGGATGACTCTGTCATTCGGTATACGGAAGCATTGGAAGCTTCTGATATTGGAAAAACCTCTACTAAAACTTCTTTTGGAAATAACGGTCTTCTCTAAGAGACCGTTATACAAATTGTCCTCTCGGCCAAATCC
This sequence comes from Leptospira congkakensis, assembly GCF_004770265.1. Lineage (NCBI taxonomy): Bacteria > Pseudomonadati > Spirochaetota > Leptospiria > Leptospirales > Leptospiraceae > Leptospira > Leptospira congkakensis. The sequence goes on from NZ_RQGQ01000004.1 coordinate 16,953, forward strand.
ATCTGGCCACAAGTTTCCGTTTACTTCGGTTTGAAGTCCACGTTGTCCCAATAGTCATTTCCATAATCAAAGAAAATTTCCGTTCCTTCTGGGATTGTTTTTAATACTTTAAACCTAGCTGTTTTCCATCTGACAGAAGTAACAAGTTCTGCATTAGGTTTTGACGAGTGGTTAATGTAACGAGTGTAATTCGACTCACGTCCTTCCCCATAGATCCACCAGTCTTTACAGATCCAAAGTAAGTATTTTGAGTCTACGTATTTGTTCGATTCCGCTTGTTCATCGGTAATGATTTTACCCATGTAATAACCAACGGTATCTCCCTTGTATAATGTTTGTTTGGTGAATAGTCCCATTCCGATATTGGGAACAGAGGAAGGTTTTACGATAAAGTCACCTTCAGTATATACTACAGGTTTCCTTTTTTTGGCCTTCTTTATAGATTTCTTTTTCTTCATTTTCTTCCTATATGACATAAGAGGAAAACAATTCTACCTTGTAAAGCTATTGGTATTTAAGATTGGATAGTGTGCACTCCGAACTTTAAAGGTGAGAGGGGAGCTATGAACCGGGAACCAGAAAAGCTGCGCGATGAGAAAACCAATGTTGTGAATCTGGCGATCTACCGAGCCAAAAAAGCACTCGAAAAAGATGGGTTTGAAGTGGTAGAAAATCCAGACGGAAAGATTACCCTTGTCATTCGTCTTGCGAAATAACCCCCGCCTAGGATTTTGGATACATGACAGCTACACTGGAAGGCACCCGCATCGGAAACGGACAAAAACACTGTGTCATCGTTTCAAAGTTCAACGAATTCATCACTGAGTCTCTACTCAAAGGGGCAAAAGATGCATACAGACAACATGGGATTAGTGATAGTGATGTCACTGTGATCTATGTTCCCGGTGCCTTTGAACTCCCTCAAACCGTAAAACGTGTCCTTGGGTCCAAAAAATACCAATTCTCTGCCATCGTTTGCCTTGGGGCAGTGATCCGCGGGGCCACTTCGCATTATGATTTGGTTTCTGGGGAAGCCGCCAAAGTAGGATCCGTTGCAGATGGATCTGTTCCTGTGATTTTTGGTGTCATTACGACTGAATCAATCGAACAAGCCATTGAAAGAGCCGGCACCAAAGCGGGTAACAAAGGATACGAAGCAGCCACCACAGCCATTGAAATGGCAAATCTTTTCAAAGAGATCGGATGAGTTCTAGACACCGCGGGCGAAGTCTCGCCCTAATGTGCCTTTACCAAATTGACCTCGTCGGAACCGATCCCGACCGCGCGATGAAATTCGATTGGTATGACAAAAAAATCACTCGTGAAGAAAAGGATTATGCTGTCTTTCTTGTGAAAGGAGTGGTCGAAAATCGAAAAAGCATCGATACTCTAATCAAGAAGTATTCGGAGAATTGGGAACTTTCGCGTATTTCCGTGGTCAACCGCTGTATTTTACGTTTATCGATTTTGAGTTTGCAAAAGGAACCTTTCCTTGCGGCCCCCGTTGTCATCAATGAGGCAGTAGAACTCACAAAAGAATTTGAAACGGACGAATCGGCACAGTTCATCAACGGACTACTTGATGCCTTCTACAAGAAGGAGATCGTCGCGAAAAAACCTGAGTAAGATAAAAAATGGATCCCATCCAAAAAAACCGGTTTCGCATTGAGGAGCAGTCCTCTCAGCCAAGTTATTACCAGGAAGATCCATACTTACGGAACCTGGGTCGAGAAAAAGAAACAACTTACGAATCAGAAACAACGGCACGCCGTCCCGTCCTCTCTTTTCTATTTTGGACATTTCTTGTTCTTCTCGTCCTTGGATTTTTAACCGCCGGATACTGGTGGTATTTACAAAAAAAACAAAACCCAGAAGAGATCGCAAAAGCCTTAAAGAACCTTCCCTCAGATAAAAAGGCACTAAACCTTCTTGTTGATAAACCGTATCTTCCTGATGATTCCGTAAACCCGAAACTCGCAGCCTGTTTAAATGCCTATCACAACCGTTATGTGAACCGAGTGAGGACTGTTTGTGAAGAATTTTTAAATTCCCCTGGCAGTGACGAAGATAAGTCCATCGCACTTACCGTGCTTGGTGTGATGTATGATGAGGCTGGTCGTTATATCAATTCCATCGAACGATTGGAAAAAGCCATCCAATACGATTCCAAAAACTATTTTGCTTATTACAATTTATCACTCGCTTTCAAACATGCAGGAAAATTTGAAGAGGCGAGGCGAGCCGCTGAAAGAGCCAAAGAAATTGCTCCGAATGATTACCGAGTTTCTTTATTACAAGGAAATTTATTCCAAGAGATTGGGGATCCGGCCAGTGCCATCGAAGCATATAAAGAAGGACAGTCTCTTGCCCCCACAGATGTCACTCTGACTTACAACTTAGCCATTAGTTATTTGAAACAAGGAAATATCGCAGAAGCCATTTCTGAATTCCAGAAGGTAATACAAACGGCTCCAAATTCCCAAACAGCTGTTCTTTCTTATGGCCACCTGGGAACTATCTTTTACCAAAGAGAAGATTATGACCGGGCAGAGTTTTATTTCCGCGAAGTGATTCGTTTGAAAACAAACGATGCCAAGTCCTACTATAACCTAGGTTTGGTGTATTTAAAAAAGAAAGTCCCAGAAGAGGCGGCCAAATACTTCCAAAAAGCTCTCGATTCCAATGCCAACGAACCAGAAGTATATCGTTATATTGCGGACGCATTCCTATCGATGGGCCAAACCAATATGGCCATCACGGCCTTAAAAAAAGCTTTGTTACTGAAACCCAGTGATGTGGATTCCCTTTTTGCTTTGTCGGAACTCTATTATAAAAAAGGGGAACTTGTCGAAGCAGAAAGTTTGTTTCGCCGGATCATTCGTCTCACTCCAGGGGATACGTATTCAGAAACTGCTTATGTAAATCTTGGAATCATTTTGGATGAGATGGAGCGGTATTCGGAAAGTATCACTGCTTTTGAAGGGGCCCTTTCCTTAAATCCGAAAAACCAATCAGCCTATTACAATTTAGGACTTGCCTATTTGCATGCGGGAAAACCTACCATGGCCATTGAGTCCCTTCGTAAATCGCAAGCCCTGGATCCAAACCATGCACAGTCAAGGCTCGCCATTGCCGATTATTATTTGGAAAACCGTTTTTATTCGGAAGCCATAGCCGAATACGAAGAGGCCATTGCTTGGAAACCAGAACTGTATGAAGCAAGACTCAAACTTGCCGATGTTTACATCCAAACCAAAAATTATCCGGCCGCCGAAAAGGTGTTAGTTTATGTTTTGGAGAACTCTAAGGATCCAAAAGAAATCAAACTCGCTCATCGAAAACTAGCACTTAGTTACGCAAGTAGTGGGAACTCTGGACTTTCGAAAAAAGCCAAAGAAGAAGCATTTCGTGCCACTCATATCGATCCAGAAGATATGGAATCTAGGCTTGTCCTTTCTAAAATTCTGATTGATTCCGGTTCCCTTGTGGATAGGGAAAAAGCCATTGAGGAACTAACCGTGATCACTCGTTCGGATGTCACACCTACCATTTCCTCGAAGGCTCATAATTATTTGGGAGTTTGTTATTTTAAAAATGGGGAATTTAAACGGGCACTTTCCAGCTTTCAAACAGCAATAGATCTCAACCCAAGCCTAACGGAAGCCTATGAAAACAAAAGGGCAGCGAGAGCTCAGTATGAAAAATCTCTCGAATCCAAAAAGAGAACGTATTTTTGAGTTTATTTGAATTTTTCCCTCATAAAGAATATCCGAACTTTTATGAAGAATGTCGACTTACCGGCGTTCTTCGGTATCTTCCCGCAAAACATAGAGAGTATGGGGATAGTTACTTTATGGAAGAATACAAATCCCAATACAAAAAATCCTACTACGAAGACGAACCAAACCTTCGAGTTATGGCCAAACGTCGGTTATCGATTTTAAAAAAAATGGCAGAAGGCCAGAGAGAGGTAGGAAATTCCACTTTTACTTCCAAGTCAAATTCCTCTTCTAAAAAATCACTTTTGGAAATTGGATCGGCGGCAGGATTTTTTTTGGATGAAGCAAGGATTGCCGGTTACCAAACGAAAGGCCTCGAACTTTCTCCCAAAGAAGTAGAGTATGCTAAATCCACACTTGGACTTGATGTAGAAAAAACTTCAGTTTTGTCTGTGGGAGAAGGTGAGTGGAAGGATGAGTTTGATCTGGTCTCTGCCTTTTTTGTGATCGAACATATTGATGATATCGAAGGGATTTGGAAACGGCTTGCGACTTGGATCCGACCAGGTGGGTACCTTTATTTGGCAGTTCCTTCTAGTTTTGGCCCGAGTTTCCAAACAAATCCAAAGGAATGGTTCTCCACCCATCCCTCTGACCACTTTTTCGACTACTCCGTTCACTCCCTGAAAAAACTCTTGTCAATCCTTGGCTTTGGACTGAACTATGTTAGACCTATGTCGTATCACTCCTACCGGGACTTGGGGCCTCGTGGCAAACTCCCTGAATGGCTGTATCGACTGTATGCAAACCAATTTGCCTACGGTGATACCATCGAACTAATCGCCAGAAAATTAAAACACTGAAATCCATTATGAAATTTAACGAATTACCCTTTCATGAGTCTCTAACGAAAGCCCTTGATAAAATCGGCTACACAGAACTCACACCCATCCAAGCCAAGTCCATTCCTTTCGCCATGGAAGGAAACGATCTCACTGGTCTTGCTCAAACCGGAACTGGAAAGACTATGGCTTTCCTCCTTCCGACTCTCCACAGACTTTTGTCAGCTGACGAGGAAGAGGCATTACCTTATGCTCTTGTCCTTGCCCCTACACGAGAACTTACCATACAAATTGCAGAAGAAGCCAAAAAACTTTTAGAGTTCACGGACTTTGGCGTGGCTACCATCATCGGTGGAACCGACTATAAATCCCAAGAACAGGCGCTTGGCAACAAGGCTTGTCTCATTGTGGCAACACCTGGACGCCTTATCGACTTTGTCAAAAACCACGGTCTCTCTTTGGAAAACATCAAAGTGGTGATCTTAGATGAAGCGGACAGAATGTTCGATATGGGATTTGTCCAAGATCTCAAATACATCTTCCACAAATGTAAAAACAGAAAACAATCTCTTCTTTTTAGTGCTACTCTCAGTTACGAAGTGGTGCGTCTTGCGAGTAAGTATTTGAATGATCCGATTGAAGTTCATATCAATCCGGAAAAAGTCATTACGGAAAGGATCGACCAGTCTTTACTCCATTTAGGTCGGGAAGAAAAACTTCCATACCTCGTAAATTCGTTGTTACACAATGAGATTGAAGGCCTTGGAATCATTTTTACGAACTACAAAATGAATATTCCAAAAATTGTATCCACACTTCGTAAGTTTGGAATCACAGCCACTGGACTTTCTTCCGAACTCGACCAAAAAAAACGAATTCGTCTTCTCAGAGATTTTAAAGAAGGAAAGTATAAGTATCTTATCGCTACCGATGTTGCCTCTCGTGGGATCGATATCGAAAATATCGATGTGGTTTATAATTATGATCTACCCCAAGATGCAGAAAACTATGTACATAGAATTGGACGAACCGCACGAGCAGGAAGAAAAGGCCAATCCATTGGTCTTTGTTCGGAAACTGATTATACAGAACTCGAACGAATTGAAAAATATTTAAATTCTAAAATCCCGATTGCAGAAATTCGCGAAGAGTATTTGGAATTTCCTAAGGGTGAGTTCACTCCTGTATTTGCTGATGAAGCTATCCCTGGTGAAAAGAAATACCAAGACAGAGAGAGGGGAGACCGAGGAGGTCGTGGTGGAAAACCGAAACAGGGAGACCACCACCGAGGTGGAGATCATCGATCGGGAAATCGTAACGATCGTTCCGGAGACCGTCGTGGAAAAGGGAAAGGGGAAAAACACCATCCGCCAGCGAAGATGTCTCACCCGCACCATCATGATGGGGAAGGTGACCACAAACACCCGGCGAAAATGACCCACCATGAAATGAAACATGGTGGGCATTCCAAAGACGGAAAAGGCAAAGGACAACATAAGAAAAACCAATCTGGGAAACATTATCAAAAGAATGATCCAAGACGGAATCTCTTCGATATCAACGAAGTGAAAAAATCTAAAAAACAGAAACAATCGATTTGGCAGCGAATTCTTTCTATCTTCAAAAAAGATTAGTTCTCTTTTGTTTTTGTTTTTTTCCGAGTCTCGTAGTTGCTGAGGTCGCCAAACTTCCGCTCTACGGGAAAGGAAACTACGTGGCATTTTCGGATTTAAAATCGATAATGCCTGAACTTTCTACCAAACTCAAAAAATTCACAAGGGTCGGATCGGTTTACACCCCCCAAGGGAATCTGCAATTTCGACTTGGATCCAGTTTTTATACACTGGATGGAAAAATTTACAAAATCCCAAAAGCTATTTTAAAAAAGGATGAGGATGTATACCTTCCTTTGGATCTTGTGGAAGCTATTTTACTCAACCTCATCTCGTATGATGTTCGTTACCAGTTTAAAGAAACAGAACTTTGGGTTCTAATCCCCAAGGAACCAGTGCCGAAACGAAATCTAAACGTAAAGGCCATTGTGATTGATGCCGGCCACGGAGGAAAAGATCCAGGAACTTCTGATCCTAGCGGGCATTTTGAAAAGGATGTGAGTCTTGGTGTGGCTCGTTATACTTATTTGTACTTACGAAAATACTATCCGGAAATTCGTGTGCAGATGATTCGTAAAACCGATAGTTTTGTAGAACTAGAAGACCGGTCGAAACTCGCAAACCAAATGTTGAATGATACAAGGGATGTGGTTTTCCTCAGTTTCCATTGTAATGCTTCTCTGTCGGATAAGGCAGCTGGTTTTGAAGTGTATTATCTTTCTCAAAGTCCAAGTACAGAAGCCGCTCGTGAAACAGCCCTTTTAGAGAATCGGTATGTGGGAAAACACAAGAACCCGGTTGTCTCCCAGATCCAATCCCAAATGTTGTCTAGTGTCACCCAAAGGCGATCGAAGAAATTGGCTACGGCTGTGGCGGAACAGTATGAAAAAGGTTTAAGCCCTGACATTCCTTCCCGCGGAGTGAAAAAGGCAGATTTTTCCGTCTTGCGAGGAAGCCTTATGCCTGCGGTACTTGTGGAAATGGGGTATCTGACAAACCCTGAGGAAAGTAAGAAACTGCGGGATAAAACCTACCAAAAGAAAATTGCACGCAGTGTCATCAAAGGAATTCATGAATACGCATCTTCAAAAGATTAAAGAACAACTTCGTAAGCTCAGCGAAATCGTCAAAATACTCATCATTCGATTTTACAAAATTGGAACGGGAGAAACCAAACTCACACGTGATTTTATATTTTTGTTTGCTTCTTGGTTTTCCCTTCTCATTTTTTTCAGTTTCTTTATTTTGGCCGAACAAAATCCGTTTCGGTTGTTAATTCCATTTCAACTATACTCTTATCCATCTTTGGACCACAGAGAACCGATTGTAATCTATATTTCCAACGGAGAAGGGGAACAAATTCCTATCCATAGAAAGGTTTTGAAACAGGAAGAAACGGATGCCTTCATTTACCAACTGGTAGGGGAAGTTGGTTCACCACCTTACTTTGATTCTGTGGAAGCATTGGCGAAAGACGGGAAACTTTTTTCTCCCAAAAAACTTTTAGACATTCGATTTGCCTTAAAACAAACCTGGTTTGTTGAAAAAGGATCTAAACTTGTGATCGATTGGAATGTTCAAATTTTGCAAGATGTGATGGAAAAATATAGACTCCCTCGCACTAAGTCCGACGAGGATGCGGATGCAGAAGAAGAAAATCCAAATGCCCCGGTTGACACCATTACGTATTACACAGGTGGAATGGATACAGGTCCAAAAGAATCGGAAGAGGTTGTGAACAAAAGAAAGATTCTTGCCATGGAGTCCACAATACGTGCGTTAAATGCAAGTCTTTTTGAAAACTTTAAAGACCTAAAATCAATCGAACATAAATTTTCTGGAGAAGTGAATCCTGTTTATCACTGGGATTCTTTATCTCCTCTTGCTACCCGCCCTTAATCTTTAGGTACTTAATTTCTCCACTTTCTCTCTCCTCTGGTGCTTGCATCAGGGGAACCCCTATAAATTCTCCCATTTTCCAAAATTTGCTTATGGAAAATGGGGATTTGCCGATCATCGTATTGGAGAAATTAGAACTTTTTTTTAAAAAAAATAAAACGCTAAAGTTCGCAAAAAGTCTCCAAAAACCTCAAAAACTCTCTAAAAACTCCAAAATTACCTCCAAATCTTCGGATTAATTTCTTCTATCCGATCACCGACGTACAAAGGGAACAAATATAGATTTTAGGCACCATAGGGGCCTGAAAGCCAGACACAAAAACCAAAGAGAGAAGGGATTCTCTCTTTTGCCGGATCAAGTTTCAAGGAGGAAACCAATGATCATAAACCACAATTTAGCCGCGATCAACTCACATCGCGTTCTCAAGTTTCAAAACGAGGAAGTCTCCAAAAATATGGAGAAACTATCCTCTGGTATGCGAATCAACCGTGCAGGTGATGATGCATCCGGACTCGCCGTTTCTGAAAAGATGAGAACACAGGTGAATGGTCTTAGACAAGCAGAGAGAAATACCGAAGACGGTATGAGCCTAATCCAAACAACGGAAGGTTTTTTGCAAGAATCGAATGATATCATTCAAAGAATTCGAACTCTTGCAATTCAGTCGTCTAACGGTATTTACACTGACGAAGACAGACAAATGATCCAAGTCGAAGTTTCACAACTTATCGACGAAGTGGACAGAATTGCTTCCCAAGCTGAATTCAATAAAATGAATTTGCTTCAAGGTGATTTTGCTCGTGGATCTAGAGCAACTTCCATGTGGTTCCATATTGGACCAAACCAACACCAAAGAGAAAGAGTGTTCATTGCAACAATGACTGCACGTGCACTTAATCTTAAAGGTCAAAGTGGAGATCTCTTGTCTTTGTCGACAGCTGACAAGTCAAACGATGCGATCGGAACTTTGGATGCTGCGTTAACTCGCATTAGCAAACAAAGAGCAAACTTAGGTGCTTACTTTAACCGTCTTGAGCATGCTGCAAAAGGGCTCATGAACGCTTATGAGAATACCCAAGCTTCCGAGTCTAGGATCCGTGATGCGGATATGGCAGAAGAAACTGTGGCTTTCACAAAGAACCAGATTTTAGTTCAATCTGGAACTGCTATGTTAGCTCAGGCGAATGTTCGTCCACAAGGAGTTCTTTCTCTCCTTCGTTAATAGCCTAACGAAGTGAGTGGTTTGTGTAACTGAAGAGTTGTAATTAGATAATCAGCCGGCTTTCCCCTGCCAGGTGGCAAAATGAAAGCTCATCCTTGACACCGGACAGGGATTGTCCGGCTAAGAACGCAATATATATCGTTCTTGGTAGTACACAAAGGAGTGTAGGCCAATGATTATCAATCACAACATGAGTGCGATCCAATCACATCGTGCTCTCAAGTTTACACAATGGGATGTAGATAAGACCATGAGGAACCTCTCCACTGGGCAAAGGATTAACCTTGCCGGTGATGATGCTTCTGGTCTTGCTGTTTCGGAAAAACTACGAACACAAATTCGTGGTTTACGTCAGGCCGAAAGGAATACGGAAGATGGACTGAGTTTCATCCAGACTGCAGAGGGTTACCTTGACCAGTCGGCTGAAATCATCCAACGAATTCGGACCCTTGCGATCCAGACTTCGAACGGAATCTACACACCGGAGGACAGGCAGCTCGTGCAGGTAGAAGTATCTGCGCTGGTGGATGAGATCGATCGAATTGCTTCACAAGCAGAGTTCAATAAAATGAAACTGTTTGAAGGAGACTTCGCTCGAAAGTCAACGAAGGCATCGATGTGGTTTCACATGGGAGCAAACGCAAGGCAAAGAGAGCGTTTCTACATTGGAACTATGACTTCGAAAGCTCTAAAGATGTCAGAAGGTGCAGTTAAGATTGCGCTCTCTACACCTGGAAAAGCAGACGAAGCGATTGCTAAAGCGGACTTCGCCTTGAACAAGATCATGAAGCAGAGAGCAGATATGGGAGCTTATCAAAATAGGCTCGAAAGTACTGCAAAAGGCCTCATGGGTGCATACGAAAATATGCAAGCATCCGAATCAAGGATTAGGGACGCAGATATGGCAGAAGAAATGGTAGCGCTCACGACGAAACAAATTCTCGTGCAAAGCGGTACGGCAATGTTAGCGCAAGCCAGTCTTCGACCAAATTCTGTATTACGACTTTTGAATAACGCTTAAGTTGTAGTAAGGCAAGAGTTGCCTTAAGACGGTTGCCTCTTTTCGAAGGAATCTTCGGGAAGGGGCTTTTTTCTTTTTTGCGGTAATCATCACTTAATATTCAAAATATATTTTAAATATTCTAATATAAAATTGTAGTGAATTTGATTTACAATTCACCTAACGGTAAATGTTTGACAAAATAACAGGTGACATACGATATAGCTGTATGTTAAAAAAAATGCGTTCGTTTGGGTTTGTTCTAGTTTTTGTCTTTGGTTGTGCCAATGTTTATTCTCCTATGGGGATCAGGGGAGAAGAGGCAAAAAAACAACTCGAAGAGCTTCGTAGTAATTTAGGCATTGTAGGTATTTTTGCTTCACTTTCTGCTGTTATGAATGCTTCCGCCAATTCTTCTAATACTAGTTATACCTGTGCTACTGACAATTCCGCTGTTTTGGGATTTACCACTCCTACAACGACTGCTAATTTTAATTTGCCCTCACAAACAAATTACATTGATTTATCGGTTACAACCAATGGTACGTTCTATTTTCGTTCCAATCAGGCAACAACGACAACAATGCTGTCTGGGAAAATTTTGAAAACTGCTAGTACGTCCGCAAGTGCGAGTTGTTCTTCTGCTACAAGTTCTGTTTGCGGGGCAACAGATTTATCGGGTGTTTCCTTTTTTTCATCCATATCATCAATTATGACAGTTGCTCCAGGTTCTTGTTTTGCGATTCGTTGTACAACACCGGCTTATGTTAGGTTAAAACTATATAACATTGACTCCTCCGGTTTGCCAGGGGTGGACACTTTGATTTCGGGAATATATACTCCATATATATTTGAATCGATAGCAAACATTGGGGAAGAAACTTATTACACTAAAAAATCATTTGAAAGATGTAAAAGAGAAATTGTAAACTACTCGATGATCGAAATTCAATTTGCAAACCTTACTTCCTCTCTGGTCAATGATGCTAGTATTTGTAATAAACCATATTCGAGTATCCAAGGTGCCTTGTTGAATCCTGGGCTTACTGCCGCGATTCAGGCTGATGCATGTGATTTGGAACCGGTCAATCCAGTTGGGTTTTAAAGAAATTTTCTAAATATCTACAATCATATAGGAAATGGGAAGGATCACACGTTCACAACTATTTATAGTTGTAATAATGGTTCGGATCGTCCCATTTTGCCTTTTCTATCGCCTTTAATTTATCTATTGTTTCTCTGTCTTTGATGGCTTCCTCCCATTTGTCTAATTTTTTAAAAAGTGTGATCCTAAGTTCCAGTCCAGGGATATAATCATTCTTAAGTCGTAAGGCCTCATTACAATGTTCCATTGCTTCCATTATTTTTCCTTCTTGGAAGTAAAGGTCAGCTATGAAATACCAGGAGTAGTGGGTGAAAGAAGGATGCACCAAACTCAGATATTCTTTCATTAGTGCGATAGCCTTTGTATTTCGACCTTCCCTTTTTGCAATTTCTGCAAGGTTTCGAATTTCTATGATTTTTTGTGAATCCATGTTTGACTTGCCTGAAGATTCTATCAGAAAGTAAGGAAACTTCCAAGTTTATTACTTTACGGATGGGTATACGCCCTTAAAAAATAAGATTCGAATTCCAGGGAAAAATATTTCCTCGTATGTAATTTTTGTCCCATAGAAATCAAAAAAATCCTTGGAGGGTTTTTCGTTGGAGATTGTTAGATTGAAAACCGTTCTGTTTCACGGGTCGCGTGTGATTGCCATTTTGATTTTAGGACAAACCTTGTATTTTAAATTTTCCGGATCCGAAGAATCCAAGTTTATTTTTTCTGTGATGGGGATGGAACCTTGGGGTCGGTATGGTTTGGCGGTTTTAGAATCCTTTTGTATTCTTTTTTTACTAATCCCTCGTTTGGTTTGGTTCGGGGCTTTACTTGGGTTCAATTTGATGTTAGGTGCCGTATTATCTCATTTTGTATTTTTAGGAATTGTGGTAAAAGACGACGGAGGATTCCTTTTTGTTTTAGCCCTTGTGGTTTTAACTTTATCTATTTATCTTTTATATATGGAAAGAAAAAAGATTCCTTATCTTTCTGAATACTTTGTTTAACCATTTTTTTGTAAAATTTTTTATATTGATTTTTAAGTTCGTAACCGATGCCAAAAATTTTAATTTTTCTTGTTCATCCTAATTTGGAAAAATCAAAAGCCAATCAAATGCTTTTGGATTCCATTCCAAATTCTGATTCCATCACATTACATGATTTATATGAAGAGTATCCTAGTTTTTCTATCGATGTAAAGGCCGAACAAAGTTTAATTCAAAACCATGATATTCTTTTGTTCCAACATCCTTTGTATTGGTATAGTTGCCCCCCTCTTATGAAATTATGGATCGATTTGGTTCTTGAAGATGGGTGGGCTTATGGTATAGGTGGGAACCAATTGTTTGGGAAAAAATGGGTCCAGGTGATTACTACTGGTGGTTCGAAAGGGGCCTACACAAAAACTGGATTCCATGGTTATTCTGCAGATGAATTCCTTCTTCCTTTTCGCAGAACGGCTGAATTGTGTGGAATGGATTATTTAAATCCTTTTTTAGTGCAGGGAACGTTTCAATTGAATGAATTGGATCTCCAAAAAGAATCCAGTCGTTATCTTCAGTTTATCAATAATTTGTTAGGTGGCATTTATGGGTGAATCTAGTTTTTTCATTCAAGCTTTGATTTATCTTACCAGTGCCATCATTATGGTACCAATAGCCAATCGATTGGGACTTGGATCAGTGCTTGGATATTTGGTGGCAGGAATTGTCATTGGACCATTTGTTTTTGGATTTGTGGGAACCGAAGGAAAGGATATGTTACACTTTGCCGAATTTGGCGTAGTGATGATGTTATTTGCAATCGGTTTAGAGTTGGAGCTTGATTTACTTCTTCGGCTTAAGTTTTGGTTATTAGGTCTTGGTGGTTTACAACTCGTATTAACAACGGTTGTCACTGCTGTTTTTTGTTTTTTACTTGGTTTTGGTTGGAAATCAGCACTTGCACTAGGGATGATTCTTTCTTTGTCTTCAACTGCCATTGTGTTACAAACTTTAAAAGAAAAAGGGTTAATGAAATCCATTTCTGGGCAAGCTTCGTTTTCCGTACTTTTATTTCAAGATATGGCTGTGATACCTATCCTTGCCATCTTTCCTATGTTAAGTGACTCTGAATTGACAACATCTTCGGATCACCATTCTTTGGTCGAACATTTACCTGGATATTTGAAAACGATCATTGTCATTTCTGTTGTGGTTGGAATCATTTTTGTCGGGAAGTATTTACTCAGTCCACTTTTTCGACTTTTGGCAAAGTCAGGAAATCGTGAAATTTTTACCGGTGCTAGTTTGTTACTTGTGATTGCCATTTCTGTTCTTATGGGAGCCGTTGGAGTTTCGGCGGCACTGGGAACCTTCCTTGGTGGTGTAGTTCTTGCGAGTAGCGAGTTTCGGCATGAATTAGAAAGTAATATTGAACCGTTTAAGGGACTACTGCTCGGTTTGTTTTTTCTCAGTGTCGGTGCGTCAATGGATCTACCAGTGGTGATGCAAAGTCCAACCAAAGTAATCGAAATCGTATTTGGAATTATACTCATCAAAGCATTGGTGCTTTTTTTATTAGGAATTCTTTTTCGCCTTCCTTTGGATCAAAATTTATATTTTTCAATCGCATTGTCTCAAGTGGGAGAGTTTTCTTTTGTACTTTTTGGATACTCAGAAGGACTGGGGATTTTGGACGAAGGATCCATTGTGCTTTTAGTTGCCTCTGTTGCCGTGAGTATGGCTCTCACTCCCGTACTTCTTTTGTTATATGAAAAAACTATATTTGGATTTTTAGAATCCAAAACTCCTAAAAAAACGACTGAACAAGATATCCATAAACAAGAAAACCCAGTCATCATTTGTGGGTTCGGAAAGTTTGGGAATATGCTCGGTCGTTTTCTTCGTTCCAATGGAATTGGAATTACCATTTTAGATTTTGATGCAGACCGCGTGGAAATGCTCGGCCGATTTGGTTTTAAAGTTTATTTTGGTGATGCCACTCGATTGGAGCTGTTGGAGTCGGCCGGTCTGGAACATGCAAAGATCGTGGTTGCAGCTTTAGATAGTCCAGAAAAACAAGCGGAACTCATTCGAAACGTGAGCCTTCATTATCCCAATATAAAAATTGTCGCAAGGGCGGGGGACAGAGAAGAAGCCTATGATCTCAAAGAAATAGGTGTCCAATATATCTATCGAGAAACTAGAGAAACCGCAGTCCTTATGGGAAGAGATGTTCTTAGGTTACTTGGGACAAGGTCATACACTGCAGAGAAAGCCAGAAACTTATTTTTAAAACATGATGATGAAACCTTTCATGAATTGTTTGATCTCAGAAAAGATCGAGTTCAGTATATGAGTTTAGCAAAACAAAGAAATGCAGAACTCGAACGTTTGATGTTTGTGGATTTAGGTCAGGAAGAAGAGTTGGAAAGAGATTCTTGGAGTGAGATGGAGAGATAAAATTCTGGGTTAGAAAAAAAGAGAAAGTAGAAACTCTATTCCCGAATGATCTTCTTTTTTCTTTCGAGAATAGAGTTTTTTTGACTGTTTGATTTTGGTAGGCTTCATAGTAAAAATCAATCTAGAAGCTTGTTTGATTTGGGAGACTTGTTTCTGTTTTCCTTTGGTCTTCATAGTATTTAGACTTTTAAAAACCAAAAGACAGAATCAATCTTTATTTTTTAGAATCTAGGATTTGGTTCCATTCATCCAAAAATGGTTTTGCTACTGCCAAAACAGAAGACGGATCACCTTCGATCGTGACGGATTCCATGATGTCTCCTTGGCGAATGGCATTGACCACTTGTTGGTCTGTGTCGTCCACAACCGCACCAAAAACAGAATGTTTTCCATCGAGCCATGCTGTTGGAACATGGGTGATAAAAAATTGACTTCCGTTGGTTCCTGGACCTGCATTCGCCATAGAAAGAATTCCTGGTCTGTTGTGTTTCAAACTAGAATCAAACTCATCTCTGAATTTGTATCCAGGTCCACCAGTTCCGGTTCCTTGTGGGCAGCCACCTTGGACCATAAAATCTTCAATGACGCGGTGGAATTTAAGGCCATTGTAAAAATTCCTTTGTGCTAGGTTTACGAAGTTTGCTACAGTATTCGGTGTTTTGTCAGGATACAAATCAATGCGAATTTCGCCTTTGTTTGTTTTGATAATTGCTCTCAATGTGCTCATTCATGTATCACAATCCCGTTAATTCCCCTGGCAAGTCGAAAAAAGGTTTGAGTTTCCTTCGCACCCAATAGTATACTTTTAGGGTCTTTCACAAGGAGATTCTTCTATGCGACAGTTCTTTTTGATTCTACTCGTACTGGTCACAATACCGTTAGTTTCTGAATCTTCTAAAAAGAAGAAGAAGGTCAAAACTGGGCCTGTGCCCATCGAAAACAAACTGATCAATTATAGCGAATTTAAGAAGATTGTGAATCAATCAGAAGGGGAACGTGAAAAGCATCGCCTAACAGAAGATCAATTTCTGAAATCGATGTCGGAGGAAGGAGTGGTCCTTTTGGATGCTCGTAGCGAAAACCGGTTTCGTTTGTTACATATTAAAGGTGCTAAAAATTTACCATTTACTGAGTTTACAAAAGAATCTTTGGCCGAGTTAATCCCTGAAAAAAAATCGAAAATCTTAATTTATTGTAATAATAATTTTGAAGGAAACCAAGAAGCTTTTGCGGCAAAAAGTCCAGCAGCTTCACTCAATCTTTCCACATACAATTCCCTCAAAGCCTATGGTTACGAATCCATATTTGAACTTGGACCCTTACTCGATGTAAAAACAACTGTTCTTCCTTTGGTGAGTGATCCACCAGAAAAAGCAGAAGGACCTTAAAATGAGATTTGTATTTTCTTTAGGAAACTTCTAAACAAACAATCTCATGATCCAAGGTGAACTTTTATCTGATATCATTGAAGCTGTTTCCAATACCTATGGAAATGAATTCTTAAACAGACTCACTCTTAAATTAGCTTCTACCATAAAAGCTGACTACACCTTCATTGCAATTTTTGATAAAGAAAAATATGAATCCCAAACGATCTCCCTTGTTGCGAAGGGCGCGATTGCAGAAAATATGGCATACTCACTGAAAGACACACCTTGTGCCGATGTTTTTGATGATAGTGTTTGTTATTATCCAAATGACGTCCAAAAATTCTTTCCGAACGACCAACTTCTTGTGGAGATGAAAATTGAAGGATACATTGGAACTCCCTTAATCAATTCTAAAAAAGAAGTGATGGGTCTTATCGTCGGTCTTTATGAAACAAAAATTGAAAACACAGATGATATCCTTACTTTATTCCAAATCTTTTCGGGTAGAATTGCAGCTGAATTAGAACGATCCGAATATGAACTTCGTTTGGAAAAATACAATCATGAGTTGGAATCTCTTGTGGACGCGCGGACTCGAGAATTAAAACAAACACTAAACGAACTAACAGAACGTCAAAACCAACTTATTGAATCAGAAAAGATGGCAAGCCTTGGTGTGTTATCTGCTGGAATTGCTCACGAAATCAATAATCCTTTAAACTTTATTCTAGGTGGTTATTTTGGAGTTCGAGGAATTTTGGAAGCCTCTAACTTAGAATCAGAAAAATCTCAAATGTATTTGGAAGCCATCAAAGAGGGTGTGGATCGTACATCAAAGATTGTGAAAGGATTAAACCAATTCACTCGTACGGGAGATTCGTATGACGATCGTTTTGATCTACATGATATCCTGGAAAATTGTTTGGTGGTGCTTCTGCACTCTCTTCGGGACCGAGTTTTAGTTGTGAAGGATTATTTTCCTGAGCCCCTGATTGTAAAAGGAAATTCGGGCAAAATCCACCAAGTGTTTTTAAACATTCTCACGAATGCCATCCAAGCGATGGAGGGAGATTCCGGAATTTTGGGTTTAAAAAGTTTTCGCGACTCCGAGTTTGTTTGTATCGAAATTTCTGATACCGGTGGTGGAATTCCTATAGAATTACAAAATCAAATTAGAAATCCATTTTTTACAACCAAGGATCCTGGAAAAGGGGTAGGGCTTGGTTTACCCATTGCTTATAAAATTATCGAAGACCACCAAGGGTTCATTGAAATGGAATCAAAATGGGGAAAGGGAACTATTTTCCGTATCAAACTTCCGGTGTTAGTATGAATCAAAAATCCACCAAACGTAAGTTATTGTATGTTGATGATGAAATATTGAATTTATATTTGTTTCGTGATTATTTTAAAAATGAATTTGAAGTGATTGTGGCACAATCTGGTGAAGAAGCTATTGAAGAATTGATGGAGAACTTGGATATAGAGTTTGTGATTAGCGATATGCGAATGCCAGAAATGAATGGTTTGGAGTTTATTACAAAGGCCAAAACCATTCGCCCGAAGATTACCTATTGTATTTTAACTGGATATGATTTAACACCAGAAATCCAAACGGCAATTATCGAAAAAAGAGTCGCTCGTTATTTTTCCAAACCATTTGATCCTACAGAGATTGGTGCCTTTCTCTCTGCAGGGTCATAGTTACTTTAAATTATTTGTTTCTAAATTCTGCTTCCACAACACCACGTTTGGAGCTGTTGATACTTAAAGTTTTGCTACTTAAGAATCGGAAACTCGAATCTTTTTTATACATCAATTCTTCTGCAAACATGGATTCTTTCCCAGGATAAGTTAATTCCCATTCTGATCCGTTCATTTCTGTTTTGCGGTCATTGATTTGTTTCACCGAAGTGTATTCCATCAAATCGTTTTTGAAATTGATCGCATCTTCCAATCCAAGTCCTTTGAATTTTAAGATGACAGTGTTTTGTTCTGTGAGTTTGAACCACTCGTCTTTGATTTGTTTTCCCACTTTTCCTGAAACAAGGTTTGCCCAATCTTTGACGGCTTGTTCTCTGGAAACTTCTTGAGTGATATCAGCACCACGTCCTTCTAAACTTCCTGATCCAAAAATTTTTCCATCACCCCAAAGTTGGATGATACGATAAGGTCCTGTTGCTGCTGAACTGAGGAAATCGGTTTTTTTCCCACCAGGCAAAACCACTGGTTTTTGGTCTGTTGTTGTCACCTTGGCAATGATCAAAACTTCTGCCCCGGAATCTTGTGCGAGTGTGAGTAAGGGACTTCCTTCTTCCACAGATGTAAGGTCTAGTTTGGCAAGGCTTGGATTTTTTTTGAGAAGGGCTGTGAGTTGGGAACTATCCACAACCTTGTTTCCTTTGGCTCGGAGTTTTTCAATGAGTTCTGCTTCTGCTATGTTGGTTGCAGATCCAATTGGATATGACTTTCCATTCACAACGGTTTGTACAAGGACAGCGATTCTAGGATTTCCTACATCATCGAGGAGGGCATCCACTGCCGTAGAAAGTTTGGTTGCTTCCACTTCACATCGGACATTCAGACGGATCATGTCTTGGGTGTCCAATTTCCATGGTTCTTCGCTGATGATGTCATATTTTTTTACGAAACTGTCGGTTTTTCCGTAGAGTTTGGAACCTAGGGATTGTCCATCGGAGACTCCCGATTTTTCTGTAATTTGTTCCCCGACTAGTTTGCGGATGGCGTTGAGTTTTGCGTCTTTCAAAGCTTTGTTTCGCGCGAGAGCCAAGTCTCCTTGGTAGATTGGTGCCTCTCCCATTGCTGTTACCACATTGTCTGGCAGCGTAGGTTGTTTCTGGGCTGAATTGGATCCGGCACATGCCAAAATGGTTAGGATGAGAACTCCGGTTAAGGGAGCCAAACGAAGTCGGTTGAACATGAAGGACATTTCTCCTTGAAGATTTGCTATATTATAGAAACATATACTTACATGACCAATTACTTTTTTAGGTTTTCTCTCTGCTTTCTAGTCCTTGCTTGCCATGGAAACACAGTTCCGCAATTTCGCGTCCATCCACTTGATTCCAAGTTGCGGGTATCCCAGGACATTTTTTATGAAAAAATCCTCCCGACTATGGCCGGGAAAAAATTGATGCTTGCGACAAACCCTTCGGGAATCGGAACCAATCCCAAAAAAATCATCTCTTCTTTGGAAAAACATAAAATTAGGTTAGAACATTTGATTGGGCTCGAACATGGATTCCTAGGTTTAGAAGAAGAATTTAGCCAAACCCCTGTTACTATGGACTCTACCTTCAATCGTCCTTTATATCATATTTATCGAATTAAAGATTCTGAATTAAGAGAACTTGTTACAGAAGTGGATTATGTTGTTTTTGATGTTCAAGATGTGGGTATGCGTTGTTACACTTATCTCAGTGTATTAAAACGACTTATGGATGCAATGAAGAATACAAAAACAAAACTCATTGTACTCGATCATATCCATGTGGCTATGCACCTTCCTCCTATGGGTGAAAAAATGAATCCAAGGAATATAAATTTTGCCGGTGAGTTCCCGTCACTTCTCATCACGGGAATGACAGTTGGTGAAGCCACAAGGTTTTATAATAAGGAATATTTAAAAGACAGTGTGGATGTAATGGTAGTGCCTGTGGAAGGGTATCGCCGAGGAATGTATTTCGAAGATACTGGAATTCCATGGACAACTCCATCACCAAACTTACCTATGGTGGACTCTGCTAGAAATTATCTTTCTTTAGTTCTTCTTGAGGGAGTGAATGTTTCTGTGGGTCGGGGAACCCAAGCTCCATTTGTGTATTTTGGAGCACCTTGGATGACAAATCCAGAAGAACTGGCGAACAAACTGTCTTCACTCGGAAACAAATCTTATTATTTTTCTCCAGTGTATTTCAAACCAACCTTTGGTCCTCATAAAGGCAAAATTTGTTCGGGACTACGAATGAATTTAGTTCGTCCTGATTATGATCCCATCCAATTGGCTTATGAATTGATTCGATTGATGAAAGAATCCTATCCAAATGATTTTAAGTGGAGTAAAGGTGCATCCAACCATTGGGTAGACCAACTTTGGGGAAATGATCATTTTCGTACTTCTATCAATGAAGGAAAAACATTTGCCGACTTCCACAAAACATATTTGTCAGAAGAAGAAAACGAACAGAGTAGAATTGCTCCTTATTTGATGTATTGAGGTGATGATGAAACGATTTTTTATTTTATTAACTATTTTCTTTTTTACTTTTACAGTTTTTGCTTCAGAGAAAGAACTAAAAAGTATTCCCAAAAGTAAAACCGCCAAGGTTTTAAAATCTGTTGCTTATGCTACGATTCGTTCTACACTCCTCGTTTCCTATGCAGATGGGGTAGAAAAACAGTCAACATACACTCCCTGTTCTGATAATTTTCCAAGTATGCCGGGAGACTTTCCTTGTAACTATTTGGACTATGAAGGAACCACTCTCGAAGTGGCTCCGAATTCTGCTGTAAACGAGGGAGAAGCTACAGAAGGATCTGATCCTGAAGATGTTTACCCTGGTGGAAAGGTGACAATCAAACAGATCAAACAAAAATCACCGAATTTAAATGGAAAGGTAGTTTTACTCGGAGAAGGAGAAGACCAACTCAAATTGTTTTATGGACCAAAAGGTCAAATTTCCCACTATATATTTCGACAAACTCTTGTTATTTTTAAGTGGGATGTGTCGCGGTCGGAACCAAGTCTTATTGGGTTACTTTTTGTGAATGTCAACAGAGACTATTTTCCACAAGACGTTAAGGAATATTCCTTCTAAAATTTATGCCAATCCTCCAAGGTTATGTTAGAAAGATGTCTCACAAAGGTACTTCGCCTGTTTCTTATTTTTGGGAAACAGCAAATTACAACGAGGCGGACAAAAAAGACTTAAAGGCCACAGAATCCACTTCGGAAAAACCTGTGGAGACTTGGATTGGAAAAAAAATCACATTATCCACTAACGATGAAATTCGTTGTTTGCATTGTGGAAAAAAAACAAAAAAATCATTTAGCCAAGGGTATTGTTTTACTTGTTTCACTAACTTAGCCGAAAACGATCTTTGTATCCTAAGACCTGAAACCTGTCATTTCCACAAAGGCACATGCCGAGAGCCAGAATGGGGAAAAACTAATTGTTTTAAAAAACATACGGTTTACTTCGCTAACTCCAGTGGATTAAAAGTGGGAATCACCAAAGAAAATCCTGTATCAAACCGTTGGGTAGACCAAGGGGCAAAATTTGGGATTCCCATTTTGGAAGTGGAATCTCGCAGAGACGCTGGAATTTTAGAACATTATTTAAGTCAATTTTTACCTGACAAAACCACTTGGCAAAAAATGGTTGCTGGTGATCCACCTGACATGGATTTGGTGCGTGAAGCAGGTAAGTTTTTAAACCATTTAGAAAAAAATGAATATTTTTCCCCACCCGATAGTAAGTCCAAACTCATTTGGAATCGGTTGGATCTCCCAAGTGGTATCACAGAAATTAAATACCCAATAGAAACCTATCCTGAAAAAATCAAATCCCTCAAATTGACAAAAGAAACTCCCATCACAGACACTCTTGTGGGAATCAAAGGGCAGTATCTTCTTTTTCGATCGGGAGTGATCAATATCCGTAGTCTCAGTGGTCTTTGGATTGAAGTTTCCACCTAAAAAAATCCAACTCCTACCGAATATCGTTACCAACATTCTTTATGAATGTGATGAGTTTCTGTTAGCAGAAAAACCTGAAGGAATCCCCGTACACGAAACCAAAGATCCAAACCGAATGGATTTTACAAGATTGCTGGCTGCCAAGTTGAATCTACCAGAACTCAGAACAGCAAACCGTTTGGATTTAGGGACAAGTGGAATTGTATTACTTGGGAAAAATCCAGAAAAAAATGCTGAGATTGATTCTTTGCTAAAAGCAGCGGAGAAGGAATATATTTTTTTATGTAACGGAATTCCTGATTGGAAAGAGAATCGTTTCGAATGTTTTTTAAAAGATGGAAATAAAGAAGTTAAAATTGTGAGGAGTGGGGGAAAAAAAGCCATCACCGAGTTTCGAATCCTTTCCACTCATTCAAAAGAAAATTTATCTTTTGGAATGGCAAAAATTTTAACAGGAAGGAGGCACCAAATTCGCGTTATGCTTCGTGAACTTGGTTTCCCTGTTCTTGGTGATCCCGTGTATTCGAAAGGCAACCCTTCAAAGAAAGAAAACAGGATGTACCTTCATTCTTTTCGATTGTGCTTTACCGACTTCCAGGGGGAAAAACAGTGGGTGGAGACAGAGATCCCTCCGGAATTTTTAAGCCGTGTCGGAAAACAACTCTCCGTCTAGATTTAGAACCGAATGTTACACGAAGTTTTCCATCAGTTTTTAGAAGAACAAAAATTATATAAAATCCTCTCTCGTATTGCGAAATATGTTTCGATTGGTTTTCTCATCATTTATTTGTATTTGTTATTTAGTTCCAGTTATACGGCAAGTCCACTGATTGTGGTGATCAATTATTTAGCCATCCTTACCAGTTTTTCTGGAATCATCACCTTTAAATACTTCGAAATCCCAACCTTACTTTTGGATGTGTTTCCTTTGGGAATGGCTGCGCCTTTTTACCAATTGGGCGTCGCCGAGCGACAAATGGTTTGGAGAAAGGCCGGGCGCGAGGATGTTTTGCCTTCTGATCCAACACCGGAACTCATTGTGAATGCTCTTTATTTACATGATCGTTATCCTTGGAAACGAATTGGGAAAATTTACTCTGTTGGTTATCTAACCCTGATTCTCAGTTCTATTTTTTATCTAACTTCGGTATATCTCGAGACAGGATTTCAAAACTAAGAAAGCAATTTTCCTTGTCTTACCATCTCTCGGTTAAAACCTATCCCTATGGCTTTGAATTGTGGTATTGTAGGTCTCCCGAACGTCGGTAAGTCGACTATTTTTAATGCACTCACTAAGGCAGGAGCGCAAGCTGCCAACTATCCGTTTTGTACAATAGAACCCAATACTGGTGTTGTCGAAGTACCCGATAAAAGACTGAACCGATTGGCCGAAGTTTACAAACCAAAACGTACGGTTCCTACTATGATTGAGTTTGTGGATATTGCGGGCCTTGTGAAAGGGGCAAGCCAAGGGGAAGGTCTTGGAAATCAGTTTTTATCTCATATTCGCGAAGTAGATGCAATTTGTCATGTTGTACGTGCTTTTCAAGATGAAAATATAACACATGTTCATGGGAAAGTAGATCCCATCGAAGACATCACGGTGATCAATTATGAACTGATCCTTGCTGATTTGGATAGTTTAGAAAAACAACAACAACGTGTGGCCAAAACTGCTAAAACAGGAAACAAAGAAGCAGGAGAAATTTTGTCTGTGATGGATAAAATTCTTGATGCCTTAAAAAAAGGAAATCGTGCATCTACAGTGGAACTTGGTGAAGAAGAAGCAAAAATTGCCAAAAAATTCAACCTAATCACCATAAAACCAGTATTATACGTTGCTAATATTTTAGATTCTGATGTCAAAACCAGTGAAAATCCCCTTGTGAAAACCATCATCGACTTTGCTTCAAAAGAAGGAGCACCTGTTGTTGTGTTATGTGGTCGTTTCGAAGAAGAAATCTCCGGTTTGGATAAAGAAGACCAACTGGCCTTTTTAGAAGAGATTGGAGAAAAAGAATCAGGCCTTTCTCGAATGATTCGCGCTTCTTACAAACTTCTTGGCCTTCTTACTTTTTTCACTGCTGGAGTGGAAGAGGTTCGGGCTTGGACAACACACCAAGGGAGCACAGGCCCTGTGGCAGCCAGTGTCATCCATTCCGATTTTGAAAAGGGATACATTCGCGCCGAGGTGATGCGATACGAAGATATCGACAGAACTGGGGACGGAGCCAAAGTCAAAGACGAAGGGAAACTCCGAGTGGAAGGGAAAGAATACATTGTCCAAGATGGGGATGTGATATATTTCCGAGTGAACGCATAAAAAAAATCCCGACTTTCGCCGGGACTTGCAAGTGTGAACTAGTTTGGAAAAGAAAGTATGTTCCTAAAAGTAGGAACGTTTCTTATTCAATGAATGCCTTCTAAACCTTAGTTTATTGCATCCTTTCACAAAAAATTACGATTGTAACATAAAATGATACCGGCCGATTTCTTTGCCGGATTCAAAAATAGCCAACTCTGGACTGGAATCCAGAGTGATGGGGGAATCAAACATAGACTGAGCGCCCAGTTTTTGGAGGGTTTCTACAGGAGTTCCATCCAGAAAGAGTTTTGCCGAGAGACGTTCTGAGTTGGAAGCCTCAACCGAAAGGAAAACTTGGTTTTTTTCGGAATTGGGTTGGAAAACAAAGTCCAAATCCCTCCCACCAACCTGCCTATGCACGCGAAATGCCCCTCCCGAACTTCCATCTCCACGGAATGCCAATTCTGGCGAAACTAGATTTGATTCGGAGATGTCTGTTGTGACGAGTTTTAGGGTATCTTTGATGAATTGTAAGTAGAACTGGATCGTGTTAGTGTTTGAGGGGAGAACGGTTTTTAAGATCCGATCCACCGTAGGTGAGTCCGCATCTTCCCCTTGGGACATGAGATATAGGGCTTCTTGTAGTTTGAGTCGGTTCATAAATTCATTCGGATCTTTTGGTTCCATAGTATTTATTTCCCCCCGCTAAGGCTTTATTTCCTTTGTAAGGATTTTTTTTATTTTTTCTTTCGCCCGATTGGCTCGAGCAAGGACTGTTCCTAGGGGAACATCGAGAATTTCGGCGATCTCCTTGAATTTGTATCCTTTGAGGCGTAGGATGAGGATTTCTTTATGTGTATCATCCAAACTTTCAATGAGATCGTAGAATTCCCTTTTTTCTTCCCAAGCGAAGTAAACATCTTCTTGGGTCTGTCTATCATCTAAAATGTCGATACTCAAATCCAAAGAAATTCCCTCTCGATATTCATACCGACGAATAGATCTTGTCTGAGACATGCTGATATTTTTAGAAATTTCACTTAAATAGACAATAAATGCAGGTAAACTATCCCCTTTGAACTTTCGGAGCAGATGGTAGTCATTTTCCGTGAGTTTTAGATACACTTGTTGGGAGGTGTCTGTCACTTCTTCGCGGGGGACGTAGTGGGCACAGGTTCCCATGATCAGCCTATGAAACTTTTTGATGAGTTCTTGCCAGGCATCTCCTTTGCCAAGAAGACAGTTGTCGATTAACTTTCGAATGTCGTCACTCATAGTTCTTTTATCGATAACACGGAATTTTTACAAGATGTCAGTACATTTTCTAGTCTTTTGTGAAAATGGTGGGAACGGAATAAGGTTTGTTTGATGAACCTTACCCGTGTTTGGTTGGGTTTAGAAAATGTAGTTTGGTCTTTGGATGTAAATCTACCATAATCACTAAAAAATCCAAAAAAACCCAAAATTCGAACTTTCTGATTTGAATTTGGTATTTCTTCTAAACAAGATTGGAATTCTTTTAATGAGCTAAGTTTGTCAGGATCAAAATCTGGATCTATTTTCCACTCCTCAATTAAGTTTAAAAAAAACTTTTTTGATTCTAAGTTTTCATCGTTTATGTTTGCTGAGGACCAAGGATTTTGTTTTGAATAATAAAACATTTGAAAGGAGCCTTTGTTATGTTGTTTCATATCTTGAAGGAGTCTTAAAATTAAAGTTTTCCTTCTAGTTTCAGGCATTTCTGAATATAAAACTCTATTGATTGCCAGTGTATATTCTCTTTCTTTTCCTAAAAATAAAACTTCATTGGATTTATACAAATTAGAAAAAATGTATATGGTTTTTTCCCATTCCTTTTTTAAATCTGTTACCAAAGGAATCAGTTCTTCATTTGTAATTTCTGTTTCGAGGATTTCAAGTTTTGGTAATACGGTAAGATCAAAGATTTTTTTCTTTGTTTGTTTTTCTATTTGAATGAGTTCCTCTTTGTTGGATTCGGAACATTGCCTTACGGTAAGAATGGCGTCATAAAAGGAAATGTATCTTAATATTTCTGTTAGGTCTTTTATTTCTGGATGGTTACAGTTTTTCCAAAAGTACAAAAAATCTTGTTCTTCTTCTGGGGTTTCGATTCGGATCATGTCCCGAGTTTGGATTCCGTAAGCCAAACTAAATAGATTTTGGTTGCTATCATAGGAATTCCAAACATCATCAAAAGACTTTGATTTAGGAAACCACTCAGCAAGTAGGGGAAAAGAAAGACAGAAAAGTAAAAGGGAAAACCTGGAAAGTGGTTTCAAAATCCACTCCTTGTTTTGAACTCATAATACATTTTTTCTTCGGAATTTTCTTTAGAAAGAATGGATTCTAATAATTCTCGTCTTTGAGAATCATCCAAAAATTCATGTTTGGTTCTAAGAAATTGCACTGCCATTTTGCGAAATTCTGAATTTTTTAAGCGAGAGATTTTGTCCACTAGAGGGTCTTTGGGAGAAACCACTTCCGTTTTGCGTTTTTTGGCCACAACGGATTTTGGTTCAGATTCCTCAAAATTCTCTACCTTGATAGGTTCTTTCTTTTCGCCTGAAAAAACAATACAAAAAAGTAAAACAAACAAAACAAAGGTTAAACCTAGAAGTTGTCTGAATTTGGATTTTGGCTCTTGGGTAGAAAAGTGAACTAAACTAATTGCTGTTATGATTTCTATTGAAGAACCATTGTATAAGTTTTTTCTAATTTTGGCTAAAGTCTTGTACGAGTTTTTTGAATTTAAATAGGAATCCCAAAATTGAATGCCAATGGTTTTTGCCATATTGGTTTCTACAGGAAATAAAAAACCAATAACTTCTTTGGCCCCTGCTTTTAAAAAACTTGTTGTGAGTCCAGATAGTTCGATTGAATCAAAGGAAGAATGGCAACTGTTCAGGAAAACAAGATGTAAATTTGAAAAAGAATGTTCTGAAATTTCTTTTGAATATAAAAAATCATTCGCTCCGAGTGGAATTCCTTTTTTTTCCGTGTGTCCCGCATAGTGTAAGTATCTTACTGAACTAATTTCTTCAATGAATCTGACTCTTGTTAGATGATTTTCTTTTAAGATTCTTAAGTTTAGTTTCTTTTCCAAGATGGGAAATAAAAGAGCACATTCTTCTTTTACGGTAGCAATTAGATTTGGTTTTACAGGATTACAAACGAGTAAAATGGAATCTAACTTTTGATGAGTTTCTTTTGGAATTGTATCAATACGGATTCCACGTCTGTATTCTCTGTCTTGGAATAAAAAACCTTTATGCGTACGTAAAATTTCCCAAGGTACAGGCGAAAATTCTGGATCGATCAAAAGTTGGATGGAACCTTGGAATCCTGGATTTCTCCAGATAGGAAGTGATTTCCCAAATATAATTTGTTCTAAGGTATCTGATTTTTTTCCTAGTTTTTCTAGGAATTCTTCTTTGCCGGGATTTTGTGCAAGGACTCGTTCTACAAAAAGAGCCCAATCCATTTGAAATTCACTCAGTAATCTTCCTGAGAACTTAATGGTACGTTCTACGGTTCCTAATTGGTCTTGTTTTTCTTCCCAAATACATTCGCCGTCCATAAATCCGTCTCTCGAGTATTTGGCGATAATTCTTAATTTCATACTTGAGGTTTATTTAAACTTGAGGATCAATTCTTCAGCACGAGATAATAACTGTTTCACATCATCTTCTGTTGTGAAGTAACCCGTTGAGATTCGGATACAACGCAAAGCTTCTTCTTCTGTGTAACCCATATAAAGTAGGGATTTGGATGCTTCTCTGGCTCTTGATTTACAAGAACTACCCGTTGAAACTAAAATTCCTTTTTCTTCCATTCCCAAAAGAAAAAAATCAACGGCCTGGATGGGTAAAATAAGAAAGGTTGTGTTCGGAAGTCTTTTTGAATTTTTTGCAATGATTGTACATCCCAATCCTTCTAATGTTTCTTCGATCGTGGATTGAAATTTAAGAAGTCGTTTGTTTTTTTCTTCTAAGTGTTGGAGTTGGATTTCTGAAACACGGTGGATGCTTTCGATTGCGAATGTATTTTCGGTTCCGGCTCTATGATCGTTCTCTTGGTTGCCTCCGCCAAAAACTCTGAAGTTTGTATGGGCTTTTGGTAGGTAAGTTACGGCCGCACCCATTCCCGCACCAATTTTATGGCCAGAAAAAGTATATCCATCAAACAAAGAAAATGGAACTTCCACTTTTCCAAAACCTTGCATTAGATCACTAAAAAATAATTGTCCAAATTCTTTTGTGAGTTTGTGGATTTCTTCCGCTGGTTGGATCACCCCGGTTTCATTTCCCGCATACAAACAAACAACTGGTCTTGGATTTGTTTTTAATTTTTCGTTTAAGTCTTGTAAGTTGATGGTTCCTGTTTTGTCTGTTTTGATAAGGTCTGGAGTAAAACCAAACGACTCTAAGGCTGCATACATACTTGAATGTTCCAAGGGAGAAACAATTACAGAATCTAAGTTGGGGTAAAGGACTCTTAAACTTTGGATGAGTAGGTAGTTTGCTTCTGTCCCTGTAGCGGAAAATACAAATTGTTTTTCCTGTCCCTTCGTGATGGATGCAAAATACTTTCTGGTTTGTTCTATTTTCCCTTGGTTTTTTAAGGAATAACGAGTGATTCCAGAAGGATTATAGAAGCCAGAAAGATACGTTGCCAAACAAGATTCCAGAATTTCTGCGAAAGGAGGGTGTGTGGCATTGTAATCAAAGTATTTTATTTCATTCGTTAACGGGGATTTCATCTGCTTCTTCGTAGCGACCCAGTTTGCGAAGAACGGATCTTGTTAATTTATGATACGATTTTAGAATCTCGTCTTTTTTACCACCAACACTTCGTTCGTCGATATTTCTAAGTTTTGGTTTGAGGGCATCCAGAATCGA
This sequence comes from Leptospira congkakensis, assembly GCF_004770265.1. NCBI lineage: Bacteria > Pseudomonadati > Spirochaetota > Leptospiria > Leptospirales > Leptospiraceae > Leptospira > Leptospira congkakensis. Next base: position 46,104 of record NZ_RQGQ01000004.1, read on the forward strand.
AATGCTTTTTGAGTTTTCCTTTAGTTTATGATAAGATTCTGCTTCTTTCATTTTGGATTCGAATTCGTGAACAAGAAGTGCAGGAAGATTGATATCCTCAATTTCTGAAGCCAATTGTATATTCGATGCTTCTTTAAATTCTGTAGCTGCACGTTTGTAGAATATATCTTCTTCCAATCCTAGCTGGAAAAATAATTCAGCACGGCGGAATTTGAATTTTAAGTATTCTCTTTCATCCGCACCAACAAAGTAAAGGATCCTTTCGTAAATATCATCCATTTCTCTGGGAGAAAAATTTTTCATTCCAGTGAGTAGAATTTGTCTGAGTAAAGATTCTAAATAATCATTTGCTGATACTTCCGAAAAATCACTTCGTTTGATAGAGGAAAGAACAACGCTTCGTTTTTGAACAGCACTGAGGCCACTTGGTACCTTTTCTAGTTCTGTTAGTTTTTTAAGAACAAAGTTTTCCGTTTCCAACATATGGGTTTTGTAACCGAGTAGAATTTCGCTTGGTCGACAACTTGCCCAGGCTACGGATTCAATTTTTTTGGGAGCAATGAGTTCTGGTCCAGAGAAACGTAACGCGCGTTTGTAGTAGTCAAGTGCGGTGAGAACGGCATCAATATGGGAATTCCAATAGGCTTTGGGATTGGGACCAAGAGTGAGTTCCCCTTGGGGAGCCATTCTTTGGAAAAGGGGAGAACCCCAGTCTTTTGCTTTTTCCCGCCAAGTGAGTTCTAAAAAATGATCTTCCACATGTTCTTTGCTTCGAAAATACAAACATGCCTTTTCCATAAGAGCCAAGTCTAAGGGTAAGATACTACCTTTTGTATTTTCTTCCGAACTAAAGAATTGGCCTATGGTTTGCAGGACATCCGTACCACCTTCCTTTCTACCTTCGAGGACAGCGTCCCCCTTGGCTATGAGTTGGTGCGCGATTCGAGGATTGGGATAACCAAAAAACGAATTGTAGGCGAGGGTGAATTTGGCAAGGAGATTGTCCTTGTTTCTCAGAATCCATGGGAAAGTGATTGCCCACACGATGAGAACGGCCAGGATGTATTTTAAATTTTCTCGGAAGATTTGGTTCAAGGATTTTCCCTGTTCCCGATCTTTGCCGGAATCTACTGATGTTTCAAGCAATTAAAACTTTAAACCGCCCCTTCCTCTTTGTTTTCTTTTGTTTTCTTTCACTTTCTCTGTTCGCCACTGAGCCTGGGACAAGAACCAAAGAATGTTCCCGTTTAGAACCGGGTGTGCCGGCTGAGTTTTTACTTTCTCGGGGACTTCGGGAACAAGTGGATGGATTCCAAGCTTTACAGCGCAGAAAACCGGAAGACTCCAAACTTTCCTTTGAACGTTCCGTTTCTTTTTTAGATTCTTACCACTTATGTTTGTTAGAAGTGGGGAAAGAACCAAGTGCTCTCAGTGCGGAAACACTTGCTTTGGATTATTTGGAGCTTGGGAGTTTGGAGAAAGCTTGGGAATGGTCAGAAAAAGCCATAAACAAATCACCCGAAGTTACGAAAGACCTAATCCTTTTACAAACAAGAATTCGTATCCGCCAAGGAGAACTGGCAAAAGCTTCCGATGTATTAGAAACTTCTCTTCATAAGTTTCCGAATGATCCTGACTTTTTATATCTGCTTGGAAATTTGAATTTTGAAAGGAAACTTTGGAACCAGTCTATATTGTATTATACGGCTCTTTCTTTTGTGATCGAAAGAAGAGACACACATTCCAAATATAAATATCTTACCGCCAAAGCTCTTGGTGAACTCAATTATAAATTAGACCATCCAAAAATTGCCATCAAACGTTACCAGGAATACACAGCCGGTTACAAAAATGATATGGAAGTTTTGTTTCGATTGGCACAAATTTATTTTGTGTTAGGTGATTTTAAACAATGTCGGATGTATCTAGAACAAATTCGAGAAAAAAATCCAAGAGATACTGATGCTTCTCATATGCTTGCAGAAATTTATTTTATGGATTCTCGTGATGCAGCTCCCATTTACTTTGCTACACTTAAAAAAGAAAAAAAAATACCGAAAGAGGGAATTGTTTTTTTATTAGATAAACTCATTGCCGGATCCAAAACTGGACTCGAAACAAAACTAAAATCATATATCCAAGAAAATCCAGGAAGACTCTCTCCTCGGATTGCCCTTTTGGAACTTGCTGAAAAAGAAAACCTATCTGATTACGAAGTTCTAAATGCAGACACGGCTCAATATGCCTATGAATATAGACAATATCTCACGGCAGAAAAGATCTTACGTAGAGGACTCTCGCGGATTAGTTCTAAAGAAAATGCCGATGAGGAAAAATCGTTATTTTTTGAAAAGATATCTTCCTGCCAAGAGATGTTAGGCCTTTGGAATCACGCGATTCTATCCACAAAAGAGTCCTTACGGCTTACGAATGAAACGGATAAAAAATTTCGATTACGATTCCGTTTGGCGTATTTGTATCTACAAGGAAACTTAAAAAAAGAATCATTATCAGTTTCTGTTTTGTCTGAAACCATAAAAGAAAATCCAAATCCGACTCATTATTATTTGAGAGGCCTTGCTTACTTTCAACTTTCCAAATATAAAGAAAGTGTGAATGATTTTACAGAAGCCATCAAAATTGACCCTAAAAATTTTAATTATTACTTTTACCGAGCCACCGCATTTGATAAATTAAAAAAGTTTAGCGAAACCGAATCAGATTTAAAAACTACCATCTCATTAAATCCAAATGCATCCAATGCAATGAATTATTTGGGTTATTTATACGCCGAAAGGGATATCAACCCAGATGAAGCAAATAAACTTTTAAACCAGGCCATTTCTATCGAACCAGACAATCCCGCCTTCCAAGATAGTTTGGGTTGGGTATTGTATAGAAAAAAAGATTTTAATCGTGCTCTTCTCCATTTGAACTTTGCAGCTTCTTTAGCGTTAGAAAGAGGGTTTGAAGATCCAGTGATCTACGAACATTTAGGTGATGTTTATATGGCTAAAAAAGATCCAGTGAATGCACTCCAGTTCTTTAAACTTTCTGAGTCTAAATTAAAAACTGAGACAAACAAAGATCTACTCGCAAAAATCAAAAAATTACAAAAGGAAATTTCTGAATGAAAGAAAACCTAATCCTCATTATCGCTTTATTTCTTTTCGTTTCTTGCAGTTCGGCAGAGGTAGAAGATCCTAATTTTATTGGTCGTGATAAAGGAAAATATTTATCTGCAAAAGAAGTGGAGTCCAAATCGGTTCTCAAAGAAATTTTAGACAAACAAACTGAATACTCTAGTTTTAAGTCAGAGTTTTCGATGCAGATCCAAACCTTTGTTCCTAAAAAAGATAATGTTTCTTTGGATGGAAAGTTGTATTTTTCCAAAGAATCCAAACAAATCAAAATCCAATTGATGGATACTTTTTTTGGAATGGTGTTTACAGAACTCATCGCAGATCCAAAACAAATCCAAATCAAACCCACTAGCACAAAAGAAATTCAAACCTTACCGATGGGAGACATTCTCATCCAAGATCCAAATACAAAGAAAAAATTTGCGATTCCTTTTCCTGTGATTTACGAATACCTTACGGGAACCTATTTGAATGAAATCCAAAATCCAAAGGCAAAGTTTAATACGGCAGATTCTAGAATTGCCCTGACAAAACCAGATGGGGAATATGAGTATTTTTTTAAAGAGGGAAATTTGGACAGGCTTGAACTTTCTAGCGCCAAACGTGGATTAAAGGCCATTGCGATTGTTAAAACCAAACCAGAACAAATCCATCCTCCAAAAGAAATTTTAACCAAAGTGATTAGTTTGGATACAGAAAAGGAAAACGTTCTGATCCAAATTAAATTGAAAAAATCGCAAATTACGGAACCACCAGCAAATACATTTCGTTTTTAAATGTCTAAGTTTCGTTCCTTTTTATTCCTGATTTTTTTATTGCCGCTGTTTTTATTTTCTGCGGACATTCCTGAGTCGGAAGAACCAAAAATAGATCTACCCATAAAGGATCTTTACCATTTCCGGACGGAAACTGGAGAAACCATCCAATATCCTAAATCCACTAAACTTTGGTTTGGTGGGGATGTGATGTTCAATTGGGGAGTTCGGGATTCAATGAAAACGGAGGATCCGTATTTTCCTTTTCGTAGTTTTTTTAGTTATCTAAAGAATTTTGATTTTCGATTTCTCAATTTAGAAACGCCCATCCTTCATAAAACACCAGCTGCCGACCAGAGGAAGTCCTATGTTTTCTTTGGTGAAAGAAGAGACCTTTTGGTGCTTCGTATGTTTGGGATCGATGGGGTTTTTCTTGGGAATAACCATACCATGGATTTTGGGGAAAGTGGGTTATTCGAAACTTTAGAACTTCTAGATGAGTTTGGAATTCCTCATGCGGGGGCTGGTAAAAATACCGATGAGGCTCTAGTTCCCATCACTGTTTCGAAACAAAATACAGAATACAGAATTTTTTCTTTTTCGGATACGGGAGAAACGAGGTTATTTTCTGGAATCAAATCTCCTGGTGCTGCATACTTCCGAGTGGGAACAGCAGAGAGATTAATCAAAAAAACCAAACCAAACCAAGTCAATCTTCTGTCGGTGCATTGGGGAGTGGAATATAGTCCCTTACCGATGGAAACAGAAAGAAATGCGGCCAAATATCTGGTGAATGCGGGTTATCAAGTCATCATCGGACACCATCCCCATGTCCCGCAAGGGATCGAAGTATTTCCCAAAGGAGTTGTGATTTATTCTCTTGGAAATTTTCTATTTGGTTCTAAAAACCAATATTTGAAACACAATATCTCTGTGGTTTTGCATTTTGATGCCGATAAACTTTTGTTTGTTGAAGTGGTTCCAGTTTTTGGAAAACACCAAACGCTCATTGGTGATCATTATTTTTTTCCTTTGGGTCCAAAAGAGGCTGAGATTTTTTTAAAAGAATATGCGATCCTTTGCAAACAACTCGGAACCGATTTAGTGATTTCTGGGGGTAGGGGTTATGTTTTTTTTGATAAGGAACTAAAAGCCAAACTAAAACCGTAATGGAACCAACTGCAGGTAAGTCCCACTGCAAAAAACGGAAAACTGAGTTCTAATAGATTGGTTTTATAAATCGAAAACAACTGTAGAAAAAATCCTGTAAAAAACAAAATCGAAGCCGTTCTTAAAATCCAACCTTTTTCATATAACCAAAAGTAGACGGAAACTATGGCAACATAACCAAACAAACAAAACCATTTGAGTTGGGATGTGGGTTTTAAGTATTCTAGAGAAGGGGTCATTTCTTCTGCCGTTTTTGCATCCAAAACATTTAAGATTAAAATGTTTTCGATTAAATCGGCAAAACCAGCGATCACTAGAAGTAAAACCATTCCCATAAAAATTTTTAGAAATATGGGCCTTACTTTTCTTCCCGCATAATGGCCGGTATACGTAAGAAATGCCAGATAACAAAAGATAAATCCAAAGTCAAAATAATGAACCCTTCTGTATTCAGCAGATAAATTGAAAAAATCGATGGTGTCGGGAATTCCAATTAGGTCTTGGACTTGTTTAGGGGTTTCTGCCATCTCAAGACCGAGGAGGGTGGATTCAAATCCGGAGTGGTTGTCGAGAGCCGGTTCTTTCGGGGTGATGTGGTTTAGAAAACCAGCATAAAGTGCTAAAAATAGGCCAAGGCCAAGGCCCCAAACTTCTGGAAAATTTGATTTTTCACCCATAAAAATGTTAGAAATTACATGGAATTGGAAAGGTTTGGGAACTCCAAGAAGAAATTCCATTGACCCAAGGCCCCATTGGCAAAACCCTAGTGGAAACTAACAAATTCTTCTACCTACAAGTGTTTCTATGTAGGTATACCCATAGGAGAAATATGAGAAACTACGAAATCACGAATATTCTTCGTGAAGGTAATGTAGAAGAGACGAAGTCTGCAGTAAAAGACTTACTCTCCAAATACAACTTCACGATCCAAGGCGAAGAGGATTGGGGTTCTAAAAGACTCTGGCATCCCGTTGGACAAGACGAACAAGGTCACTTCATACTTATCAAGTGTTCCGGATCCCCTACAGAAGTTTCAAAGATCGAACATGAGTTTAAACTCAATGTAAATATCTTAAAAACCCTCGTAATCAGGGCAAATGGCTAACGATCTAAACAAAGTACTTATAATCGGTCGAATGACCCGTGATCCGGAATTTAAATCGGTGAACGGAAGTTCTGTTGTCAATTTCTCAATTGCGAATAACAGAGTTTATGTGACTAACGGTGAAAAGAAAGAGGAAACTCATTATTTTGACTGCGTTGCATGGGGCCGACTTGCTGATATATTAAAACAATATGCTGGCAAAGGGAAACAAGTAGCGATTGAAGGTCGACTTCAACAACAGTCCTGGGAAACTCCTGAAGGCAAAAAAGCCTCCAAAATCCGTGTCTATGTCGAATCCGCGCAGTTACTTGGCGGCCAAGGACAAGGTGGTGGATCGGGAGGAGACCGTTCTGACAGTTCCAATTCTTATGATTCCGGCGTAAGTAGTGGTTATGATGATTATCCAGCCGGTGATGACGACATTCCTTTTTGATAGGTTATGACAATGAGCGAAACAGCAAATATTGATGAAACAAGAACAGATTCCCGCGAGAGTATGGACGGGATGGAAGACGACGAAAAAGGCGGTTTCCGTGGTAAAGACGGAGAAGGCAAATTCGGTCGTAAAAACGCAAAATATAAAAAGAAAGTATGTAAGTTCTGCGCTGACAAAGCCTTACTTGCAGGTCTTGATTACAAACGAGTAGACATCTTAGAAAGATTTGTTACCAACCGTGGTAAAATCATTCCAAGAAGAATCACTGGAACTTGTGGCAAACACCAAAGAGCCCTTGCTCGTGAAATCAGAAAATCCAGATCTATCGGCTTATTGCCGTTTAAAGTTCTGTAGGAGTAACGGATGAAAGTTGTATTACAAAAAGACGTATTGAATCTTGGTGATGCCGGTGATGTGAAAGAAGTTGCAGATGGTTATGCACGTAACTTCCTCATTCCTAGAAGATTTGCTGTCCGTGCGAATGATGGAAACACTAAAGCCGCTCTCCACCAAAAAAGACTTGCTGAACTAAAACGCGACAAACGCGTAAAAGTGATGAAAGAACTTTCTTCTTCGATTGATGGTAAAACATACGAAGTAAAAGTAAAAGTGGGCGAAAACGAGAAACTTTTTGGTTCTGTGACAGCGAATGACATTGCAATTGCAATCAAAAACACTGGGGTAGAACTCGACAAACGTAAGTTAGATTTAGGTGAGCCAATCAAGTCAGTTGGTGAGTTTAAAATTAAAGTTCGTTTGGCTGAAGGTGTTGTACCTCAAATCGTAGTTAAAGTCGTCGGCCAAGCATAGTCTTACACTAAAGCTTTTTCGATGAATTCTAACCCCCTTCAGGAGATAGAGTCTGAGAAGAACTTAATCGGTTACCTACTCATGAGAGGGGTAGCCGGGCAGGAAGACTTAGGTCTAAGCCCGGACGACTTCTATATGGACACACACAGGCGTGTCTTTGAAGCCGTCACCGAACTCATCAATGAAGGAATCAACATTGATTTAGTTACGGTCACAAACCAAATGCGAGAAAAACATCTTTTCAAAGATGAATCTCGCGACTTGGAATACATCACTTCCCTTTACAAAGATACAGTTCCTTTTCAACCGTTGGATTATTATGTTCGGCGGGTGAAACGTGTTTCGGACAGACGTAAGTATGTTGAAGCATTAAACCAGGCCATTGACAAAGTAAAAGTAGAACCTGGGGAAAATGATTCTATTTTCAGTCTCGTAGAACAGTCGCTAATGGATATCTCTCGCCAAGAGAGATCCAAAGGTTTACGAAAAGTAAAAGACGACGCCAATGCACTCATTGATTACATTAAAAATGTAGTGGCGGCCAGCCAAAATGGAACCGGTGGTATTAATGGATTAAAAACCCATTTTACGGGCCTTGATATGGCAACCACGGGATTAAAATCTCACGAATTAATGATTCTTGCTGCTCGTCCTGGAAATGGAAAAACAACTTTTGCTTTGAACATTGCGGCCAACGCTGCTTTGAAAGAGCGCAAAACGGTTGTTATTTTTTCGTTAGAGATGAGTCGGATTGAATTACTTCTCAAACTCATTAGTGCGGATGCAAGGATTGATTCTTATGCCTTAAAAGCGGGAACTCTTACTTCGGCACAGATGACCCAACTCAAAGACAGTATTGGAAATATCACTTCTGCAAGTTTGTACATTGATGATTCAGGATATTTAACCATCCAAGAATTTTCAGCGAGACTTCGCCAACTTCGTACCACAGAAGAAGTGGGACTTGTGATTGTGGATTATTTACAGCTAATGAGTGATCCCAAAGCAGCCATGGGAGGAAGGCAACAAGAGGTTGCCAATATTTCCAGGGGACTGAAACAAATGGCACGGGAAGTGGGTTGTCCTATCATCGCATTGTCGCAGATGAATCGTTCCATTGAAAATCGCTCCAAAGACCAAAGGCCACAACTTTCCGACTTACGGGAGTCAGGTGCCATTGAGCAGGATGCGGACATTGTTTGTTTTATTTATCGGGAAGAAATGGTGAAACCTCCCGAGGAGCTTGACCCTAACAAAAGGGGAATGGCAGAGATCATTATCGCCAAAAACAGAGCGGGTGCTACGGCCGATTTTCCATTGATGTTCAATCCGAAGATCAGCCGTTTCGACAACGTTCCATTATAAAGAGGTTTTCAATTGAATCACTGGGTTACGTCAGAATATAAAAATAGAATTAGCGCAACGAGTGTCTCTGATACATCGGTTGGTAAAACTTTATTCCTTTCCGGTTGGGCTTTCCGTTACCGTGACCAAGGGGGAGTGATCTTTATCGATCTTCGTGATCGATCTGGTATTTTGCAAATTGTTGCTCGTAAAGAAATTTTGGGAGATGACTTCTCCAAAGTAGAAAAAATTCGTTCTGAGTTTGTGATTGCTGTGAAGGGAAAACTATCTCTTCGTGATGCAGAATCGGTAAATCCAAAAATGGAAACCGGCAAATACGAGTTAATTGCTGAATCAGTAGAAATTTTAAATACATCCAAAACTCCTCCATTTACCTTAGATGAATTTGATCCATCAGGTGAAGAAATTCGTTTGAAGTATCGTTATTTGGATATGCGCCGCGAAGAACTGCGGGATCGTTTGATTCTTCGCCACAAACTAACATTTGCTCTTCGAGAGTATTTGGATAGTAAATCCTTTTTGGAAATCGAAACTCCTATTCTAAATAAATCCACTCCAGAAGGGGCTCGTGATTTCCTTGTTCCTTCGCGTTTGAATGCCGGTGAGTTTTATGCTCTCCCGCAGTCCCCACAACTTTTCAAACAAATCTTAATGATTGGGGGAATGGAACGATATTTCCAAATCGTAAAATGTTTTCGAGATGAAGACTTACGTGCAGACCGCCAACCGGAATTCACGCAACTTGATATGGAGTTTTCTTTTGTGACGGAAGACGACATTCGTTCTGAGATCGAAACCATGTGGGCTTTTGCCTTAAAAAAAGTTTTTAATTTAGAAGTGAATGCACCGTTTATGACCATGCCATATCACGTGGCGATGGAAGAATACGGTTCTGACAAACCAGACATTCGTTTTGGAATGAAACTTGTGAATGTATCAGAAATTGTAAAAGATGCGGACTTCCAAGTTTTTAGTGCAGCAGTTTCCGGTGGTGGAGTGGTAAAGGCGATTTGTGTTCCTGGTGGTTCTGTGATTTCCCGTAAGGAAATCGAAGACCTAACTTCTTGGCTGTCAAGAGACTTCCGAGCGAAAGGTCTTGCTTACATGAAACATGGGGCAAATGGACTGGAATCTACAATCACCAAACGATTCACTCCAGAAGCACTTGCCGCCATTGCGAAAGCAGTTGGATCCAAAGAAGGGGATATGGTATTTTTCGGAGCAGACACATCTAAGATTGTGAATGCTTCCCTTGGTGCCTTACGATTGAAATTATCGGAAAAATATGATCCACCAAAAGTTCCTTATAGTTTCCATTGGGTCGTGGACTTCCCTATGTTTGAGTTAGATGAAACCACAAAAACTTGGACCTTCCTCCACCATCCTTTCACTTCTCCCAAAGAAGAAGACTTTGACAAACTAAGAGATTGGAAAGCTGGGAAATCGGTTGACCTTTCTTCGATAGGTGCTAAAGCTTATGATCTAGTTCTCAATGGCACAGAAATTGGCGGTGGTTCCATCCGGATTCACAACCCAGAAATCCAAAGTCTAGTTTTGGAAGCCATTGGAATTGGAGAAGAAGATGCTAAATCCAAATTCGGATTTTTACTCGATGCTCTTTCCTTCGGCGCACCACCACACGGTGGGATTGCCTTCGGAGTGGATCGTATCATGATGTTACTCACTGGAGGAACTTCCATTCGTGATGTCATTGCTTTCCCAAAAACACAAAAAGGGACATGTATGATGAGTGAAGCACCAGGACCTGTCGAAGGAAAACAACTAGAAGAATTAAAACTCAGGGTAGTCACTATCTAATATGGATGAAAGTTTTACATTTCAGGAAGAATCCCTCTACCAAACGGTATGTGGGATTGGAGACAGCAAACTCCCGTTATGGGAAAGTCGCCTCAATGTAAAACTCATCCCCAGAGGAAAATCTCTTATCATCCAAGGGAGCGAGGATCAGATCCAAGTGGCCTTGGATACCTTCCATAAGGTGGAAGAAAATTTCAAACGTAGACCGGACAAGGCCGATTACTCTTTTTTTGATATTGATTACTTAGTAGGTAAGGTAAAGGATTCTAGCGGTGGTTGGCCAACCCCTGGTTCTTCTGACTTCCAAAAGGAAGGAGAAACTTGGACTCCAAGAGATAAAATCTTTGTTACCTTCAAAGGAAAACCCATCTTTCCTCGTACAAAAAACCAGGAAAGTTTTGTAGATAGCCTTCATAAAAACTACATCACCATTGCCATGGGCCCTGCCGGAACCGGTAAAACTTTTTTATCCATAGCCACTGCTTGTCGTATGATGCAAACAGGAGAAGTGGATAGGCTTATCCTCACAAGGCCTGCAGTCGAAGCAGGTGAGAACTTAGGTTTTCTTCCAGGCGACTTAACACAAAAAGTGAATCCCTATCTTCGTCCCATCTATGATGCGTTACACGAATGTATTGGTTTTGAAAAAACCAGCGAATACTTACAAGTGGGTAAAATTGAAATTGCTCCCATTGCTTTTATGAGAGGAAGGACTCTCTCTCATTCCTTTATTATTTTAGATGAAGCGCAGAACTGTACTTTGCCTCAATTAAAAATGTTTCTCACAAGGTTTGGTAAAAATTCTAAAATGGCAATCTCTGGGGATGCCACACAAATTGATTTAGCTCACGGACGTTCTGGCCTTGAAAAAACGGTGTATACCTTAAGAAATCTAAATGGAATTGAGACGATTTTCTTTGGTAGAGAAGATATTACACGCCACCCGATCGTCGAATCTATTGTAAGACGATTCGAAGAGAACGAAAGTCTATTTACTAAAAAACCATGAAAGCAATATTAGATTCCTCCATGACGCAACTAACTGACTTTCTAACGAGAGTGAGGCCGGTTTCTGTTGTCAGAAACATCCAAATTATTCTGGTTTTTCTAACTTTATTGTTTGTCACCTATGTACTTTCCATCCCATTTTTTGGACAAACAAAAGTAGATACAGATCCGGATGGATTGTTTTCAGAAGGAAAAATTGCCCCTGAAACGATCCAATCGGTAAAAGAATTTTCCTATGAAGATTCTGAAAAAACAAATGGGGAAAAACTAAAAGCAGTTTCGAATGTTCCTTTTGCTTTCGATAAAGACTTTGGAATTTTAGTCGCAGGCATTGATACCAACCTTTCTGAGGATGTAGAACTCTTACGTTCGATTTTAGCAGAAGGGAAGGGAACACCCGCCATTGTAAAAGATAGAATCCCAAGATGGCGCAATCGAACCAATGAAGAAATCCAAGCCATTCTGGATTACCCACGGAAAGATAAACTCAAGAATTTTATCGAACAATATACCAATTTGATTTTTTCTAAGTATTGTATCGTCAAAGAAGATTTACCTTTTATCAAAGATTTGGATCGGGCAGGGGCAAAAATTCGAAACATCGGAACCCAAGACCAAACATCCATTATCGATGGAAACTTAGTCATTCCTAGGTCTCAGATTTATAAAGAAGGACCTGTTGCATCCGTATTATCAAAGTTAGCCTCTGAGAAATTGCCGAATGTTTCTGAATCTTTATTAAAAGCAGTCTCTCGTATTGGACTTTATTATGTGTATTCTTATCCTGCTTGTAATTACAATGCAGAAGAAACAGAAAATGCTCGAATGCGAGCCGCAAATTCGATTCCCATCCAAAAGAGTCGTATCCAGGCAAATGAAGTAATCGTTCGTTCTGGAGATGTGATCACTCCAGAAGTAAAACTAAAATTAGATATGATGAACCGGTATGCAACTCGTGCAAACTTGGCATCAATTGTTTCAATTTTTTTGACTCAATGTGTATTGATTGTGATTGTTGGGTTTTACCTGATCCGTTACCGACCAAACAGGTTGAATGACCTTTCGAGTAATCTCATCATCTTTTTTACGCTTTGGATAGTCATTGCGTCTATTTATTTACTTTCAAAGGTTTTTTATGCAACTGACAGTGATTTGTCGGGTGTATATTATTTTGGAATGTTTGTTCCTGTGGGAATGTTGTGTTTGCTACTTGGTTTTGTTTACGATGAACAACTCTCCATTGCCATTGGATTTTTCTTAGCATTTGCTGTGTTTTTTGCATCTCGATACAATCCAACTTCCTTTATGTTGGCCTTTACAGTAGCCGTCATGAGTTCTATTTATGGAAGGCGGCTACTCAAACGAATCGATTTTTTAAAAGCTGGGTTCCTTCTTACCTTTGTTCAAATTCTAATCACAACTGCTGGTTATTTGTTTGATGGGAGGGAGTTTTATGTTTCAACTGGTTCTGGTTTTTTTCGCGATCTAACCAATTCCAATTTGTTCCGAATCACAGTAATGTGCTTTGTGAATGGTTTTGCCAGTGCCACTGCGGTTCAGTTTTTGTTACCAATGTATGAATATATATTTAATATTCCTACACGTTTCAAACTGATTGAACTTGCGGACACGGGTCATCCACTCCTGCAACAATTGTTAACCAAAGCTCCTTCTACCTACACACATACATTTATGGTAGCAGCTTTATCAGAACGAGCGGCGCAGAATTTAAACTTAGATCGGCTTCTTGTAAGGGTAGGTGTATATTTCCATGATATTGGAAAAATACCGAATGCAGGGTTTTTTGTCGAAAACCAACATTTAATTCCGAAACCAGAACATATCGATAAAAACAATCCGGCTCTTGCTGCGAAAACAGTCATTGATCACGTGTTAGATGGGATTGAAATGGCAAAAAAGGCAAGGTTACCTCGGGAAATTATTAGTTTTATTCCTGAACACCACGGCACCTCAACTATGGCATTTTTTTATCATAAAGCTCTGCAGGAAATTTCTCCTTCGGCTAGAAAAAATATAAACAAAAAAGATTTTCAATACCCAGGACCAAAACCTCAAAGTAAAGAAACGGGAATTGTTATGATTGCCGATTCACTTGAAGCTGCCTCTCGTTCGTTAGATGAGGTATCGCAAGAAAGTTTGGATGAACTCATTCGTAAAATTGTAAATTCAAAACTTGCTGAGAATCAATTGGACGAAAGTGGACTTACCATTGGAGATTTAGAAATTATCAAATCTAGTTTTAAAGAAGTATTACTCTCTAGTTTACATCAAAGACCTAAATACCCAAAACCAGAAGATACTAAAGCTTTGGAAGTTGCTGGTTCCAAAAAAATTAAAAAATGAATTCCTCTCTTAGTGTGCTGACCCACTTGAATGGCCAGTGGGGTGGTGACACCGAAATCCGTCCTGAGTTGGTTTTAGAAAATTCTGAACTCATTCTTAAATTTTTAAGCCCCAATTTTCTGCAAGCCTTAGAACTTTCGATTCTCCTTGTTGATGATGATTTGATGCGAGAAATCAATTTGGAAAGAAGAGGTTTTGATAAAACTACAGATGTTTTATCCTTTCCATTGTATTCGGAATCACCTCCTATCCCATTTCAAATTTTGGGTGAAGTTGTTATTTCAATGGATACTTGTCGTGATCAGGCAAAGGAAATCGGACATTCCCTTGTTGATGAGTTCTATCGTCTTCTTGTTCACGGTATATTACATCTGTTTGGTTATGATCATGAAACTAATGAAGAAGATGCTATTCAAATGCGTAGAAAAGAAGACGAGTGTTTGGAACTGGTGTTTGAACGTTAGATGGCAATTCGAAAGGAAAAGGGGATTGTCATTCAGAGTCGTGATATTGGTGACAGTGATAGACTGATTAGTTTGGCTGGTGAGTCGCAAGTGAGGATGAATTTTCTAAGCAAAGGAATTCGTAAGTCTAAAAGACGAGCCATAATTACCACAGAAATTGGTTCTCTTGTGGAAGTTGATTATTATGATCAGGCGGAAAAAGATTGGAAGTCGATTAAGGAAGTTCATTTAGTCAATCGATATGATGAATTAAAATCAGATTATTTAGGAACTTTGTTTGTTTTGTATGTAACGGAACTAACATCCTTTCTTTATCCAGAAGGAGAGAGTCATCCGTTTCTTTTTCAACTTTTATCTGGTAGTTTGGATACATCCAATGAAAAGGGATTTCAAAAACAAATCCTTCCTTTTTTTAAATTGCGAGCTCTGTCTCATATGGGCCATTTCCCGACAGAATTTTATTGTCATACTTGCGGCGAAGAGGTTCTTTCCAAACAAGCAGCTTACTTTTCGGTGGCTGATCGTGAATTTTTATGTTCCGATTGCCATCCTATTCCTAAAGATCATTTGCCTGTTTTGAAACTATTTCATACTATGTTATCAAAGAAATTTTCGAATGTTTTGGGAATCTTTCCTCGAGAATCTGATTATAGGGATGGGGATTTAATTTTGAATCAGTTCCTCCGTTCTCTATTTGGGAAAGAGTTAAAATCATATTTTGAGTTTTATAAAACAATAGGGTACTTATGAATTCAATTACAAAGACCATTTTACTTTGTATGACTTTTTCCGTATTTTTTGCATTGTTTCAACTCCTTCTGAAGGGTGAGAACTTTCGAAAGACAGAAAAATCTAGTTTGGAAAAGGGTAAGTCTGAATCCTTCCAAATTACCCTCCGGGAAGAAAAAGAAAGTATTCCCCATTTTGTATCCAGGTTCAAAGCCAGAAGTTTTGAACTTTGGCAAAATTCAGACAAATTAAAGATGGAAATCAAATACTAGAATGAATGCAAATCAATTATTGAAACAACTTGTTCTTTCTGAATTAGAGAAAGCGGTCGATATCTATTTAGAAAAAAATAACCTTACTTCTGTTAAAGAGAATTTAAAAATAAGAATCGAATATTCACGAGATGAAAAATTTGGAGATTATTCGTCGCCATTTGCCTTAGAAAATAAAAATATTCTAAATAAAAATCCAAAAGAAATTGCGGAAGCAGTTTTATCAGAGATTCAAAATAATTCTTTTTTTGAATTTGTTAGTTTTTCACCGCCGGGGTTTATTAATTTCAGAATCCAAACTCAGTTTTTAAATAAATATGTAACTTCTGTTATGACCCCTCATGTGTCATTTGCTGAAACACCAAAAAAAGAAAAGATACTACTCGAATTTGTTTCAGCCAACCCAACCGGTCCTATGAATATTGTTTCTGCCAGGTCAGCAGCTTACGGAGATGCGTTGGCAAATTTGTTATCAAGTCTCGGACATACCGTCAAACGAGAGTTTTATGTAAATGATTATGGCAATCAAGTTTATTTACTTGGAGTAGCTGTTTTACTTCGTATTTTCGAATCGAAGGGAGAGACGATCCAATTCCAAGAAGAAGAGTCGGATGAATCAGTTATAAATTTAATCAAAAAAAGAATTCTACCTAAGGAAAGTTATCGAGGGGAATACATTAAAGACATTGCCAGTCAATGTTTGGAAGATGATAAAAGAACTAAATTTGTATTTGATTCTGTGTCTGCAGAAAAATGGGATGATGTGATAAACTTTCTTTCTCTTTATGCAGTAGAATACAACTTGAGTCGTCAAAAGGAAGATTTAGCACTTTTTGGTGTGAACTTTGATTTGTTTTTTAGTGAACGTAGTCTACATGAAGCTGGGGACGTGGAAAAGGTTCCAACGATTTTAAAAAAAGAAGATGTAGCCACAATCGATGGGAAACTCCACTTTCTCTCCACTCTCTATGGTGATGATAAAGATCGTGTGATCCGAAGAGAAGATGGTCGTCCAACGTATTTGATGGCTGATATTGCTTATCATTATAATAAATTCACACGAGGATTTGATACGCTGATTGATATTTGGGGACCTGACCACTACGGATACATTGCTCGTTTGAAAGGAGCCGTGAAGTCTTTTGGGAAAACAGATGAAAGTTTTCGAGTACTGATTGCCCAACAGGTAAACTTAATTGAAAACAAAGAAAAGGTAAAGATGAGCAAACGTTTGGGAATTTTCCAAACAATGCGTGATCTTCTCTCTTATTTGGGAAAACAAGGTCGAGACGTCGGCCGTTATTTTTTCCTTATGAGAAGTTCCGATGCCCCTCTTGATTTTGATTTGGATTTGGCCAAAGATGAATCGGATAAAAACCCCGTTTTTTACATTCAATATGCACATGCGAGAATTTGTTCTATCTTTCGTGAATTACAAGTTCCTATGGATTTAAAACTTTTAGAGTCAGAAATTTCTGTGGAATTTTTGAAACAAGAGGAACGAACTCGGTTGTTATTTTGGGTTGCGAGACTTCAAGAAGAAGTTTACGATACAGCAACTAGTTTCGAACCACACAGACTTACAAACTATCTACAATCTTTGAGTAAGTCTTTTACTAAGTTTTATTCACAAAAAGACAACCGTATCAAAGACAAAGTAGGCCAGGAAAGAGATACTCTATTGGCGCTTGTTCTATATACAAAGTTCGCTTTGGAAAGTGGATTGGCACTTCTTGGAATTTCTGCTCCCGAAAAGATGTCAAAAGAAGAGACTTAAAAAAATATGGAAGCACCATATATTGTCATCATTTCCACCGGTTCTGAAATTACAGCCGGAAGGAGTTTAGATACTAACTCTGGTTGGATGGCAAACCAATTGTTCGAATTAGGTTGGAAGGTGAAAAAGTTTATTGCTTTGCCTGATGATCCAGAACTGATCCTTTCTGAATTAAAAACTTTAAAACAATTGGCAGAATCAAAACCTGTTTTAGTTCTGATGACCGGTGGTCTTGGCCCAACTGAAGATGATTATACTTTAGAAACCGTTTTAAAACTCAGTGGAAAAAAATCTTACTCTGTTGAAAAAGCAAAGATCCGTTTACAAAGAATTTATGAATCTCGTGGAAAACAATATAGTGATATCCTTCCTACCGTAATGCGCCAAACACATGTTCCAGAAGATTGCAAAACTTTAGACAATCATGTTGGGATTGCTGTTGGATTTGTGGAACCTATCGGAGTAGATTCATATTTGGTTTGTATGCCAGGTGTTCCTTCAGAAATGAAGGAGATGTTCGCACGAAGGTTAACCCCAGAACTAAAAAGAATTTACCCACGAGAAAACTTAGTCCAAAAAACCAAATGGTTATGGAATATTGGTGAATCACTTTACCAAAAAGATTTTGTCGAAGCCCATCGGGATAGACTTTTTTCTGGTGTAGAATGGGGTGTCACAGCAAACAGGGGTTATATTAAGTGTATTTTTCAATCCCTCGATTCTAAAAAATTAGAAAAGGTGGTCGCTGAGTTAGAAAACCAGTATCCGAAAATTATTTCCGATGATGTATTCACCTTTGTTCACGAAGAATTAATTTCTAAAAAACTTACAATTGCGGTAGGAGAAAGTTGTACGGGTGGCCTTCTTGGGAAAAAACTAACTGACTCTCCCGGTTCTAGTTCTTATTTTGTTGGTGGGTTTTTGACCTATTCCAATGAGTTGAAAGAATCTTTACTCGGTGTTCCAGAGGATACTTTAAATCAGTTTGGAGCTGTGAGTAAGGAAACAGCAACTGCTATGGCAAAAGGGATATCTGAAAAAACCAAAGCAGATTATTGTATTTCGATCACAGGAATTGCGGGCCCAGATGGCGGAACGGATGAAAAACCAGTTGGTATGGTTTGGATTGGGATCAAATCACCTGAGGGATCGATCGAAACTCATTCTTATATTTTTCCAGGAAACAGAGAAAGTATCAGAGAAAATGCAAGTAATACAGCTCTATTTTTATTATACCAATCATTAAAACAAAGGAACGTTTAAGATGTTACAAACGATTGTATATTCCATAGGTTTTTTTCTATTATTCTTTTTTAGTTGGGATGTTGATTTAAATTTAGTTCCGAACATTAGGGAAACTTGGGTATGGAACAGCGAGGGTAGGTTTGGAACCACCTCACCTAAAATAGGTGAAGATCCCTTAAAAACCATTAATGGATACAAAACAGGAGGAAGATACTATTCCTTTCGAACGGGTAAGTTTCCTGAAATGGATCCTAAGTATTTAGTCGACTTTCCTTTGTTATCGAATGGTTATTTATTGTATGAGAAAATTGGAGATGAGGTAAATTTTTTCTCAGATACGGGGGAATTGTTTTGGAAAAAACCAATCAACTCTTATCCAAGAAGTGGATACTTTGCTTCTCCTGTATTGTATTTGTCAGGTGATAACAACACAGTTTTTTTGATGGATGAAAGCGGGAACCGAGTGGGTAAATCTGAATTGAACGGAAGATTCCTTACTGATTATCAATTTGATTCTAAAAACAAAGGTGTGATTGTTTTATTTTCAGGCGGAGAAATCTATCGTTTGGATGAAAAAGGCAATGTCATTTTTGAGATAGATCTTTCCAAAGACAAAAAAGATTCTTTTTTTAAATCTGTTTCTATTTCTCCGGACGGAAGGTTTTCATCAGTTCATTATTCATTATTAAACAATGATTTTGTTTTAGTTTTAGATGAGAAAGGTGAACCGGTTGAGGAGTTTGCATTACCAAAATTTTATCCTCACAAACTTTATTTTGTTACAGGGAATGATGGTTCTATCATTTTCAACTTACCAGACTCAATCACTTTCTATCAAGATGGAAAATTGGTTTGGGAAAAAACAAAACAGAAAACAGGTGGAGTTTACCAGTCCATATTTGCAACAGATTCGATTTATGCAGTACTATCGGAATCAGAAATTCAGTTCTATAATACTAAGGGAAATTTGATTCGTTCCAAACGAATTCCACCATCAGAGTTACCAATTCGTTTTTTTCCAGGAAAAGTTAATTCAGTTTTTTATATGCAATCCAAATCTGATTTGATGCAATTTCAAATTTTTTGATTTTGCGAGTTTAAAATTGCTAATTTTTAATTAACTCTTGTTCTGTGGGGGTTACGGACGCTTTCGCAGAACATTCTATTTAATATTTAAGAATTTGATTTGGATTTTGGATCCACTTCATAAATGGAAAGTGACTTGAAACCAGTCCTTCCTTCTCGGTTGATCATGGCAATGGTTTCCGTACAAACTCCAGGTTCGATATTAAAGATGAGTTGGTCTGAAATCTCGCGACAGATATAAAGACCACGGCCATGACTATCTTCCAAACCTTTTGGAAAACCAGTAGAATCGTCAATGCTGATATGACGGTCAAGCCTATGTAAAATTTCTTCTTTTCGTAGTGATCCAAACTGGTCACGAACCACAATAAAAATTGTACTTTCCGTGGCACCATACCCGATCAAAAAATAATCATCAGGCATAAGTTGTATATTGTCGAGTGGAACTACCATATCATGACTTGGAATTTCAAATTGGTATTTGTATTCCCCTTCATGGGTGCGGGGAGCTCTGATCATAGCATTTGAGGTAAGCTCTTCTAACACTTGTTGGATGGCCTTCGGAGCACCTAGTTGGATTAAGTTTTTGGAAATTTTTCCACAAAGTATCGAACGATCTTGGTCCGATTTGATCTGTTTGTAAATGATTCCATTGTTTGGTGCTTCTTCAAATTCACTATTGATGTTTTGGATATTTACTTTAAAGTCATTCGAAAAGTATTTTTCAATTCCAAATATATCGTTGGAAAGTAACTTTTCTACCATCACTTCGATGAGATGGATATCTAAAAAACTATATTTAGGTATGATATTCCAAATATGTAGGTCTTTCGCATATTTTATATATTCGTTAATATTATACGCTGTCATGAGTGCATATAATATATGTGGGAATTCTTTTTGGATGAGGTTGACCAAATCGATTCCTGATTTTCCTGGGAGACGAATGTCAGTAATGGTTAAATCTATTTTTTCGTTGGTCAAATACCAAACTGCTTCTTCAAAATGTTCTGCTCCAAAAACATTGAACTTTGTGCTTAGTAAATCCATAATCGCTTCGCGAATGGAATGAATGTCTTCAACAATCAGAATTGATTTTTTCATGGATTTTGCTCCGTGATATCATTGGTGAGTGGAAAGGAAATGGTAAAACGAGTTTTTTGTTCACTGGATTTAACAGAAATATTTCCGTCATGTTCTTTGACGATGGAGTGACAGATGGAAAGTCCAAGTCCTGTTCCTGTCCCGGATTTATTACTCGTAAAAAATGGATCAAATATCTTTTGGACAATGGTGTCTGGAATTCCTCCAGCATTATCTTCGACAATGATATGAAGCCAGTTTTTAGTTTTTCGGAGTTCTATGGAAATTTCACCAGGCCTATAATCAAATGCTTGGAGTGAGTTTCGAAACAAATTCATAAATAAACGTTCCATCTTTCCTGGGTGGAAGGGGAATTGGTAATCGTAATCACATGAAATTCGCCATACGATATTCTTACTTAAGTGAGGATAAAGTCGGATGACCGTATCTTTTGCACGGTTGATTGTTTCGACAATATCACCCAGTGTGACTTTTACTTTATCTGTTTTGGCAAAAGAGATGATATCGGAAACAATGATTGCAGCCCTAGAGATATCATTTTTGATCATATCCAATCGTTTTTCGATTTGTTCGGGAGGTTGGTTTTGCCAGTTTGCCTTTAGGTTTTGGAGGGTTAAACTAATTCCTGTTAGTGGATTGTTTAATTCATGTGCAATTCCGGATATTAAAATCCCAAGAGAGGCAAGGTTACGCATCCGAAAGGATTCTTCCTCTTTTTCTCTTTGTTTGGTAACGTCAGAGATTTTTTCCACCATCCAAAAAAGGTCTTCCTGCTTGGGGTAAGGATAAAATTCTAAAAGAAGAGTTTGTTTTTTATCCTCTGAGCGAAAAAAAATCTCTCTCGTGATTGGAGTGGAATAGGTTTGATTTTTGTCTTTAGACTTTACGTTAATTTTGGGACAATAGGGACAAATGTCTGTTCGTTGGTATAAAACTTCATAACACTTTCGATCAAGAAGTTCATCATACTTGTTATTTTTGGCAAATAGAATGGTAGCGAGATTGGCTCTTTGGATATTAAAATCAGAATCAATCAGAACCAGTGGGTCTTGGACCACATCGTAAATGGCTTCCAGTTCACGAGCTTTTTCCGCAACCTTTTCTACGGATGCAGAATCACCATTTTGTGAATTCTCAGGCACAATCAATACCCCAAGGACTGGTTTAATTGTTTGAACATAGACTTTTGATTTTTGTTCCCACCAGTTTTTTGTAAGGCGATGATAGAAGCTAATTGGCTATGAAAATCTAAAAGAAATTTGATATAAAAGTCTTTTTTAAAATCATTTCGTTCTTGTTTGATTTCATCATTACGAAGAGAAGAAAGTGGAAAACTATCCGACCCATCGAGTCCAGAAAAACTAATTACCATGTCATTTAAGGATTCATCCAAAGGTGAAGTATCTGAAATTTTAGTTTTTGTTTTTTGTTCGATTTCTGTATCTTCTGTAACTACCAAAACTTCCACTCGGGAAAGAACAGAACCATTAAACTCGAGTAAAATCGATTTTTCTTCCGAATGTTTGATTTTGTTTTTGTTTTGTGGGTCTGGATCTATTTTGTATTTGCGAATCCGGATTCCAGTTCTGTTAGGATAGGTTCCAATAAAACTAATAGTCGTGTTGGCAGGAAGAGATGTTAGGTTTTCGTAGGACAGAAGATCCCTAGCTTTAGCGATGTCTCGGTAAAGGCTGAGGATTTCCTTATCTAATCTATTTTCTTTTTCGGAAATACCGGTCTCTGGAAAAAGACCGGCAGTCCAGAAGAATAAATTAAGGAGTAGTAGGAGCCGGTACTTCGGAAGGTGTTCCATCAGTTTCTACCGGAGTTTCTAAACTTGGTTCTAAATCAGGTACTAACACTTCGTCTTTTTTTGCGAAAACAAAGGAAAGAGCCAGAGAAAGAACGATAAATAGAATTGCCGCAACTCTTGTTGTTTTTGTCATTACGTCGGCAGTTGATGCACCGAAAACCGATTGGCTAGCGGTAGATCCACCTAACATTCCTGCACTCCCGCCTTTTCCGGTTTGGATCATGACAAGAAGGATGAGAAAAACTGAGAGTAGAATAAAAAGTGTGAGGATGGTTCCTGCAAAAAATCCCATATTGTTTCCTTATTTTAAAAGTCCTAAAAATGATTCTAATTTTTGACTGGCTCCTCCTACGAGGCCACCGTCTATATTTGGTTTGGCGAGTAATTCTTTGATATTGTCCGGTTTTACCGAACCACCATAAAGAATTTGAATTGTTTCTGCAATTGCAGAAGCACCCACAAATAAATTTCCAATTTCCTTACGAATAAAGGCATGTGCTTCTTCAGCCTCTACCGGTGTTGCTACCTTTCCGGTTCCAATGGCCCAAACTGGTTCATAAGCAATCACAAGTTTTGAAAATAGGTCGCTTGTAATGTCTTTTAGACCTTTTTTGATTTGGTCTTCTAACACAGCAAAGGTGTTTCCTTTTTCTCTTTCTGCCCAAGTTTCTCCTACACAATAAACAACGCGAAGACCCGCTTTCAAAAAGTATAAAATCTTTTGGTTGTCAAATTCGGAAGTTTCCCCAAGGAATTGGCGTCTTTCGGAATGACCAACAAGAACCGTTTGGATTCCCAGTTCTGCCAGTTGGGTAGGAGAAATTTCTCCCGTCATCGCAGTGAGTCCCGACTGATAAGCGTTCTGCGCACCCACAATGAGTTTGGATCCTTTGGCAAGATTCGCAACAGATTCCAAATGCAAAGCGCTTGGGAAAATCATTACCTCATGAGCAGACGAGTCACTCGCAGATACCAAACCTTTGGTGATGGTCACAGCTTCCGCCAATGTCAGATTCATTTTCCAGTTTCCAGCAATGATTTTCTTTCTCATCTTATTTTTCTTCCTTAGGGAGTAAACATTGTACACCAGGAAGAGTGCGTCCTTCTAAAAATTCTAAGGAAGCACCACCACCTGTGGAAATATGAGTGATTTTGTCTGCCACACCCGCCTTGTTTACGGCAGCAATGGAATCGCCACCACCCACAACGGTTTTGGCCTTGGATTTACTGATGGCTTTGGCGATCTCAATGGTTCCTTTCGAGAACTTGTCCATCTCAAACACTCCCATCGGCCCATTCCAAAGGATGGTTTTCGCTTCTTTGATGGCTTTGATGTAATTATCTACAGTTTTCGGGCCAATGTCCATTCCCATCCAACCGTCAATGATTCCCATTTTATCAACAGACTTGGTTTTGGCATTAGGATCAAAATTATCGGCAATGATATGGTCTACCGGAATTTGGAGGTCGACCCCTTGGATTCCGGCTCTGTCAATCAGTTGGAAGGCTTGGGATTCAAAGTCTGGTTCCACAAGGGACTTACCTACGGGAACCGCTCTGGATTTGAGAAAGGTATAAGCCATCCCTCCACCAATGAGTAGGTGGTCTACCTTCTCGAGAAGGTTCTTTAAAATTGCAAATTTAGAACTGACTTTGGAACCACCAACAATCGCCACAAAAGGACGTTCCGGTCTTGCGAGAAGTCCACTGAGTACTTCAATTTCCTTTCTCATGAGAAGTCCTGCAAAGGCAGGGAGTAGGTGAGCCACACCTTCCGTAGAAGCGTGGGCGCGGTGTGCGGTTCCAAAGGCATCGTTGACATAGACATCAGCTAACTTGGCCAGTTCCTTACAGAAACCGGCCTCATTTTCCTCTTCTTCCTTATGGAAACGAAGGTTTTCTAAAAGGAGGATTTCCCCTTCGCCCAGTTCGTTTGAAAGTTTCACTACAGGGGCACCAATCACCGAGTCAGAAAAACTGACTTTGGTTTTAACGAGTGTGGAGAGAACATCAAACACTGGTTTCATGGAATATTTTGCCTCAGGGCCACCTTTTGGGCGACCTAAGTGACTTCCAAGAATGATCTTTGCCCCTTTGGAAATGAGTAACTCCAAAGTCGGGAGGGTTTTTTCGATCCGAGTTTTGTCCGTAGCTTTTCCGTTTTCCACAGGGACATTGAAGTCCACACGAACAAAGACTCGTTTTCCTTTTAGATTTTGTTCTTCTAGAAGAGGTAATTTCATCTTAGCCTTTTTTTGCCATGTAACGAACTAGGTCGAGAACTCGGTTAGAGTATCCCATTTCATTGTCATACCAAGATACGAGTTTGAAGAAAGTAGAGCTAAGTTCAATACAAGCATCGGCATCAAAAATAGAAGAACGAATGTCTCCGAGGAAGTCGTTTGAAACCACCATATCTTCTGTATAACCAAGGATTCCTTTCATGGAACCTTCACTTGCTTCTTTCATTTTCTTTTTGATTTCAGCGAGTGATGTTGGTTTTTCTGTGCGAACGGTTAAGTCCACAACGGATACGTCTGGAGTCGGAACTCGGAAACTCATACCAGTAAGTTTTCCGTTTACTTCTGGGATACAAAGCCCTACTGCTTTTGCAGCACCAGTCGACGCTGGGATGATGTTTTGAGCGGCACCACGTCCACCACGGAAGTCTTTTTTAGAAGGACCGTCAACGGTTGGTTGGGTTGCTGTCATCGCGTGGATGGTAGTCATGAGTCCTTCTACGATTCCAAAGTTGTCAAGAACCACTTTTGTGATCGGAGCTAGGCAGTTTGTTGTACAAGATGCGTTAGAGACGACATTGTCTTTTCCAGAATCGTATTTTTCGTGATTCACACCCATTACAAAAGTAGGGATGTCTTTGTCTTTTGCGGGAGCAGAGATCACCACTTTTTTGGCACCTGCTTTGATGTGTTTTTCGGCACCCACTCGGTCAGTGAAAAGACCAGTAGATTCAATCACGAAGTCCACTCCAAGTTCTTTCCATGGGAGTTTTTCTGGATCTCTTTCTGAGAAGGTTTTTACTTTTTTGCCATCGATAATGATTTCGTTGTCTGTGTGAGAAACTTCACCGTCAAAACGACCGTGAGTGGAGTCATATTTGAAAAGATAAGAAAGGTTGTCCGGTGTAACAAGGTCGTTGATTGCGACAAATTCTAAATTGGGATCTTTGATTCCGGATCGAAGTACAAGTCGTCCAATGCGACCAAAACCATTGATTGCGATTTTTACCATGAGTTTCTCCTAAAAGGCTCGTATCGAGAGATGAAACGATTTTTTAATTACAGAATTTCGAATTCGGGGTCTCTGTCACTCATTTTAAGAGGGAAGTACGTATAGAACCCTTAAGAAATTGAGAATTTCCTACCTTGTTTGGCAAGAATTGCCGGTAGAATCCGTCGAATAGGATTCTAAAAACCCATGAAAGGCTTAGAAAAAGAGCTAAACCGGGCGCGGGCCGAACAAAAAATTTTGGCCGAAGTCTCCTCCCATCCAGCGATTCGTTCTGGAGAGATCCTTGTATTTGCAGCATTTGTCACAGAGCTTGTCTCTAGTTTTCTCAGAATTGAAAGAGTCGGAGTTTGGTTGTTTAATGAAACCAAAGACGAATTACACAATATAGATTCTTATTTTTTAAGCAAGGGAATACATAACTCAGGGGCTGTTCTTAAGGAAGTGGAATTTCGGGAAGAGTTCCAATACCTGTTATCGGAAAAATATGTGGATGCAAATGATCCATATACTGATCCAAGAACCAAAGGATTTATTGAATCTTACTTAAAACCGAATGGAATCACCGCAATGTTAGATGGTGTCATTCGTATGGGTGAGGAACTAATTGGAACCATTTGTTTTGAACATGTGGGGAAAACTCATACTTGGGAAGAAGATGAAATTATTTTTTGTAGCCAACTGGGAGACCAAATTGCACTCACTGTTAGTAATTTTCGAAAAAATGAAATCAACAAAGAATTGCAGGCTCGTGAAAAAGAACTAAGGGACTTAAATGAAAGTTTGGAAAGGTTAGTCGAAGAAAGGACGAAGAATCTTAAAAAAACTAATGCAGAGTTGGAAGTAACCATTACTAGTCTTAAAAAAACCCAAGCCCAACTTATCCTCTCTGAGAAGATGGCAAGCCTTGGCCAACTCGTTGCGGGGATTGCTCACGAAATCAATAATCCGATTGCTGCCATTAATGCTTCTGCACAGAACTTAAAAGAAACTCTCTTTGAATCCGAAATTTCACTTTTTCAAAAGGAACTGAGAGACCTTATTCCGAGTTCCGAAAAACAAAAATTATTTCTTAGTTGTTTGGATATTTTGAAGTCGAGAGTGGAGATGGTTTCTGGAAAGGAAAGGATGAGGCGGAGAAAAGAAATTGAATCCTGGCTGAAATCTAAAACTATTCCGGAATCCTATTCTTATAACTTAATTGATTCGGGGTTTGACCTCCATATTCTGGAAGAGTTTGAGATTTTGTTTCAAGATTCGGATGTATTTGCCGTCATTTCTTTGTTAGTGGAAGAAGTTTCTGTATTTCAATCTTTGAGTATTATGCAACTTGCAGTAGAACGTGCCAGTAAAATGACTTTTGCCTTAAAAAACTTTGCTAGGTTTGAAGTGTCATCCAGTCCTGTAAAAACAAATCTTCAAGAGAATATCGAAACCGTAATCACTCTATATCAAAATCAGTTTAAAAGAAATGTAACTCTAATCAAAGAATATGAACCAATTCCACTGGTTGATGGTTATCCAGAAGAGTTATTACATCTCTGGACAAACTTAATTTATAACGGACTACAAGCGATGACCTTCCGTGGAGAATTAAGAATTCGAACAGAAGTTTATGAAGAAAAAGTAAGAGTGACCGTGGAAGATACTGGTTCTGGAATTCCTTTGGAAGTACAAAGTCGAGTATTTGAGCCTTTTTTTACTACCAAACCTGCTGGGGAAGGGAGCGGGCTTGGTCTTGATATTTGTAGAAAGATTGTGGAAAGGCATAATGGTCTGCTCCACTTTGAAACGAAACCTGGGAAAACAAAATTCTTTGTGGATTTGCCTTTGCAACTTGGAACCTAATAGTCGTTTATTGTTACCATAAGGTAGCAATGATTTGGTTTTCCTGGATCACACCCAAAGTTCTGGAATCAACACCCAGTTCTCTGTTGTCAGCTAGTAAGAAAAAAGATTTATCGGGAACTGTTAGTTTGGGCATATCATCCGACTCTGTTTTTCCTTGTGGGATGAGGGGGATATTATTCGCGGATGATTCTGGAAAACTAGTTGGATCTAGGATTGTGTCATTACGAAAAACCATTCTTTTTTGTACATAAATCGTATCTCCTGGTTTCCCAACAATCCGTGCAATCAGAACGGATTCAGGATCAAGTGGGGAACGAACGAGAACCACATCCCCAATCCCTAATTGTTTGGTGCGAAACCATTTGTTAAAATAAGCAGTAGATCCGCTTTTTAAAGTAGGCTCCATAAACTGGTTAGGAATATGAACGGGTGTGATGATAAAGTATTTCACCCCAATTGCCAATATGAGTCCCAAGCAAAGTGGAATTAAAAATTCATATAGTCTTGTTTTGAAAGGTACTTTGTTTTTGGATTTAGACATGGAAATAATTGATCTCTCTTCGTAGGCTTTCTGAAAGTTGGTTCATGTTTTGTGAACTGGATTTGGTTCCTTCACTAGACATTGCAGTGGTTTGGGCATGGGTATTGATTTCTGCCATTGATCTGGAAATTTCGAGCATCGCCATTTTTTGTTCGTCGGTGGCTTCTTTAATCATTTCCGAAAGTTCTCGGATTTGTGTTACACCTTCGTTGACTTCTTCGTTTGTTTCAATTTGTTTTTGAACAACGGAGCGAATTTCTTTTGTCATTTGGTTGATGGAATTCACACCAGAAATGGTTTCACTTAAAATCACAATGGATTGGTCAATTTTTTCCTGACCTTGTTTGATTTCACCTTCATTCTGTTTGATGAGTTCTTCAATATCATCAATGGATTTGGCAGTTTTGTCGGCAAGTTTGGAAATTTCATCGGCAACAACGGCAAATCCCCGTCCACTGACTCCTGCTCTTGCCGCCTCGATGGCAGCGTTCAGGGCGAGTAAATTGATTTGTTCCGAGATATTGTGAATGATTTCCACAACATTTGTCATCTCTGAGGAAGATTCGTAGATTTTGTCCATAGAAAGTTTCATCTCACTTAAGGACTTTTCACCTAACTTGGCATCGTTTGTGATTTCTTCTACTCTTGTGTCTGCAATTTGGAATTTTTTATCGATATCGGAAACAGCTTGGTTTAGCTCCGTCATTTTTTTCATGAGAGAAACTAAGGTAAATGATTGGGTTTCCGTTCGTTGGGCTACACTTTCAATCCCTGCTGTGATTTCTTCTACAGAGGCAGAAATTTCTTCGCTACTTGCAGCTTGGTTTTGTGCAGCATCGGAGAGTGATAACATAGATTCATAAATATCGGAACTTGTGTTTGTGAGTTCATTCGATACAGTTTGGGTTTTGTTTACAATTTGGCGTAGTTTGGTTTGGAAATCAAACATAGCATTGGCCATACTTCCAATTTCGTCACGACTCGAATCATAAAAATCGGATTGTAAGTTTCCTTTTACCATATCAGCGATTCTAACTTTGATTCTATCTAATGGTTTGAGTTTGGATTCGATGACGAGGACTGTGATGATTCCTATGATCAAAACTACAAAAATTGAAATTCCAAGTGTTGTAAAAAGACTAACTAAAGTTTTTTCATATAACTCTGCATTTTCAAAAATACAAAAGATAACGTAATTGAATTCTGGGTTTTTGACAAAGAAAATCCTTTTGAAGGTTCCATCTTCTGTGGAATCGGCATAACCGAGAGCTTCTTCTCTTTGAAAAGGGATATCAAAAACTAACTTTGATTTGGCGTTTGTTCCAATTTCCTTTTTGTTTGTGTAGTAAATAACCGCACCATCTCCATCGAAGAATCCAACCTTTCCTGAAATCCCGATTTTGATATTTCCTAAGATAAAACTAGAGAGTTTTCCGATGTTTAAAAACCCACCTACATATCCTAAAAACTTATCGTTTTGATAAACGGGGAGAGTATAAGGGGAGATGATATCTCCAGAGACTTTCGAACGAATGCTTGTATGACGAAGAGGCCCTTGTTTTGCTAGTTGTTCCTCTTCGATAAAAAATATGGAACCTGTTTTGTTACGGTCATATTCATTTGTAGAAACAAAAATGCCTTCGTCTGGTTTGTAATAAAAAAGAGCCTCTACCGCATGGTTTGTACTTTTTAATTGGATTTCGTTTAGGACATTTCGGATTCCTTGGATGTCTTTACGAACAATTTGGTCTTTTAATTTGTTTTCTGCAAAAATAGATAAAGTGAGGCGATCGCGAAAATCAACTAATGTCACACGCATCAGTGTTTCAGAATCCATTACAGCTTGTTCCATACTCGTGTTGACCAAATTCAACTCTTGTCGGAAATTCATGCGGTAGTTGATGATGAATAAAATGAGGATGGCCGCAAAAAAAGAAAGAACCGTTTGGAATCCTAAATTTCTGGAAAGTTTTCTCGTGTTGATTCGTTTGGTATGATCATTTCTGATTGTAAGTAAAATTCCTTTAATGTTGAATTTGTTTTCTACATAATCAACAAATATGGATTGGAAAATGACGGTAATGGCAAGAGTCAAAAAAAGGCCAATGGCCATCTCGCTCATAAGAACAAAGTTTTTGGATTTTAAATAGAAAAGAAGGGCTCCGATGACAAACAAAAATCCAATGGCATAACGAATGATCATGTCGATGATCGCAACTTTCCCTAGATGGTCCAACCAGAAGTAAGCCAATTTATGATCCCGTTTTGTGACTTCGGGTTTTCCAATACGAGAGACCGGTGCAAATCGAACCCAATAAAAACTAATACAAAATCCGAGGATGAAAAAAACTGCGATGGAAGTCGAAATTAGAATGATTTGAAATTCTTCTCCCGACCATTCTGTAAAAAAGTATATATATCCGAGGAGAGTGGGGACACCGATTCCGTAATTAAAACCTTCCAGACCAAAAATTATAAATTTGATCATTTTACGTATATCCATACCCTAGGGATACAGACCGTCTAAGAATTGTAAACGTAAAATTCCCATAAGAATCCATAATGAAAGACTCACTCGTTCTAAAAACCATCCAGGAAAAGATTAAAAACTTAGGAAGTTTACCTGGATGTTATCTTTGGAAAAATCAAATCGGCGAAGTGATCTATGTTGGTAAGGCACTAAAACTTCAGTCAAGAGTTCGCTCTTATTTGAATCCCAACCAAAAGGATCGTAAAACCAGAGCCCTTTATGTGGAATTGTATGACCTTGATTGGATTGCAACAAGTACGGAAAAAGAAGCTTTGCTTCTAGAAGCCACCTTAATCAAAAAATACAATCCCAAGTTTAATGTAAGACTAAAAGACGATAAAAATTATCCCTTCCTTTGTGTGTCTACAAGCGAAGATTACCCAATGGTGTTTATCACTAGAAAGGTCAAAGCTAATGGAGATCGGTATTTTGGACCCTTTACTGATGTCAAAGCAGCCCGAGATACTTTGGAATTGATACATAGAATCTTTCCAATTCGTAAAACCAAACTGAAACTTCCACTTTCGAAACCTCAAAGACCTTGTCTTAACTTTCATATGGGACGTTGTCTTGGGCCTTGCCAAGGAAATATAACAAAAGAGACCTACGCTGAGTTAGTTGATGAAATTCTTAGTTTTTTGGAAGGGAAAAAAGAAAGACTGGTTTCTGGATTAAAATCTGCGATGGTAAGAGCCTCCGAAAGGATGGAATATGAAAGAGCTGGATATTTAAAAACACGAATCGAAAAAATCAACCAAGTCCGAGAAAAGCAAACTGTTGTTAGTATGGATGGAGGAGACGAGGATATTCTTGGTATTGGCAAACGAGATGATGAAGGTCAAGTTGTGATTTTAGAAGTGCGAGGCGGAAGGCTTGAAGGGAAAAAATCATTTCCTCTCACTGGACTTTCTTTTTCCGATGATGAAGAAGTATTTACATCATTTCTTCGTGATTATTATCTAAATGTCACCCTTCTTCCAAGTATTGTTTTTTTACCTCCATCGGCGAAAGGCAACTACGATGTGTTTATGGAAGCCATAACCGAAAAATTTGGGACTTCTGTAAAACTTAAGTTTCCAGAGATGGGTCCTAAAAAATCACTCCTTCGTTTGGCAGAAAAAAATGCTGAACTAAGTTTGACCGAACGAATCCTTGCCACCAAACTCCGAGACCAATCGGTCGCAATGAAAGAACTTCAGGAAAAATTAAATTTACCAGTTTTACCAAGAACCATCGAATGTTATGATATTTCTCATTTTCAAGGTTCTTCGCCTGTTGCCAGTGGTGTGATGTTTGTGGATGGCAAACCGTATAAGGCGGGTTATAGGCATTATAAAATGCGCGGGTATGAAGGAATCAATGATCCAGGGATGATCCATGAAGTGATTGCAAGAAGGCTCAGTCATTTGGTGAATGAAGAAGAACCACTTCCCGATCTCATCGTGATTGATGGGGGACTCACTCAGTTGTCAAGGGCAGCAGAGGCCGCAAATGCATTAGAACTTGGTCATATTCCTATGGTCGGCCTTGCTAAAAAACGAGAGGAAATATATTTCCCTGGTGAAAAACACCCATATAGTTTTGATATTCATTCTCCTATGATGCGGCTCCTTCGGAATTTACGAGATGAGGCCCATAGGTTTGGAGTCACTTTCCAAAGAGTTCAAAGAAAGAAAAAAGCCCTAAAAACCATTTTGGATGATATAGAAGATATTGGAGCCAGTCGTAGAAAAAGTATCTTATCCTATTTCCAATCCAAAAAGAAAGTTACTGATGCCACAAGAGAAGAATTAAAAAACGTTCCGGGAATTGGTCCAGTCCTTGCCGAAAAAATTTTTAACGGCATCCAAAGTTTACGAAAAATAGAACCATAAATTCCGTTTTCCCACCTGCAGTCATTGAGGTGGGAGATGCGAAAACAAACCATAACCTTTATTTTATTTTTCCTTGTTGGATGCCAAAACAAGGGAGAGGCCCCATTCCTCTTGTTTGGCGATGGTTTTACCGATACACCTCAGTTCGAATTCCAATATGGAAATCTCGAATATGATGGAGAAATCGTTGATAATACCAACTATGTTAGTTTTAATTCAGAGGTATTATGCATTCATTCTCTTCCAATTTCTCTATATAGACGTGAGTTAGGTGGAAAATTTCGTGTTTGTTGGAAAACAAACGAATCTTTTTCTGAAAAATGGAACTCAGGTTTTTCCTTATTAGAAAACGATTCTTCTGAATATCCATCTTGGAATTTAGGAGGGAAGGGTTGGGTTGCCTCTGTTGTCGAATACGGAAAATGGAAAAAAGAATCAGACACTAAGGAAGTTCTTTCTTTCTGGGACTCACAAATTTGGTCAGGTGGGCTTGTCACTTACCAAACCTTCGCCCTCCCGCATCCTATTTTCATCCAAAGGACAACACAGGTTTGTGAAGTTGTATTTCCCTCACATAAACTGACTGGTTCAGAAAACAAACAACGAACTCTTGTTTTCGAACTCCCTTGTCCCGATCTAGGAGAAATTGCCGAACGAATTGAAACTCAAAATGAGAACTGGCTTGCCGAATGTGATCCTACTGAGCCCGTTGTTTCCGAACTTTTTCGGCATTCAGACTCTTCTTACCAAAGGTTTATCGAATGGGAAAATCCAAAAGACAAAGTTCTTTGTCCTAGATTTTCTTCTATCGATTGGGAGATTGCTGGGATCAGAAAAACATTTCAGTCTGAATTGTTTTCCAAAAGAACCAAATTGATTCTACCTAACGCGATTCTTCTTTTATCGGATGAATCCAAATTCCATGGAATTCCAATTCCTAAAGATTTCCTCGCGGATCTTGGATCAAATTCTCTGATTCGTTTTGGAGATTCAGAATTTAGAGATTTTAATTTTTTCTTTCGCCAAGGAAATGAATTTTTTTCAAACCAAACTCATTCAGTATCTTGTCGCAACCAATTCAATCTTTGGATAACCACAGATAACTTTTGTGGAAACCCGGGGTTACCAAACTCTTTGGAAAAAAAACAAAATGAGGATTCCGTAGCCGGTTGTAAGACAGACCAAATCCAAATTACTGAATTTTATCCTGGGAATCATTTTGATTCAGGGATGCCAATCCCCGGATTCTTTGAATTTCAAAACATAGGAGGGGCATGTGACGGATCCTCACTCAATTGGTTTTTTGAGAATGCCATTTATCCTTTGTCAGCTGGTGAATGGATTTTACCATCCGGCTCTATTTTCCTTCTTACAAGAAAACTTTGGGTTGGTTTAAACCTCTTAGAAAAGGAAAAACCATTTTCTCTTCCAAAGGTAAGTTTTCAAGTTCCTAGTTTTCACTTTGAAGATAGAAAAACTAAAACAACCACTTCATTTTTAACGAACCCAGATCATTTTCATTTGCTTCGTTTTAAGGAAAAAAATCGGTATTCAATCCAAATCAATTTAAAAAATGAATCCCCTCATCCTTTACTCGGTAGTTCCCCTTTTTTTAACTTACATGGTTTTCAAATCAGTCCAGGACAAGTAAACAATAGTTTGGTGAATCAGATTTCTACAGAAATTTTGGAATATGGTTCTGGACAATCTCCGTTTTTAGATTTCGGATTTTCTGGATTTGGGGAAGGTGTTGTTGTTTTTGAAAGAGAAAATGGTAACCGGTATTCCTTTTGGAAACCAAATGGAACAGAAATTTTAACATTCACAACTTCTCCTTCTCCCTGTAATGGAGAAGAGAATTACCGATTGCCGGATGATTTTTTTTCAGAACCATTTCGTTCTCTTCTTTATCAAAACAGAAATACGGGAGCGGACACCACGATTTCTTTTGATCCGAATTGGATTCGCGAAAAGAGTATGGGTGGCAAACGTTCCCTCCATCCAGAATCTTTTCCAATTCAATTTTCTCGTTCTCTTCTTCCTTCTCCTCTTTGTCTGGGGGAATATCGTAGTCCTGGACTTAAAAAAGAGAGAAGTCTGGAAATCGAGAAGTTATCCTCTCCCTTTACCTATGTTTCCAATCTTCCACTTGATCCTGAACCAGAGGTTTTGATAGGGAACGGGGCGGGAAAAGTAGCTTCTATTTTACAACCATTAGGTGGTAATGCCTACCAGTGGACTTTAGGACCTTCCCATCCATTTCTTCCCGAAGAACAGATCTATTCTTATTTTTCTCATCCAAAACTGATTGAATCAAAAAGTTTTTTAGAAAGAAAAGGACCGGTTCAAATCGAAGCCATTTATCCAAACCCATACCAATCACAAAATGAGTGGATTTATCTTTGTAATCGGGGATTGAATCCTGAGGATTTGAATGCCTATTTGGTGGAAGATGAAGGAAATACAGATGAACTTGTTTCTTACCAAACTCGATTTCCTCATCTCTCTCCTTTGGGGAGTGGAGGCCAAAGTTTTTTATACAATTCTACCATTCTAAGTCCCAATGGATGCGCCTGGATTGTAGATCCTGATGGTAAGGATTGGTTTATGCCCATCTTCCAAAAAGAATCCGATTTACTCCTTACTGTTCGTACAACGGCAACGATTGGAAACGGGATCTCCTCTGGTGAGTCCATCCAAATACGAAAGAAAATAGGACAAAATTCCATTCTAATTTCTTCCTTTGGTCACAAGGAAAGTAATTCTCCACTTCGCATCTTGGTAGCAACGGGTGAGTTTCTTTGGTTGAAAGCAGGCTCTTTGGGTATGTCTGCTGCAGATTTTGAAATCTTTCGCGAGTCACTTTGAAATTTTTATATTTAATTTGTTCTTTCGCATTATATCTGTTATTTGGGAATCTTTCCTTATTGGCAGTGGGTGTAGAAGTGGGGATTCTGGGATATGAACTGTTTCTAAAAGAAGTAAATCCAAAAAAGTCGAATCAAATTCCTGGTTGGGATTTGGAAATTGATCGGTTTAGTCAAAATTTCCAAAACTCTGCTTATTTGAATCGAGTTTCCGGCGAATCGATGTTTGTTGGCCTAAAAGATAAAAACAGAAAAGAAAAAATTGTTTGGGATTTAGAAATCAAACTCACTACGGGAAAAGAAACGGGTTTAAATCCTTTTTATTTAGGAAAAAATCATTATATTGGTTATGAAACATCGAAGTTTTTTTTTGGAGTGGGTAGAAGAGAACATTTATTTCGACCAAAGGCTTTTCAAACTAGTTATGACGGAGGAGAGGGCGTTTTTATCGAATTTTTACCGAGTCAGAATTTAACATTACAGTTTTTTCTTTGGGATCGGTATTCAGGTGCAATTTTGTTTGAAAAAGACCGGTTCCATTCTGTACTTCCTCGTGCATTGGAAGAAGAAAGAGGTTTATCCGGAAACTCGGAACCAAACAAAAACAAACCGAACCATCACAGAAGACATTCCTTCGGACTGAGTTTCGGAGAGTTTCTTGTTTTACGTCTTGGACTCCAATACATCGAACTGGGAAGTTACGGGCGACATGTAAAAGATAGCCAACGAGAAACGAAAGTATCTGGAGCCGATGGAGATTCGTTGGTGAATGGAAATTTGGGGATTGGATTTGATATGGAAGTTTTAGACCTTCAGTTTGATTTTCTCTGGGCCAAAGGAAACGATAGAACCAATTCCAAATTGGCAGCAAAATCCGGCTCCATTCCCGTTTCAGGAGAAGCTTTACAAATGGGAGCAGAACTTCGATTTGGTGATTTCCTTTTCCGAAGTTCTCA
Source organism: Leptospira congkakensis (assembly GCF_004770265.1). Classification (NCBI taxonomy): domain Bacteria; kingdom Pseudomonadati; phylum Spirochaetota; class Leptospiria; order Leptospirales; family Leptospiraceae; genus Leptospira; species Leptospira congkakensis. The sequence goes on from NZ_RQGQ01000004.1 coordinate 82,436, forward strand.
TTTTTTGTCTGACAGAGAAGAGAGGAATGCAAAAAATCAAATCATTCGAGATGGATATGTTTCTTTTGGTTCCCATCCCGCACAAACTCCGTATCTATCACAAATCTTGCAGGTTTTTCCTTCCGCAGCTGTTACCGATTCTGGATATGAAAAAAATTTCGCTTTAAAAGAAGGGAGGTGTTTTGGGTATTTAACGGAACTTGTTTTTCAGTTCACCTATCATCAGTTTGTTGCAAAAATGATAGGTTCTTATTTTTTACCATATAAAGTTGGGGCTCCCTCTGATGGTCGAATTAGTTTTCAAAAAAGGGATTTTGAAGTTTTTGCCATCGGGGAAGGTGTTCTGGAACTTTCTTTAAAGGAAGATTCTTCATTTGAATTGGGTATGGGTTTTTCTCAAGTGTTTTTACCCGAGTCCATTGGCCTAAAGTCAAACTTTGGATATTTTTTTGGGAGAATCCAGATATGAATCGAATCCTAATCCTTCTTTTGTTTTGTTCCCTAACGCTTCTTAGTTTTTGCAAAAATCAAAAATCTGACAAAGATCTTTTATCTCTACTCGTTCCGAGTCCTCCTATTTCTGAGTTATATTTTTCTTATCCTGGTCGGGACGTAGCGGAAGACAAAAAAAGACTCGTGAAGGATGTTTTACTTTCTGAAATCAAAAAAGCAAAGATATCTATACGTGCATATCTCTATTCTATTGATGATTATGAAATCATCTCGGAATTGTATTTGAAACAAAGAATGGGAGTAAAGATCCAACTTTTTGGAGACAAAGAGGAAGATTATTCGGAACTAGAATCCTTTGGTTTAGAAATCCAAAGATGGTCGGGTTCTGGAATCCATCATACAAAAATTTGGATCATTGATGGAATTCGTATCTTTACGGGAACCGGAAACTTTACCACTCACGGACTCATGACGGATCATAATGTTTATTGGATCCAAAATATTTTACCAAATGAGTTAGAAGGGTTAGTGGCAACCCTAGAGGGAAAAAATCCCCGAGGTTTTTTTCAAATTGGCTTTTTACGATATTTTGTTTCTCCCGAAGCTGGACTCGAAATCCAACAAGAATTAATCGATGCAGTAGATACGGCAAAACACTCCATTAAATATTTAATTTATTCTCATTATGATCCCGTTCTAAGTTTAAAACTTTTGGAGGCTAACAAACGAGGAGTTCGCGTCGAAGGAATCTACAATGGTCCCATGTCTACTAACCCTGAAGGTATTTTCCTGAGTCAAAATTTAAGTTCTCCTTCGCAGATTTGGGAAGATGGAAATGTTGATTTTGTTTATAAAAATGATCGTTATTTGGGTGGGTTGTTGCATCACAAAACAATGCTGATTGATGATCGGATTGTTTATACTGGTTCGTATAATTTTTCCGTATCGGCAAGAGATAAAAACAAGGAAATTTTCGTAAGAATGGAACATCCTAGTGTTGCGAATGAGTTCCTGATGGAATGGAAGAGGATTTTATGGATGGCAAATTCTGTTACGAATCCAAATACAAATTCAGAACAAACAAATCCAAATAACGATTCGGATTTGAAATTTTATTTTATTCAGAGATTCCAAAACTCTTTGTTCCAAACAAATGTTTTGTTTAATAGTGACGGATACTTCGATACCAATTCCAATGCGTTATCAAATGCTTACAAACAAAGTTTGGGATTAACGGGTATTATTAGAAATAAAATTGGAGATCGGTTTTTATTTTCTTCCAATCTTATGGATCCTATTTGGGAAGAATCGGAAGGTTCCCTTTCACGACTTATTTTACAAAACTATTTTTTGGGAACTGCGGTCACTCTTTCTAGTGGAGAGAAAGTTCTTTCCTTTTCTTTTTGGGACGGTTCCCATCCTAAACAATCCTTTATACCGGATGGGAATTCTACGATTTTGGGTCAGACAGATTTTTGGAGGGGAAAAAACTTATGGTTTTGGGTGCGGACAAATCAAGGAAACTTTTCATTTTGTCATACAAAAGAAAAAAATAAACCACCCGAATGGATGGTATTTTTAATGAACCGTTTAGAAGTTACAGGAAAAATAACACCGGTTTGTTCTAACGACTGATCATTCCATTTTGTCTTCGATGATAGGAAGTAAAATCTTCGCAATGTCATCTTGGAGTTTCATATAGTTATTGATTCCTAAGTGAGTGATTTGTTTATTCACATCGTTTAACATTGTTTGTATGAGAAGAACAAGAGTGTGTTTTTTGTCTTCAGGAAGTTTAGAATCATGGATCAAATCTGACATGGCCTGTCCAGTTTTCCCTACAAAAGAGATTTTCCAAGCATTTTTAAACCCAGTCTTTCAGTTCTAAATCTTTCAACTTAGGAGATAAACGGAATGTAAAGAACACAACAAGGATGGTCATAACTCCTCCAAAAACAACCGACCCCACTGGGCCCAGAAATTTAGCGGAAACCCCTGACTCAAAAGCCCCAATTTCATTGGAAGAACCGATAAAAACTTTATTGATAGCGCTCACTCGACCACGCATATCTTCGGGAGTCATGGTTTGCATGATGGTGGAACGAACCACAACGGATACGCTATCAAATACACCGGACAAAAACAAGGCAGTTAGCGAAACGAGAAAGGAATGGGAAAGACCAAATACTAGCATACAAACTCCAAATCCAAACACGCAGAGTAATAAAACTCGGCCTGACTTTTCTAGCGGAGGTTTGTATGTGAGATAATAGGCCATAAGGAGGGCACCGAAAGAAGGGGCAGCTCGTAAATATCCAAGACCTTCGGAACCAACAAATAAAATATCTTTGGCATAGACCGGTAGGAGGGCAACGGCTCCGCCAAATAGAACAGCGAACATATCGAGAGCCATGGCACCTAACATAATTTCGTTTTTCAAAACAAAACGAAGCCCTTTGAGAAGACTGTCTTTTAAAGCTTCTTTTTCTTTGCGTTCCGGAAGATCACGTTTTGCGATCCAAAAGAAAAGTAAAAAGGGAAGGCCAATACAAATAGAATCCAGAGCATAGGCAGCTTGCATTCCCATACTTCCATACACAATTCCACCAAGAGCAGGTCCAATTACGGCACCGGCTTGGAAAGATGTTCCCATCCAAGCCGCCGAGTGCGGGTAATGTTCTCTGGGGACTAGTTGTGTGACGAAACTAAAAATAGCAGGAGAGATAAACCCTCTCGCAATTCCAGAAACTAGTATCACTAAAAAGATAGGATAAGCTTTGTAGGTATCCAGTAAAAAAGACAGGGGGCCTGTGAATGCAAAAAGAGTAAGGGAACAAACAAGTAAAAAGAATAAACAGATAACAATGATATTGCGGCGGTCTCGTAAGTCAGCAAGATGTCCAGCATAAAGGGCAACGACGATAGAGGGGATAGCTTCAAAAAGCCCAACAAGGCCTAGGTCAAGGACACTTCCTGTCAGTTCATATACTTGCCAACCGACGATGGTGGCCTGGATGTTGATCGCAAGAACCATAAAGAATCTTGCGACAATAAAGTAACGAAAGTCACGGTGTTTGAAAATGGCCAAAGAAAGGTTTTTCTTCATCTCTTAGGCCAGTGTTTAGAAGCCCTAAATTTGGGGCAATCGACAATCTTATAGTTTATTTCTTAATTGGATTCGCTACCCAATTGGAAATTTAACGTTTTGACTGCCTCTTCATTCCCTACATTGTCTACCGCATAATAGAATAATTGGAATGAACCTTTACATGTTGTTTTTAACTCAAAAATTGAGATCTCAGCCGTATATGGTTTAAATTCTGATTGGTTTCCCGACTGACAAGTGTAAGCAACAAGAATGTCTTTGGTTCCACTCAAACGATCTTTCGAGGTGAGTTTGATTTTTGTTTCCGGAGAAAGAAATTTAATCCCACCTTTGCCATTGGCACTTTGTCCAACCCAATCCAGCTTTGTTTCTGGTGGTGTGGAATCTTTGATAAAGTCCAATACTTGAACTGGTTCTTTGTTTCCAGCATGGTCTAAAGAAAAATACAAAAACTTATAATTCCCTTCTTCTTGGACTGGAACCGACGTCATTGCTTTGCTGGAATTCCAATGCCCACCATTCATACGATAACGAACTTCGGCCACACCAGATGCATCATCCACTGGATACAAAGTCAATTGGTCTTTTGTAAGATAACGAATCGATTCTTCTTTGTCTTTCACAATGACAAAACTATCACCTGAAATTACTGAAGTTGCTTTTTTCGGTTCTTGTTTGGGAACAAAAACTTTTTTGGTAGCAACGTATTCCTTCGGAACAGAAAGAGGGGAACCCGGATCCACATTTGTCGAATACACTTGTGTCCAAAATCCTTTAGCACCATATTCACCTAACCTTCGAACACGAAAGTATTCGAAATCATCTTTGGGAGTGACTGTAATTTTGTTTCCCTTAAACTGAATGGTTTCAGGTGGTTTTGGGGCAATACTATCCCCATTTTCATTTGGTTTCTCTTGCCAAAGTTCCAATTCAAAATTGGCTTCTGGTTCAGCATCGATCGCAATTCGAAGTTCTCTTTTTGGTTTAGAAACTAGAGAACTAAATGTTAAAAAAACAATCCCAAGGATCAGTAATAAATTTCGATTCATATTCCTTCTATTCTTCTTTGAGGCGAGGTGCTTCTGGAATTTTGTAAGGTTGTACTGGAGATTTACCTTTCTCTACAAAAGTTGCCATCCCTTGTTTCAACTCAACAGTTTTTCCTTGCGCTGCTACATCTACCACTCCTTCAAAACAGGAAATGGTGGAACTTAACTTTTCATCTAATTCTACACGGAATTCTGTTCCCCGAACACCCGCAGTGGAAGAGGGACTTACGATGTTAAACTTATGTTCGGTGGTTGGTGGATTGGATTTTGTGACTTTGGCATCCAAACTTCCTTTGAAAAGGGCGACTGCAATGGTTCCACCTTTCTTTTCAGCCCCTCTAACTTCAAAGTGGCTATTGTTTAAAATGCGCACCATACCAACATTATTGATATGAACATCTGTTTTTCCCTTACCTGCCGTTTTGATTTGGTCATTGGGATGGAGTTCCTGTCCTAATTTCAAAGGAACCCAAGGTCCTTTTCCACCAGTTCCATTCCATTCCACTTGTCCCATCACAAATTCAGTGACACCAACAACAGGTTTTCTCAGAAAAACAGGAACCACAAGAGACAGACCTGGTTTGATTAGGTCTGGATTAGGAATTTTGTTATGTTTTAAAAGTTCTGGCCAACGTTTGGGATCAGAAAGATGTCTTTCTGAAATGAGAGAAAGGGTTTCTCCCTTTTGGACCGTGATGGTAATAGGCTCTAAGGTTTCACCATCTTCCGCAAAAAGCGAAAACTGACTGAATACTATGATAAGTACTAGGATTGACTGTGCGATGGACTTTCTCATATATATACTGTCTCAAACCAATGTTTAATTTTCCAGCAATTTCGAAAATCTTGGGGATTTTTCTAAACATAGTTTTTTATCATTTTTTAGAATTCATTAAAGAATGAATGTGAATCTCCGAGGGGTAGTTAGTAAAAAACTCTACAATCGTTAGGTTGTTACTTGGATTGTAAAAAGTAAAGTCCAAGGGCTGCGGCCATATGAGGGTGATGGATGGTTCCATCGAGTAACAATTGTTTTACTTCTTCTGGTTTTTTCAAAACAATCTCAATGTCTTCACCTTCATCAAATTCTACATCGTGAATCAAGTCCACATCGTAAGCCACATAGGAATAAGACCAGTTGGTAAACATAGCTGGGTTTCCGGAAAACTTAGAAAGTAATTTGTATTTTTGAATCTCTGTGGCGTATCCAGTCTCTTCCCTGAGTTCTCGAATTGCGGATTCTAGTTCGGAACCCGGTCCTTCCTCATCAACAATCCCTCCTGGAATTTCCAAACTTTCTTCACCGATTCCATGCCTGTATTGTTTGATGAGCAAAATATCACCAGACTTAGTGACGGGAACTACGTTGACCCAATTTTTGGATTTTAAAACATAATATGTTTTTTCTTTTTCGGATCTCGGAAGTTGGATATCAAAACTGGCAAGCGTATAAATAGGAGTAGGGAATAGGTCTTTCCAGTTTTTTCGTTCTTTCAATTTGTTTTTCCTTCGTACAAGGGATATCCTAATCCAAAGAATTGTATAGAGATTTTCACACTTTTTTAAAAATATCAAAATCTTACTCTTGAAGGATGAAAGGGATCGAGAATACTATCTCTATATGAAATTATATGGTAGCATCACTTCTCCTTATGTAAGACGAATTCGTTTTCTTTGTTTGGAACTCGGAATTCCATTTACCATTGTGGATACAATGACAGAAGCCGGCCAAAAAGAATTACGGGAAAAAAATCCTCTTTGGAAAATCCCTTATGCGGAGATCGACGATGTAAAAATTTGGGATAGCCATACCATCACTGACTATATTCTTGAAACCAAAGGATCCGGCAACTTCCGACCTAAAAATGGTTCCCACCATTACCGAGAGGCAAATTTACTCACTGCCATTGACCAAGCCCTAGACAATGGAATCCTCTTATTTTATTTGAATAAAGAAGGGATCAAACCAGATGCTGCCCCTTATCTCACTAAAAATGCTCTCAGAATCAGTTCTATTTTAGATTATGTCAAACGCGAGTTAAACGGTCATTTTTTCTTTACCGATGGAAAAACGGGACTTTCGGAAATGGCACTTTATACGGCCCTTGATTGGATCCGATTTCGTTCGGTTTTACCGGTGGAAGAAGATCCTGTTTTTGCTAGTTTTTTAAACTTTCACGGCCAAAACAAATCTTGGAAGGAAACCGCTCCTAAGTAATAAAGAACAGCCGTTTTTCACTCGACCGGATCGGATTTGCTTGGATTATGTCCCTTACCGGTCTCCCTATGAAATTGAATACGGCACAAATGGAAGCAGTCTCCACCATCCAAGGACCTCTTTTGGTCTTCGCTGGCGCAGGGTCTGGAAAAACAAGGGTCATCACCAACCGGATTGCACATATGGTAGAAGGGGTAAAAATCCCTGCGGGCAAAATTGTTGCCCTTTCCTTTACCAACAAAAGTGCGAAAGAGATGGCCGAACGCCTTCGTAAGATGGTCCCTAGAGAAAAATTAAAAGGGATCACTCTTTCCACCTTTCATTCGTTAGGTTTAAAGATTTTAAAAGAACATATTACCAAACTTGGCTATAACGAAACCTTTTTGTTATTCAATGGAACCGACCAGGAAGCCTTTGTTTCTGACCTATTAAAATCCAAACGACTGGATCCTAAAAAAGTTCCTCCCAAAGAAATCCTTCGTCGTATATCTTATGCGAAAAATACACAAGTTCATCCGAGAGACAATGGTCAAACAGGTGAGTTTGATCTCATCGCAGCTGAAGTTTTTTCAATGTATGAAGATGGACTTAAAGAAAAAAATGCCATCGACTTTGATGATTTGATTTTACTTCCCAAACGTTTGTTAGCTGAGTTTCCTGAAATTGCAGCATACTATCAGAGAAAACATGAATATTATCTTGTGGATGAATTCCAAGATACAAACCAACTCCAATACGAGTTTTTATCTTTATTTCGAGGCAAAAGTGATAACCTTTGTGTGGTAGGTGATGATGACCAAAGTATCTATGCCTTTCGTGGTTCCAATGTCCAACTCATCCTCAACTTCGAAAGAGAATTCCCTCACGCCAAAGTAGTGAGGCTTCTCGAAAACTATCGTTCCACTTCTCTCATCATCCAAGCGGCCAACTCTCTCATCCAAAACAATAAAGGTCGTAAGGAAAAAACTTTATACAGTCGGATTCCGTCTGCAGAACGAGTGGAATACTATGAAACCGCAGATGAAAGGGAAGAAGCCATCTTTGTCGCAGGAAGGATCCAAACCTTACTCATCAAAAATGAATTTAAGGGAAAAGAAATTGCCATCTTATTTCGCACCAATTTCCAATCCCGTCCCTTTGAAGAAGAACTCCGAAATCGGAGCATTCCCTACAAAGTAGTGGGTGGTTATAATTTCTTTGATCGAAAAGAAATCAGGGATTGTATTTCATACTTACGTTACGTGGCAAATCCTAAGGATGATTATTCACTACTTCGAATCATCAACTACCCGAAACGTGGGATTGGTCCTGGCACCATGCAAAAGCTCCAAGAGGAAGCCTTTACCCACAAACTTTCTCTTTATGAAATCTTTCATAAAATGATTGAGAGTCCCGACTATTTGCCCGAAGTTAAAGCTAAGGTCAGACAAGAAATCTACCAATTTGTAGAAATGGTAGATGCCTTTAAGAAGAAGTTTGCGATGTCACCGAAACTGGCACCCATCCTTCGGGAAATGATCACTCAAATCGGTTTTGAGCGGGAAATCTCCCTGGAAGAGACCGAAGAGAAGGTGGTCAAAGCCCGGATCTACAATTTGAGTGAACTTGTGAATATGTTGTCCTTTTTTGAAGAAGAAGAGGGCCGTGAGGGCAAAGCGACAATTTTCGACTTTTTACAGAGGCTTGTCCTCCTGATGGAAGACGAGCCCAAAGAGGACGAGGAAGACCGCCGGGTGCAGCTTTTGACCATGCACCAGTCCAAAGGGCTAGAATACGATTTAGTTTTTTTAGTAGGCCTAGAAGAGGGAATTTTACCGAACTCACGTGTTATAGAAGAAGAAGGGGAAGTGGTCGATGAAGAACGACGCCTTCTCTACGTGGGTATGACTCGCCCAAGGCGAAAATTGTACTTGACTTCGGCTCGTACAAGACGCAAATTTGGGGAGCAAATCGAGAGTGCCCCCTCTCGGTTTTTAAATGAGCTGTCTCAGGACGCTGTTCTTTTTTTCCCGATGGAAACGAAGGATAGAGACACAGAAACTAAGAATTTCTTAGAGGAATTAGACAAACTAAAGGTAGGCTAATGAAATCGATTCTCCCACTAACCCTCATTTTAGCGATGGTTGTGGTATTTGAAAATTGTGCATCAAATCAAGGAAACCAAAGAACAGGAGTTTCCAAAGTCAATACAGGGTCTCATTTGGCCCAAATCGAATCCATCGATGCTGATCTCAAATCCTCTACACTATCTGACGAATCCCGAGACAAATTAGTGATCCGAAAAGGAAAACTTTTATTAGATCTAGGAAAATACGATGAAACTATTTCGACACTCAACCAAGTGAACCAGGCAAAGTCCAACCCGGTACAACTTTCTGAGTGGAATCTCGCAATGGGGAAAGCCTATGTGGGTAAAAACGAGTATGCGAAAGCCATTCAATTTCTAAACCAATCGGAACGATTGGATAAAAACACCAACCTTATGGAACGTAAAAAACTAGTGGTGCAGTCTCTAGTAGCGGAACGGGAATATTACCCGGCCCTTGCAACACTAACGAAAACGTATACCAAAGGAAATCAAAAGAAAGACGAATTCTATTATGAAACAGCGGCAAAAACTTACTTAAAAATGGGTTTCGAATACAAAAATACCGGTTTTTATCAAAAAGGTTTGTTGGTTGCTAACTTAGGTCTGGAAGAATTTCCAAACAATGAAACTTTGAAGTCCATTCAAAAAGAATGTTTGGACGTGTTGCAGCCGGAGGGCAAACTCTAAGTTCTTTTGGAACGGATCTTCTCCTTTGAAAGCCTATACCAGTATAGGTTATCCCTTCTAAACTTAATGAATAGAATCCGTGAAAACAAACGGGTTCTATTTTCATTTTTGGCATTAGGATTTATTTTTTTCTGTTTTACCTTATTGTACTATGGTCTCGAATATTACCTTCGTAATTACCGTATTCCGTTAGTGCAACTTAGGAAAGTGGTTTCCTTTACCATCAATAAGGAACTAGGAAAGGCTGTGGACATTGGTGTCCTAGACTTTTCCCTCAGAGAGGGTCTTATCATCGAAGACCTTGTGGTTTCTAATGAAGAAGACTTTTCATTTAACGACCATATGTTGAAGGTAAAAAAAGTCACCTTCCGGTTATCGAGTTATTTTAAAGATTCCCCAACAGTGGAACAAATTGATTTTTATAGTCCCCACTTGGTTTTAAATGAAAACGTAAGTTTGCGAAACCAACTGATCGAATATGCACAGAAAAACAAATTAAAAGACATTCGTTTTCACGATGCAAGGTTAACTGTCAAACAGAACGATTCTACTTTGGTGGATTGGAAAGAAGGTTGGGACATTGTAATGAAACGAAAGAGTAAAAAATTATATCTTTCGTATAACAATGGTTGGTTTTGGATTCCCAATACAACAAGAATCAAAGGGGAGGGAGTGTTTTCTGAAAACCAATTGGATGAATTCCAATTTGAGTTTCAATGGAAAAACTATCCATCCGAAGAAGCCATCATCTTAACAAATTATTTATTTGGCTCCAATGTACATTCTGCTGTTCTTTCAGGAGAAGGAAAAGTGGTTCGTGATCCGGTTTCCGGGTTCACTGCCAGCGGAGATGTAGAATTTGAAAACTCTCTTATCCCTGTTCCTTTTTTTGAGAATTTTATACTCGATGGATTTCGCTTCCGAGAAGTATTTTTATTCACGGAAAACAAAGAAGAAAGAGAATTTTTAGGAACAGATTTTCGAATCAAAACTTCAGTAAAAACAGAAATGGCCAAAGAACCAATTCTCGATCGCCATTTCGAATTCCAAATTCAGTCCTTAGAAGGAATCACGGAAAGGATTTCCGATGTATCTGGAAACTTTATCCTTCCTTTGACGGGAACCTTAAATGGAAATTTGGATCTCACCGAAACAGGAGACAGAAACAAATGGTTCCAATTACGCGGCGAACTTATTGGTTCTGACATTGAATGGGATTCGAAACTTTTACAACTGGAAGATGGTTCTTTTTCTTTGAAGTTTACTGAAGGAAATGAATGGAATTTGAATTTTGATTCTTTGTTATTTGGCAAACCGTCGCATCTATCCGGTGGCGGAGTGAATGTTTGGGGAAGGTCTAAAAAAACAGATGGATCTTTTTATTATCCACTAAATTCCAAAACGAAACTTAATTTCAAAAGTCCTGACTTTACTGCTAACGATTGGAAGCCATTATATGAAGATTGGAAGTTAGAAACCTTAGAGGAAATCAAAGAAAGGCAGGAAAAATTAATTTCAGAAGAATACTTTTATCAAACCAAAGTTTATAAATATTTTTTAGAAGCCATGAATTTGGACTTAGGAATTTCTATTGGAAACTATTTTCCTTATAGTGGATCCAAATCTCTTGGGGAATCAAAAGGAAATCTCCAGGTCAAAGATGGCCGAATGAATTTTAATTTGGCGTTGGGAAATACAGGTTCGAAAGTTACTATGATTTCTTATTTTGCCAGTAAAACTCCAAACTTTGGTTTTAGTTTGTTGTTAAATGAATATCCTTGGTCCGATCCTTGGATGCAATTCTGTGGTGCAGAGTTGAAACCTTCTCAAGTGAGTTTGGATTATAGTTTTAATAGTATGGGAAGCGATTATTATACCTTACATAAAGATGCGAGAACCTCTTACTTTTTGAAACTGTTTGGAGTGAGTTTTCAGGATGCCGATTTAATTTCAAAATTAGATATGGATCTGACTCCCTTCAAAAAACCCTTTCAAATGGAATTTGATTTGAGTCGGTATTCTGATATGGATTATATTTCTAATTTAGTTGTTTCTAGTGAATCTTTGGACCTGAAAGGATATGGAAATAATAAAAATGGAAACTATGGTTTTACAACCTATGGTCTCGTAGGAGAATCCAGAGGAACTTTTAGTTTTTCAGAGGAGGAAAATAAATGCGTAATCAAATAGTTTCTATTAGTTTTATTTTTCTATTATTATTTTCTATCAGTTGTACGGAGAAAAAAAATCCTGCAGACGTTGCTCCTGAAGTATCTAAGTTACCAGCTTTTGGTGGGGAATGGTTTTTAGAGTGGGAAAATAAAACACACGTGGTTTATCTCCAACCGGAAGAAAACAAGGTCCTTTGGAATGGAGGCGATGGTTTTAGTTTGGAATTGGATTCTGTAGGAATTCGTCTGAGAGCAAGCGATGAAGAAAATATCAAAGGTTATTTTTTATATTCTGATCTGAAACCCAAGTCCTGGATTGGTACTTGGGAAAACCGAGTTGTTAGGCTAATTCGAAAGGCTTCGAAGGAGTGATTGGATTTCCTTTGCTGCTTTTTTAGAAGCGTTGCTTGTTCCTAGTTCTCTTTCTTTCGCATCCCTTAAAATCCCTTTCATTTTGTTTCGAAGTTTTGCATTGGAAAGAATCTTCCATGCTTCTTGAAAAATATATTTAGGTTGGCATTCGTTCTGAGTGATTTCCCGACAAACTTCCTCACCTGAAAGAATATTGGCAAGGCCAATGAATTTCGAACGCATGAGTAAGGATCCAAGGAAGTAAGTAAACAAACTCACCTTATAAAGGATCACCATTGGTGTTTCAAAATAAAGTCCTTCTAGAGTGGCAGTTCCTGAAGCAATCAGGAGGAGATCACTTGTTTCCATCACTCGAAGGGATGCATTCCATAAATAATGGATTTTGATGTCCGGATGGATTTGTTTTAAGGCTTCTATTTTTTCTAAGATAAAAGGTTCTTCTTTTGTATTGATGTTCGGAAGAAGGAATACGATTTTCTTTTTTTCTAATTTGCTCTGTTCATGGAGGAGGGCAGCAGTTCCGAGGATGGGATCAATGAGTCTTCGAATTTCACCTTTTCTGGAGCCAGGGAGTAGACCTACTGTATACCCGTGGTGGGAGTCCGGAAGTTTTTCCGTGATCACCGGTTCCTTTTTTAATTTTTCAGGAATCCTTTTGGTGATGGGATGACCCACAAATTTTGCATTCACACCATATTCTGTATAAATCTCTTCTTCAAATCGAAAGAGAGTGAGCATGAGTGCAATTTGTTCTTTGATAAAATAAATTCGGTTGAATTTCCAGGCCCAAATTTGCGGTGAAACATAAAAAACAGTGGGGATACCACGAAGTTTTAATTCCTTCGCCAAACGTAAGTTAAATCCTGGGTAATCAATTAAAATGGCAAGTTTGGTTGGTCTACGATTGGTTTCCTCTAAAACGCGATAAAAAATCTTTTTTAAGAAACTATATTTTTTTAAGGCTTCGGAAAATCCTATCACACTGAGTTGTTCTAACTCTTCCATGGAATCAAGTCCAAATCCAATCATCCCTTCACCGCCAATTCCATAGAATTTGTATTCTGGTTCGAGGATGGCCAATTCTTGCAAAAGATCAGCACCAAGTAAATCACCGGAATGTTCTCCGGCAATGACTAGGATGTTTTTGTCTGATTCATGATTATGGGATTTTTTTTTGGTTACCATTGAGAACCTTACTTCCGCTTTTTCCTATGACACAAAAATTTAATTTATGTTTGGTGGCAAATTCTATCGCATTTTTCGGATCTACTATCAAAGTTTCACCTTCTCGAATACAAAGTGTTTTACAACCACTTTCGAGCATCATTTGGAAGGTATGAATTCCGATGGTGGGTAAGTCAAAACGATCATCTTGTTTGGCTTTGGGGCTTTTACAAACAACGGCATCCCCTTTCTTTTTGGTATACAATCCACCACGTTTGATGGTTTCATCCGTTCCTTCTACCGCTTCCACTGCAATTACGGATTCATCACAGACCACTACCATTTGCCCAATGTCTAAATCCGCCATTTTCTCTGCATAAAACATCCCAAAGTCTATATCTTTCAATTCTTGGGATTTGAATTTTTTGGGTGTGTACCTTCCTTCAGGAAGCAGCAAGGATTTTAAGTATAACTTTTGGGAGATGACTTTGACACCCATGGCTTCGAATTCATCAGCGATGGCAAGAAAGATGGGGTAGTCATTTCGATTGATGGTACGGGCAAGGATTGCCAAAGCTTTCAGATCAAATTTGAGTTTTTGGAAAAGTAGGTCTTTACGAACTTTTCCAAGCATTAAAATCCGAGTGATTTTTTCTTTTTGAATGGTTTTTAAAATTTTACCGACCTGAGTGATATGTACTGGGATCGTGCGTGCACTATGTTCTCTCGGAGAAAAATCAGATTCAATGAGTCCCAGAAATAGGGGATCCTCACCGGCAGCAAGTGCTTCCAACATTCCAATATGGGGTAGTTCCCCACCACCAGCAATGATCGCTAATCGGCCTTTAGGTGCCAAAGAATGACCTTAGGATTTTCCTGAATCGCTACTACCCGTAGCTGGGGCGGAATTGTCTTTTTTGTAATCGGTTACGTAGAAGCCAGTTCCTTTGAAGATAATGCCAGCGCTTGCGGAGATACGGCGTTCGACAGATCCATTTTTTCCACAGAGACACTCCGTAATGGCGTCATCTTTCATGGATTGAACGTGTTCAAAGTCTTTTCCGCATGTATTACAATGGTAATCGTAGGTAGCCATAAACTTTTCCCCTAATGGATTCCTGTTCTAATTTCAAAGAGTAACACTTGTTCCCGATTTGGTTCTTTTGTCAGCGGAAGACAAATTTCCCAGGAGTATCGACCTGATTGGAGAACCGATTCATCCAAGGATAAGGAACGAATGGACTGAATGAGTCCTGTGTTTCGCCTCCAGAGGCTAGCGTTCCATTTGTCCCCCTCGCGGGATTCAATGTGTAAGGACAGATTTTCTCTTCTTTTTTCGCCGTCGAGGACATATCGATTTTTATTTATCCAAATCGATTCCTGATCTAAGGAAATGGAATAGGCAAGGTGTTCTCGGTTGTCGTAATTCAAATGCAGTTCTAAAAAGGTAATAGGAACTTCGGAGTCTGTTGGGCTAAAAGAAAACTCAAAATAGTTTTTGTCACCGGAGAGTTTTTTACAAATTCTTTGGGTGCCCTTGGAGTTTTTTGCCTTCCCATAAATGGGAAATCCGGTTTCCCCCGAAACTCGGACGGATTCCCTCGAAATGTATTCACCAAAAAAAGTGGCGGGAATTTGGTTCCCATTCCAACCTTCGAAGTCGATTCGAATTTCGTTATCTACGGATTTAAATCGTTTTTCAAAATCACCAATATAGCTTGTGTTTGGTGACACGGCGGTTAAAAATCCAGAAAAGATCCAAGTGGATTTTTGTAAGTTGGGAAAGTAACATCGTTTCCAATGACCCACTTTCCCTGCAATGGTTTCGGAACCGGAGTCTTCTTCTAAACAAAAAGTTAATTCAGGTTCGCTGATTTTTCCAACTTCAGCATTTTCACGTCCCGGGCCACTTCGAAGATTTACATTTTTTCCTCGAACGACAGCTGTTTGGTGGAATAAAACTGTGTTTTGTGTGTTTGCCAAAAAATGTAAACTCTGGAGTAAAAATTCGGATTCAATTTCTCCAATTGGTTCAAAAGGAAAACTGAGTAGGTTTGCTAGAGAACGACTAAAACTTTCCTCCATCCCGCGAGGGTCTTCTAGGATGAGTAGGAGGAGAAGGTGAGTGACTTCACGTTTCGGAATTGGTTTGGATAAACTTCCAATTTTAGTGATGAGAGCCCTTTTGTATCCATCTCCATGTTTTTTCAAATGTGAAAGATATGGGTCTTCAATATGGTAATAGGTTCCTCTAGTTGTTTCCCATTCGATGAGTTTGGTTAAGGAACGTTTTTTGAAAAAAGAAATAAGATCTTTGGGTGAACCTTTTTCGTTTAGTTTTTTTTCTAACTGGGAAATGGTTTGGGATAGAATGGTAAGTTCTAATTCACTGGAAGGAATTTCGGTATCGGAGTAGAGTTTTAGAACTTTGAGGTACGCTTCTGATTGGTAGAGGTCATAGGCCTTGTCTTCCCTCTCACGAAAGTCAACAAAAGCATAGGTTATGATGACAATGAGTGAAAAAAGAAGACCAAATGCGAGAAATACACGGGAGCGGATCAAAAAGATTCTCCCGTTTTTAGATTAAAGATTTTCAGGCAGGAGTTTGGATCTTTCCACTCCGTATTCTTCAAATAAAGCATTCTTAGAAACATAATATCTGTGTAAATTGATGTTGTAATCTACTTTCGCACGAACCAGTGACAATTGGTCTTGCACATGAGTGTCTAAAGCATTTTTGACTGCCAGTGCATTGAATCTTCCTTGTTGGAAGGAACGTAAAACACCGTTATAATATTTTTTAGATTCTTCTTCTGTGCGTTTTGCATTTTCCATCACTTGGAAAGATGCTTTTAAAATATCGATTCTTGTTTTGACATCATCAGAAACTGCCTTTGTCAGGTCTGCTTCTTCCAAAGAAACTTGGCGTTTTTGGATTTCTGCATCACGAATTCCAGCCTTCACACCTTTGTCCATAATGGGGTAACTTAGGTCTAAAGATCCTTGCATCACAGGGTATTGGTAAGAAAAAACTCCCGCACCTTTGTCAGTATAATTGTTTTGAGGACTGATGGTATTTTGTGCTTGGTATCCATAAGTTCCTGCAGCTTTCAAAGAAGGAAGAGCTTCGTTTTTGGCAGTTTTCATGGAAAGTTCAGCATTTTCTTTTTTGCGAACAAGGGCTTTGAAATCGGCTCTATGTTTGTAAGCATAGTCGATATCTGATTGGTAATCCAATCTGGATGGAAGTGTTTCCGAAAGAGGAGTTGTTTTTTGGAAAACAGTATCTTCGGGAAGGTTCAAAGAACGAATGAGTTTTCTTCGTGCCTCTTCTTTTTCCGCAACGGCCTGAGCCATCTGACCTTCTACTTGAGAGAGAAGGGCATTCCACTGGTTGACTTCGAAACTTTCAGAAAGTCCGAGTCCTTGTTTGCGAATGGTTAGGTCGCGAACATTCTTTGTATTTTTTAAAAGTTGTTCGAAGGTTTGGTATCCAGATTCTTTTACAGAATAGTTCCAATAATCAACAAGAGTGGCGACCACTTTGTTTGCAACTTGGTCTTCCATTTGCTCTCGCATGATCTCTGTTTGGTTTTCTAGGATTTTTTCCATATTCCTTTCGTTGGCACCAAAAGCATTTTTTAGTAAATCCTGTGCAATCGTAACGGAAAGGGTATCTGTATATAAAGGCGGAAGGCCAAGAGCGGTAAATCCCGCAGGAGTTTTGTTTGGATCTTCAAAAGCGTTCGAGTCAAAACGTTGTGACTTTGCTTCTAATTTGAAGTAAGTTCCCGTTGTGAATAGTTTTTCGAGTCCAGCACTATAAGTGGTGGTTTGGGTTTTTGTTCCCGTAAAGATGTTGTTTTGGTTGAAAGGGAATTTTTTTTCATCCAATTCCGCTTTAGAAAGGGCACGCCAAGAATACTTTCCCTCAAACTTCATAAGGTTGGAGTCAGCTTTTGCCAATTCTAACCGAGCCTGCATGACCTCGCGGTTGTTTTCTATGGCATACTTGACTGCATCTTGTAAGCTAAGTGTAAATCCCTTATCTCCAGATTCCGCAGCCAGTAGGCCTACGGAAACGAGGAGAATCAATGTACTTGAAACCCATGAACGTTGTTCCATACTCTTAATTCAGACTCCTCATTCCCCTTGAATAGCTGTTTTTTTTTAAAGCCTACCCTTATTTTTTAAGGGCAGCTTTCATTTTATCACCAACTTCACCAATATGCGCACAAATGCTGACACCAGCGTCTTGCATTGCCGCAATTTTAGAAGTGGCAGTTCCCATTCCACCGGAAATGATCGCACCGGCATGGCCCATACGTTTTCCTGGAGGAGCTGTTTGTCCTGCAATGAAACCAACTACTGGTTTTTTGACATGAGCTTTGATGTAAGCCGCGGCTTCTTCTTCTGAAGTTCCACCAATCTCACCAATCATTACGATTCCTTCTGTGTCCGGATCTTCGTTTAAGAGGCGAACCGCTTCGACGTGGTTCATCCCTGGAACTGGGTCTCCCCCGATTCCGATACAAGTGGACTGACCAAGGCCTGCCGCTGTTAAGGAAGCTACAGATTCGTAAGTCAAAGTTCCAGAACGAGAAACAATCCCGATTTTACCTGGAGTGTGGATGAAACCTGGCATAATTCCCATTTTTACTTTGTGTAATGGGTTGATGACTCCAGGGCAGTTCGGTCCTACCAGTTTGGTTTTGGAATTACGAAGTACGCTATATACTTTTAGCATATCGTGAGTAGGGATTCCCTCTGTGATACAAACCACGAGTGGGATTTCTGCAAAGATTCCTTCCAGAATCGCATCAGCAGCGAATGGAGGTGGAACAAAGATAATTGCTGCGTTTGCACCATCTTGGGTCATTGCATCTTTAATGGTGTTACGAACAGGAGCAGTTTTTCCAAATTCAGATGTCCAGATTTGTCCACCTTTACCTGGGGTCACACCAGCAACCACTTTTGTACCATATTCTAACATTTGAGTCGCATGAAAGGATCCTTCCTTACCGGTGATCCCTTGAACGACTACTCTTGTGTTTGCGTCAACTAATACAGTCATGTTTTATAGTTCCTATTTTTTGATTAGGGAGACGATTTTGTCTGCCGCGTCACGGAGTCCTTCCACTCCCACAATGTTCATACCGGATTCGTTCAGGATTTTTTTTCCTTCTTCCGCGTTGGTTCCTTTCAATCGAACCACTACTGGAACTGATACGTTTACCTTTTTCGTAGCTTCGATAATTCCAAGAGCCACTCGGTCACAACGAACGATTCCACCGAATACGTTTACAAAGATACCTTTTACGTTTGGATCAGAGAGGATGAGTCTAAAACCGTTTTCTACTGTAGTAGGGTTTGCTCCACCTCCGACGTCCAAAAAGTTTGCAGGTTCTGCACCAGCTAACTTAACGATGTCCATAGTTGCCATCGCAAGACCGGCACCATTTACCATACAACCGATGTTTCCATCTAACTTAACGTAGTTGAGGTTGTATTCTTTTGCTTTTACTTCATACGGATCTTCTTCAGAAATATCACGAAGAGCTTCGTTTTCTGGATGGCGGTAAAGAGCGTTTTCATCCAAATCCATCTTGCAGTCACCTGCAATGATTTCGTTTTGTTTTGTGAGGATGAGGGGGTTGATTTCAAGTAGTGCCGCATCTTCTTTGATGTAAGCATTGTACACTGCGTTCACAAGAGCTGTAAAAGACTTTTGTGCTTCGGCCGGGATTCCTAAAGCAAATGCGAGTTCACGCACTTGAGAACCTTGGACTCCGATACCTGGATCAATTTGGATTTTGATGATTTTTTCTGGGTGAGTTTCTGCAACTTCTTCGATTTCCATTCCACCTTCGGTAGAAGCCATAATGATGGTTTTGCGGAATGCTCTGTCGAGTAGGATGGAGAGGTAGTATTCCTTTGCGATTTCAAGACCTTGTTCCAAATAAATTTTGAGAACTTTTTTTCCTTCTTCGCCTGTTTGAGGGGTGATGAGTTGCATTCCGAGAATTCTCTCTGCAGCTGCTTTTGCGTCCTCTTTGGTTTTGGCGACTTTAACCCCGCCACCTTTTCCTCGTCCACCTGCGTGGATTTGGGCTTTCACCACAACTACTGGTGATTTTTGGACAACTTCGTTATATGCCTTTTCGAAATCACCGACTGTGTCGATGACCTTTCCGAACGGAACGTTGGCATTGTGTCTACGTAGGATTTCTTTGGCCTGGTATTCGTGGACTTTCATGGATTTCCTTATGTCATTGGTACGTCCGTTGGGCACGCCGACGGATCACTAGGGTAAGGCTCGTCGGACAGGGGAGATTGTCAAGACCGAATGAGAAGAAGTTACCAGCCAAACTCAGGGGATGGAACCATTCTTTATTGTATAGAAACAGAACAAAGGCAACTAGATGTAGAGTGAATCCTCTGGAATGTCAGGGAGTAACACTGTGAAAGTGGAACCTTTTCCTTCCAAACTTTCGACAGTAATTGTTCCACCGAGAACTTCCACCTGGGATTTTGTAATAAAAAGTCCGATCCCCCTTGCGTCTTCGTTTTTGTGAAAGGTTTTAAACATTCCAAAGATTTTGGCACCGTGTTTTTCTAAATTGATTCCAAGTCCATTGTCCTCAAAAGATAGAACCACTTGGTTTTCTGTTTTTTTGGCAGTGATTTTAAGAGAGGCACCAGTTTTCAAACGTACATACTTCACTGCATTCGAGATTAGGTTGAGGAGGATACTTTCTAGGTATACGGGAATGATTTTTAATTTTAAGTTCTTTTCTAAGTCAATGATGATTTGGATGTTTCTAGATTCAATCGATCCTTTGAGTATGTTCAAAGTTTTTTGAATTTCTTTTTCTAAATCACAAACTTCCACTGGTTTGTTTAACATCTGTCCTATGGAAACAATATCGTTTAAGTGAATGATTGTTTCGTTCAGTTTGTCCGCAGATGTGTGTAACATTTCCATGATACTTTTTTTTTCTTCATCTGTAGGATTTTCTTCTAACAAACCAATCAGAGATTTAAAGTTGGCAGAATGTTGTCTGACATTGTGTGAGATGATATAAGCAAAATTCTGCAAACGACTGTTTTGAATCCCTGTAAAATGTAACATCTTATCCGTGTTCTCCATCGCTTCTACAGTTTCTGTGATGTCTTCTAAGAGAAAAGAAAACTGATTGGATGTGAGAATTGATGTTCGGAGGGAATAGATTTTTTTGATACTTTTATCTTTGGGAAAAAGTTCCGAGTGATTGATGAGAATTCGGGATGGTTTTCCTCCTTCCAGGGAGTGGACGATCTCAGAAAAAAATCCATCTGATTGAAACGTTGGAAATAAATCTAGGAGCGACTGGGTATTTTTCTGATTTATTTTTTGATCAAAAATCGATCTAGCCATCGGGTTTGCATAGATAAGATTACTCTCTAAGGAAAGTTCAGAACTGGGAGATTCAAAAACTAATACAGAATGAGGTAGGCCATTCGCAAACAGAACGAAGGTAGTCGGGAGTGAATTTTTAGAAGAAAACATAAGGGTTCAAACTTTTGCAAGGTAAACTACCCTTACCATCCATCTGACGAAGCAAATCTAAAAATTATGTCATTCTTTTCGGCTAAAGTTTATTCCAATAGGGAGAAAGTCTGAGGGAATTGCAGAACCTTCCTTTCGATTTCGTTTGGATGAGATCGAATCGATTGGCTCCATGCGGAGCTAGGTAGATATTGCCATCTGGACCTAAGGCACCACCCCGATAGGAATCTCCTGCAGTAGTTTTAGGAAAGAGAGTTGTGATGGTATTGTCTTTGGTATCAATCGATATAAAATCTGTAGCATTATCACTCGGAACGGGATAGATTTTTCCGTTGGGAGCAAGAACAGCACCATTGAACATATTTGTTGTTGGAGCCGGAAGGTAAGCTGCTATGTCAATTTGATTCGTGGTCGGGTTTAAATAAATCACAGGATGTGCATTGTATGGAATGAAATAAATTCGTCCATTCGGAGTGAGGACACCGGCAATATAAGCACCACTACCGGGAAATACATAAGGGTGGAAGGAGACCGAATCATCTTTTGTATCCAGAATGGCCATACTTGTCGCTAGAAACGGAATGAAATATATCTTTCCTTGAGGGGTTAGAACCGCCGAAGAGTAACCACTTCCGGTTGGGGTTGTTACGGATCCAATGGAAGCTTTGTTTGTATCATAATAACGAATGATGGTTTCCGAACTTGGAACAAAGTAAATTTTTCCATTGGGAGCATACATTGCTCCGTTATAAGCTGTTGCCGACATACTTGGGTTACCCATAGTCGCCTTTGCGTTGTTATTTGTAGTGTCTATCGATTGGAAATCATTCAATTGATGTGGTGATAAATATATTTTCCCCGAAGGTCCAAGTGAACCACCGATAAACTCAACATAACTACTTTTCGAACCAACATTCGTATAAGCTTTGGTTACTGGGTTAATGGATAAAAACATCTCAGATGCATACGGTAGAAAATAGATCTCTCCATTCGGCGCATTGAGAGCCCCTTGGAAAGCGGTGGAGCTATTTCCCGTTATGGAACCGATGGTTTCCGATCTATATTGAAATAAATCTTCCGTTCCATCGGATCCTAGTGCAAACTGTGATTCCATCTCTGCTTTGACCTGGGGCCAATTCTCGGCTAAATGAGTTTCTTCGTAGGAAAGGTCGCAGGCGGGTAACTTTATGGACAGATTGTAACCACACTGGTTACTTTTATCCTTTGTAATGAGCCTGTAAAAAATGTTGGGTAGAAAAATAGAGTCCTCTAGGTCGCAAGGATTGTCAGCTTTGGGGCTGGCGCAGGAAACTAATAAAGAGAAAAAGAAACATGAAACAAAGAAACGGTTCATAAAGGTTTAAATTTGGATGTTATGGAAAACAGGACAGCAGAATCAAGCGAGAAAGATATTTCTTGATACGGTAGAATCCGTAGCGAAAATCTTTAGGATTGGACAGGTTTGAACTTTGGACCCTATGTTCAGAAATTAATCATTGTTAAAGTAAGTGAAAATTTGGGTTCCCCGTTCCGATTTTTTCGGCGGTTGGCATGATTTGAAAGAACTGGGATCTTTCGCTTGTTAGCAAGAAGCAGGCCATAAGTGAATTTTCACTTATGGCAATTGTTCTAATCGATCAATCAGAACCCGGCCGCCGTTCTCTTTTAGAGTGAACAGCCGAGTCTTAGGAATTAATGCGGATCTTCCGAGCAATAGATTCCGACTTGTCGATTGTGAGTCAATTCGGTTGTCACACAATAATTTGGTGGCGGTGGTGGATTTGCGTGAGAAAAATAAAAGGCCGCAGTATTCGGGCCATTGATAACTTCGTAATATGTTGGATTCTGGTTAAGGAAAGTTCCTCGATAGATAGCTCCGCAAGCCCAACCTTCTCCCCAATAATCTCCCCAAACACGTACAGTATGATATCCGGGATTATGATATGTGGTCATATTCGGGCCCCGAGTATAGCCAGCTGGACAACTTACGTAAGCACTGATTCCATTCGCCGCAACGTCGTAAAAGCCACGATTTACATAGCAACCTCTTACTTGGCAGGAAATGGTTTCTACACCGGTGCCGCCGCATCCCGCTACTGGATCGAGGCAAATTCGAGATCTTGATCGTGTGCCAAGACCACAATTTGCACTACAATCACTCCATGCCGTCCAAGCTCCCCATCCAGAGGTTCCTGCAAGGGTTGTCACTGTGAGTCCGACATTCGCTTGTCCACGGTTTCCCACTTCATCCAACCCAACGATACAAACATTGTAGGTTGTGTTTTGAAATAGACCACCAACGACAGTTGCCACTTGTGCATTGGGAACAAAGTTGCTAATGTTAGGTGAATGTTTCCAAGGTGCATTTTGGCATTCTGCATCATTTGTGATTGGGCTTATGGAAATACCAATTTCATAATGGTTGATATTTCCTGTCATTCCATCATCCCCAACATTCAACCAAGTCAATTGGATCTGGTCTTGTGAAATTCCTGTACCAAGAAAGGAACTGACTTGGGCCGGAGCTATGAGATCAGCTTCATATACCATAATTTGAACAAAGTCTGTCCCCATTCTAGGTCCACCATAACAAGTGGAACTGGAGTCAGTGAAACTCAATTCAAGTGTATACATTCCTGCTACATCTGGAATAAAGGAAGCATTCAATTGGTTTCCATTCGTAATTTGTGCATTGGTTAAATTAGAAGTCGGTGGTTTCGAGATGAAGGTCCAATGATAAATATAACTTGCAGGGTTTGCGGAACAAACACCGGAGTCCGGGTCATAGGATTGCGAACCATTGAGTAGGACTGGTGTTGTTGCCATTGCATTCAATTGGTCTGGGCCTGCATTAACAATCGGTGGTAAGTTACCGAGCATTGTCGTTGCAGAAACAACCCCATTCCATCGACCTTTGTTTCCAACTTCATCATAGCCTCTCACACAAAAGTAGTATTTTGTATCGGCACTGAGTTGTGTTACTAGAAAGTTGACATTGGTTCCTACTGTGACCCCACTAATGGAGTTTGTCACTTCGTGGCTATTGTCACAATCTGCGTCCGTATTGATCACACTTGCTGATCTTCTAATTTCGTAAGAAGATGCATTTCCGGTGTTTCCATCATCACCAACGGCTGTCCATGCGAGTTGGATGGTTTCATTTGTCATTGCCGTTGCGGTGAGAGTGGTTACATCGGCTGGTCTCACCGTGTCGCTCACAGCATAGGTAGTGGCAGATACGTTAGAGGAAGCCCATTCATTGCGATTTCCATTATGATCATAGGCACGAATACAATAAAAGTAGGTAGTGTGTGGTGCATGGCCGTTTGCATCCCATATTTCCACCGAACCTGCGTTCTTTGGAGTTAAGGTATGGAAGATTGTACTTGCTGCAGAACATTTTGCGTCCGTGTCGATATTGGTAGTGGCTCGACGAATTTCGTAAGCACTCACTTTTCCAAATGAACCATCGTTCCCTGGAGCTTGCCATCGCAAACGAACTCTCGTTGTTGACATTGCCGTTGCCGTCAGAGTTGTAATATTGTTAGGTGGAACTGTGTCAATGACAGTCACCGTGGAGGTTGCTTGGAAAGAACCAACGGTTACTTGAACTCCTGCGATCCCAGGGGCAATGGCTTGGAATACAGAGGAAGAAAATTCACCGACTGGTGTTCCACTGAGTCCGTTCCCCGTTGTGACAAAGGTCGATCTTACATACCTTGGGGAGCCAAGATAAGATGCTAAAATAGAGAATGTAATTTTTTCATCTAGATACATCCTTGCTTGGTTAGGAATGACAGTCAGGGAATCAATCAATGGATTGAATTCACCGTTTGGTGTATGGTCGGCAACATTTGGAATTCCATCTAAATCCGTATCAGGAAAAGAGGCTGCATTCGGAGAAGACGCACTGTTTGGATTGAATCCATTGTCAATCTCCCAAGCATCCAAGTAACCGTCGTTATCTCTATCGGTATCGTAATTGCTGACGAAGGTAGGGTCTCCAGAACTTGCAGGATAGATAAATATATTTGAGGTTGGCCTAGTCGTGTTATTTCCATACACATCTACAGCTAAAACTTGGATTTGAATTCCTGCTTGGACCATTGCTTCATAAGGGATGAGTGCGGAAAACCAATTGCCCGGTTCTGGGGTCATTCGGATAGCGACAGTGCCTTGTCCAGATGGTCCTGTGATGAGATATACTGACATCGTATCTCCATCAGGTTCGATCACTTGTGCTCGCACACGGAAAGGTAAATACGAGGATCCAGGTTTAAAATCGTAAAAGGCTCCTACGATATTGGGGGCATTATTTCCTGGTGGCGGAGTTCCTCCTCCAAAGACAGAAAATGTTCTAGATTGGAATTGGATTTTGTCGGTACTCGCGGATGTTAGAGTTCCATCCCAGCCTCCACTCACTCTCCCTGCGTTGCTAGCATCAGCAGTTGTGGAATAAATAAAACCTTGTGATTTGTTTTTTACTAGGTTGAGAGCTTCAATTTTTTCAACGTCTTGTGTAAGTGAGATCACAACATCTTTTTTAAATCGGTAGGAAGGAGTCACTTCATACGCATCGGTTGTGGGAATGAATCCATTGGGCAAACTGGTTGGAGTAACAGTGTATTTTTTGATGGAAAAAGTTTTTTCCTCGTCCATTGCTCCTGGAGGAATCAAAACTTCAAAATTTCCATCTGATGATTTGATCAATGTTCCTGCGGGTCCTGCAGTGGCACTCCCCACGCTCGTTGCTGAACCAACAACAAGTCCTAATGTTTCTAGTTTTTTATCAGCTTCTTTGGAAAAATCCAAAAGAGCGATACAAGAGATCATGAGTTGGCTCACGATTAGAAGGTTTATAATTTTTTTCACTTTCTTGTTACCCAGTATTTTTAATATGCGCTACCCTCTGATTGGGCCAAAAGACTGTCGAACTAATTTGTTATGCGAGGTTAAAAAATAAGTTTTAACAGCTGCTTTGTTTAGGGATTTCCTTGGTGCGTACGATTCGAACGGTGTTCAGATTGTACGGATTGGACAGGTTTGAACGTTTGTTCAGTGGTCTTTGGTAGAGGTCCTAATCTTTGTTAGAATAGGTTAAAACCTGGGTTCGGTTTAGAATTTTTTTTCCTGAAGTCGTCAGGTTTGGAAAAAAGCTCGGATCTCTTTCTGGGTCATTAAGCAGGAGTTTCACGTCCCTGATTTTTTCATAACATTCTTTCATAAAGAGTTGGTGGCCACAACCTAGTAGATGGTAACCTTCGTGGATGAGGGTGGATTTGGGGCTCGTAAATAGAAGTTGGATGGTGGATTGGTATTTTGCTTTGATATAACCTCTTGTATTGGACTGGCCTTCCACAGCCCCTTGGATTTCTAATTTGATACCCACACCTGCAAAGATTCCGAGAGTCAAAACTTCAAAAGCCATATCTCCCCAAGTTCTTCCTTTTAAATATACAAGTCTGTCACAATCTTTTGTTAGGGGAGTTGACATTAGGTATCCCAAGATATCAGCTCCCCAAAATCCAGGCCTATCCATAACACCTAAATGGGTAGGTTCCGCTTTAAGTTGGTACAAAGACAATTCTTCGTTCCAAGCGGTAAATAAATCAGCAATTTCTTCTTTCGTGATATCTGGTTCCGAGAGTAGGCAAGCTCTGAATTTGGATTCTTGGCCGAAGGAAATTTTTTCTCGGGTATCTTTTTGATGAAATCCAATGGTGGTGCAATGAAAAAGAAAAAATAGAAGGAGAAAAGGAAATGTCTTTAACATATAGAGTAGAGAGTCCTAGTTTTCTTTCGATTTGTTTTTACGCCAAACCTTAAAAATCGGAAACACAACGGATACGATTGTCCGCATTGTTTGATTTTGCAATGGGACCACCACTGGAATAACCAAAAAAAACGATAAAAGCTTCTGAAGGATCTGCTAGCCGAGTCGTTGATGTCCAGTAATGAACACTAGGGGGGCCGAGGGAAACATTAGTATTCGGAAAGTAAATAGGGTCAACTCCAGGATTCCCATAAGTAAGATAGAAATCGAGTAAACTTCTTAGTTCATTGGCATTAGGAAGTCTCCAGGTTCTTCCTGCCAGGTTTAAACTTTGACAATAGCTGATGGCCCCAGACCAATTGGTGGTGAGTTCTGCTCCGCCAGTGCAAGTGGTAAGGTTCGTTAGGCCAGCGGTACATCTTTGCCAAACGAGAGAAGTATCTAGGTCAAGAATGGTTCCATCGTTATTGTTTTGGAGTCGTTTGTTCTTGGGAGGAGTCCCGTTGGAAACACAACGCAAACGGTGATTGTCAGAAAAACTTCCAGTTCCAATACTAGATTCAATAAAAGTGGGATAGAATGCAGCAGTTCCTGGGGTAATTTCTGTATTTGTTTTATAATTATAACTATCGGTTGCTGGAAAATAGGTTTGGTTGATGGAAGGATTTGCTAGTGAATAATCAAAGGTACTTACGTACTCATCGATTTCCGGAACCCGCCAGTCAGTGCGACCGGCAAATCCAGATCCTGCATTGAGACTGGCGCATTCAGTTCGAGCGGCCATAAATTGAAAGTCTGTTAGCCCGGTTGGTGTACAGCCAATGGAATTTTTTCCCCTTTGGCAACTGGTCCATACTAAGCCCGTATTGAGATCGGTTGTGATTTCTACACCTGCGACAAGAGTTGGGCCGATAAAACTTTGAGAAATCCCTTTTTGAAGGTTGCCATCTTGGCCGGATACACTTGAGCAGATGGCTGGGTTGTTGGCCGCATCGTAACAAGTTGTGAGATTGGTTTTTAAGGGTAGTTTACCCATCCACGCTGGTTGGTAAGTACAACTGGCACTCCCTTTCGGGTTACTGGCGGTAATGGTATAGGATTCTCGATTTGCTTTCCAGCCGGAATAACTTCCTTGGAGAGAATTGGAGAAAGGAGAAAAAGAAATTCCTTCTGGAAGTGGGGGTGTTGCAGAAAAACTCAAACGATTTCCATCAGAGACAAATCCTTCCGTAAAGAAAGTTCCGTTCACTCTAGGGATGAGTGGGGGACAAATTAAAAATGTGGGCGGTTCTACTTTCAAAGCAACTCCACAATGAGCTGTCTCATCGAAGTTAACATACCTTAGGAACAAACTTTCGAGGTAATCATCTGACTTGGGATCACAGAGGTTGTTGAAATTTGATTTTTGGCAAAAAAAAGAGAGAAAAGGAACCAGAAAAGTACAGATTGTTCTTTTGGTTCTTGATAACATGAAAATCTACGCGAAGGAGATGATCCTTCCTCTGATTTCTTAGGGATTTAATCAAGAACTTTCTTTTTATAATCTTCAATTTGTAATTTAAAACTTTCGATTCGTTTGGAATCGGCAGTAAGAAAGGAAGTGAGTCCCAAAGTTTTCTCTGCCTTAGGCAAATTGCCCACTAAAAGATAGAGTTGTACAAGTCGTAACAGATTGGATAGGTGACCTGGGTTACGAAGCCGGATCCTTTCTCCCATATCAATGGCCTTTCCATATTCCTTAGTTTGTTTGTAAGTGAAGGAAGCCAAATAAATAAGGTCTGTGTCCCCTGGAAATTCTTCTATATAGGCATTCAATTTTTCGGAAGCAAGGGAATAGTCTTTCATTCGTACGAGAAGACGGATGAGAGCCCTTTGGATTTCTTGGTTTTCGGGATTAATTTTATTGGCATCGATCAAATTGGATTTTGCTTTTTCCAATTGGTTGTCTTTGATATTGGTTCTGGCCTTTCGCATGAGCTCATAGGATTCTTTTCTTATGGAACGTGCGGGTAGGGTGAGGTTTTCTTTAAAAGAGATTCGCATCAAACTAAGATCATCTGTGAGTTCTCCCGTTTCTAAAATGGATTGGTAAATGGATTTTAGATCACCTTTCCCTTTTTCTACATGGTGCAAAAATAATTCTTCGTCATGATTGATTTTTCGTAAGTCTTCCTCGCTTACAAACTCAATATCATCTCGGCCGTCTGAACCTAAAATCAAAACATCGCCAGGTTGCAACTGTAAGGTGGATATCTCTAATGAGTTTTCTTTGACAGGGGTTCCTAATTTTCTAAGTTCCGAATTATTTTTAATGAATTCTGCCGCATCGTTTCGAAATAAAACAGACCAAGGGTGTTCTGCATTTAAATAATAAACGAGTCCAGTTTCATCATCAATTAGTCCCATAACCATGGAAACTAACATAGAACAGTCGAAGCTTTCGAATATATGATGGAGTTCTTGGTAGGCATTTTTGATCCATCTTTCTGCATACAGGACTTTGACAGACTGGACGGCGATGGAACGTTCTAAGATGGATTGGACGGCAGCACCCAGAACAAGAACTCCTCCTGCCCCTTGTAAAGATTTTCCCATGGCATCGGCATTCAGAAAAAAAGTATAATCCTTTCCCCGAAGTGACAGAGTTCTAGTGATACAAATGTCCCCTCCAATTTCATTTTCTCTTCCGTGAAAGGTAAAGGTTTTCTTTTGTTTGATAAAAAAGTCTGTTTTTACGTTGGATCCAAGTGTTTTGTTTAAACTGAGTGGTTTGATGAGAAGTGAGGTAAGGAAATAATCTCCATCCTGTTGTTTTTTTAAATATTCAACTGTTTCCAAACTATTTCTGAGTTCAGAAGTTTTTGCTTCAACTAATTCTTGTAAGTTTTCTCTAATCCTTCCTACTTCTCTAGTTGCTTTTTCGAAATTTTCTGCGAATTGAATGAATTCTTTGTCGATCGAAAGTATGGGAAGAGAACCCCGCCCCCCACTTGCCAAACTATTTGCGGATTCATTGATTTGTTCTAAGGTTAAGTTGATGGATTGGAAAAACATAAAAATCAAAATGACCGCTTCAAAAAAAGTCATCGTAATAAAAGCCGAAATCTTGACGAGACTAGCATTTTCAAAAGAGATAAAAACAGCGAGTACACTTAAAGAAAGTAATATGAGGATGAGTAAAAAGATAAATTTACCCTTTAGGCTCATGATTCCATAATTTTTATGAATGGTCACATCTCTATAGGCTAAGATCTTTTTGATTTCCACGCGTTTTGCTCCGGTGAAATAATCGGAGATGATATAGGAAAATCCTCCATACACAAAAACAGCCGCAAGCCAACCGATAAAGATTAGAGATAGTTCGTAGAACGGATATTTGTATATGATATAAGTGATCGTTACGGAGATAAATACAAAACAGGCATAACGAACTGCAGCAAACATATTTTCTTTGGGAAAATCAATAATGGATTTTAAAATGTTTTCTAGTTCGAGGATATCCTTGTGGCGGATGGTTTCATTGGGTCGGAGTGTTATGTTTAATTTTTTGGTATCGGATCTAAATCCCTTATAACCAATTGGTGACAAAATTCCAAACTCAACACTATGGCCTACTGCAGCAAATAAAGTTGTGATCACAAAAACAAAAACCACTTCGGGATGGTTGGCTGCGGTAAAGTCGGGGATTAATGCCGAACCAAAGAAGTAAGCATAAAATGCCCCAAAAAAGGCACCGAGTAATGAAAAAAATACAATGGCAAAACTATAGGAAATGTATTTATAGAAAAATTTGAAAATACGATCAAAAAAGCTACTCATTCAGATCCCTCGAGGAAAACAAAATCTAGAGATAAAAAATACTTAGTAAAGATTTTTTATAGAAATGTTCTAAAAAAGTTAGATGTCTTATTAAAAAGAACTTTATTCTGAATCTCTCTAGTTTAGGTTTCTACCATATGGAACTAATAAACAGAAAAATTGTGATTACCGGTGCAGGATCCGGAATCGGAAAAGAAACCGTATTACAAGCATTAAAGCATGAAGGTGTAAAGATCCTCGCCTGTGATTTGAATGAACAAAACATTCTCGTCCATCCCAATGTGATTCCTTACAAATGCGACGTATCGAAAAAAGAAAACTTGGACAAATTATTGAAAGATGCGGATAAAAAATTGGGTGGAATCGATATATTTTATGCCAACGCTGGTTTTGCTTATTACGAAGTGATTCCTGATGCTGATTGGGATAAAATTGATCGTATTTACCGTACGAATGTTTTTTCTCCTTTGTACACCCTGATTGCCCTCAACCATACGAGAAAGGATCCGTTTTTATTCATTGTGACGGCATCCGCAATGAGTCATTTGGCATTGCCTGGTTATGCTCAGTATTCTTCGACAAAAGCGGCAGTTCGTTCTTTTATCGATGCCTATCGCTATGAATTAAAACCCGGAAATCGAGTGATGGTGGTTTATCCCATTGCAACAAGAACCAAATTCTTTGATGCAGCAGGAAATAAAGTTCCAGTTCCGTTCCCAAGCCAATCACCAGAAACAGTCGCTAAAAAAGTTGTGAATGGAATTTTGTCCGATGCGAAAGAAGTGTATCCATCTTTTCTATTTCGTTTCATCCAAATATTGGATCGATTTCTATTTTTCATCTTACCGGCGTATCAAAAAATTGAAGCCTCAAAATTGGATTCTTTGAAAAAATAAGTCTACAGAATCGTGGATTCTCAATTTTCAAAAGACGAAGGTAAGGACGAGAAATCACTGAGAGGTCTCTCCGTCGAAGAAACTTTTGTCGAAGCAGAACTTTTGACAACCATCATGAATGTCAGTTCCACTGCCATGATGGTTCTCAATCCTTTGGGACAGGTTCAATATGCAAACCCTGCTTCCGAGACTGTCCTTGGGGTCAAACTGAATGATATCCTTTCCCGCACTTATAATGCGCCCGAATGGAAAAATACTTCTCTGGATGGAAGTCCTTGGCGAGACGAAGACCAACCATTTGATATTGTTTTAAAAACCAAAAAACCGGTAACAGACATTCGTCATGCTATCGAAGATTCTTCGGGAAATAAAAAATATTTATCGATTAACGGATCCCCCGTTTTTAATAAACAGGGGGAATTATCTTTTCTTGTTTTTCTCATCACAGATATTTCTGAAAATGTTTTAAAACAAAAAACCTTAGAATACAATGAATCTAAATATCGTAAGATCACCGAACTTTCCTTAAGTTTAGTTTATGATATGGACATCCAAACCGGTGTGAACCTTTGGGGTGGTGCCATCCAAGAAATCACAGGTTATACGGAGGAGGAATTCCAAAAAGTTGGTTTTACTGAGTGGTTTGCTTCGATCCATCCAGAGGACAGAGAAAATACATTGAAGTTGTTTCGGGAATCTTCTGCGTCTCGTCAAAAATTTTCTGCCGAATATCGTTACCAAACAAAATCAGGCCGTTATGTTTACATAGAAGATAATGGAATTTTTATATATAACGATAGTGGAGTCGCCTATAGAATGTTTGGTGCTATGATCGACCGAACAAAACAACAAGAAGCAAATTTTGCACTAAAAGAATCGGAATCACAATTGATGATGGCTCTTGATGCCGCAAAAATGGGAATCTGGAGCTGGGACATGGAAACAAGGAAAATCTATTGGTCCCCACAAACTTACAGTATTTATGGATTTCCTGGTGAAAACTTTGAAGTCACTGTTGAAAAATTTTTCGAGCTTACATACAAAGAAGATTTGGAGTTTTTAGGGAAAGAAACAACTCTCCTTCTTGAGGATGAAAATCGTTCTGCTTACCGACTTCGGAACCGGATCAATCACACGGATGGAAAATTACATTGGGTTGAAGCCATCGGGAAACTCACGAGATCCAAAGATGGTAAACCCTTAAATCTAAGGGGAACCATTCTTGATATCACTGACGTTAAATTAAGTGAAGAAGCCTTAAGGAAATCTGATGAAAGGTTTGAAGCATTTTATCAGTTTTCTACAGAAGCTTTTCTGATTTTTGATGAAAGTGGATTAACAGCAAAAGATTCAAATTTTGCATTTCAAAAGTTATTCGGTTACGAATTTGAGGACACACCAAAACTTAAAATCAGAAATCTTTTATCTGGTTCCTCCCTTCGTAAAATTCGAGAAAAAATTGGAGCCAATCAAACTGGTTCTATTGAAATTGTTTGTAGAAAAAAAAATGGGGATTTTTTCCCAGCTTTAGTTTCTATCAAACGATTTCTTTATAAAGAAACAAATTCGATTGCCTATAGTATTTTTGATCTAAGCCCGTTGAAAGAAGTGGAAGAGTTGCGTTTGATCAATTCAGAAATCAGGGATAAAAACAAACTCATTGAAAAACAAAAATTAGAATTGGAAATGGCGTTTGAAAATTTAAAACGAACCCAAGAACAATTGATCCAATCTGAAAAACTTGCTGCCTTAGGTCAGTTAATTGCAGGTATTGCGCACGAAATCAATAATCCCATTGGTGCCGTGAAAGCATCCAATCAAAATATGTTGGATTGGCAAAAACGGTATGGGCTTGCCTCCCAACTATTTCGGGAAGCCATTTTATCAGTTCCTGTTTTGGAACAGAAAATTCTAAAAACGATTCTTGGCAACTTAGACCAACCCATAGAGTTTTAT
The DNA here is from genome assembly GCF_004770265.1 of Leptospira congkakensis. Lineage (NCBI taxonomy): Bacteria > Pseudomonadati > Spirochaetota > Leptospiria > Leptospirales > Leptospiraceae > Leptospira > Leptospira congkakensis. Next base: position 115,738 of record NZ_RQGQ01000004.1, read on the forward strand.
ACAGGGAAAGAGGAACGTCTTCGTAAAAAAAGAAATAAAGAAGTGTTTCTTGCCAATGGATTTTTACCGGCTTTGGCAGAAGAACTTTCTGATATCTGGGTGGATTTAGGAATCGGAGAGATTGATCCTAGTTATTTACCTTTATTCCATTCTCATTATATAAAAGTATTTTTAGACTATTTGTCTTTGGAGATCCAATTTCAAAGAAACACTCGTTCCATCCAATTGGCTGTGGATCGAATTTCAAAAATCATGTACGCTCTCAAAAACTTTTCACGTTTTGATGCCAATGGTAAAAAAAATAGAGCCTCCATTCCTGAAACCATTGAAACGGTTCTTACCATTTACCAAAGCCAATTGAAACGTGGAATCAGTTTAATCAAAAACTTTGATCCTGTAGAACCTATTGATTGTTATCCGGAAGATTTGTTACATGTTTGGACCAATTTAATTTATAACGCACTGCAAGCTATGTCGTTTGTTGGGGAATTGGAAATTTCAGTAAAAGACAATCAGGAAGAAATTCTTGTTTCCTTTAAAGATTCGGGAGTGGGGATTCCAAAAGAAATAGAATCAAAAATTTTTGAACCATTTTTTACCACAAAACCTCCTGGCGAAGGGAGTGGGCTTGGACTGGATATTGTGAACAAAATTATAAAACGACATGGAGGAAGGATTGAACTATCTTCCGTTCCAGGAGAGACAATCTTTATGATTTACCTTCCCAAAAAAAATTAGGTCCTCATAGCATTGGAGATCATAGCGATGAGTTCTCCTTCATCCCAAGGTTTTTTCAAACAAGTAATGGGTCCAATTTCAGAATCCAAATCTTCAATTGATTTTTGATCAGCGAAACCTGTTACGATTACTTTCTCAATCTCTGGATAGGAATAATGTACTTTTCGTAAAAATTCATCTCCATTCATTCCTGGCATAGACCAATCAGAGATGATGATGGAAACAGAACATCCTTCTTCTTCTAGTTCTTTGAGTAAATCCCAAGCTTCTTTGGCATTGTCAGCCGTAAGGTATTTATATTTTTCTCCGAAATGTTGTCTGACTTGTGACTTCATACTCAGTAGGATGATGGTTTCATCATCTACAAAGAGAATGGCTTTTTTTTTATTTTTAGTCTCAGTCACAGTTGTCACAGGGGATTGTTATACCTGTTCCTTATTGAATTGCAAGTAAATCTTGCCAAATTCTTCCATTTTCTATTCTTGTAGCATATGACATCTTATCCCAATCTTCTCTCCCCTTTATCACTAGGATTCACTACACTTCGGAATCGAACCATTATGGGCTCTATGCACACAGGCTTAGAAGAGGCTCCCAACGGGTATGAACGTATGGCTGCATTTTATGGAGAAAGAGCCAAGGGTGGAGTGGCGCTGATTGTTACAGGAGGGATTGCTCCGAATGAAGCTGGGCGAGTTTCTCGTGGTGGCGGAGTTATGGATACGGAAGAAGAGGCAAAACACCACCGAGTGGTGACTGAGGCTGTCCACAAAGAAGGTGGAAAGATCGCCATGCAAATCCTTCATACGGGAAGGTATGGTTACCATGATAAAATTGTAGGGGCATCCAACCTCAGAGCTCCCATCAATATGTTCAAACCTCATCCTCTCACGGAAGAAGAAATCCATCAAACCATCGAAGACTTTGCCCGTTGTTCGGAACTGGCGAAGTTAGCTGGATATGATGGTGTTGAAATTATGGGGAGTGAGGGTTATCTCATCAACCAATTCATTGCCAAACGTACAAACAACCGAACAGACGATTGGGGTGGAAGTTTTGAAAACCGTATTAAGTTTCCTATTGAGATTATCAAAGCGGTTCGCAAACGAGTGGGAACAGATTTTATCATCATTTACCGTTTGTCTATGTTAGATCTTGTTGAAGATGGTGGTAACATTGACGAAGTTCTGATTCTTGCCAAAGAAATTGAAAAAGCAGGAGCCACTATCATCAATACGGGAATCGGTTGGCATGAAGCTCGGATTCCGACCATTGCGATGATGGTACCAAGAGCTGCTTTTACTTGGGTCACTGCCAGAGTGAAAGGACATGTAAACATTCCTCTTGTAACTTCGAACCGTATCAACACTCCAGAAATTGCAGAGTCAGTTCTCGCTGCCGGAGATGCTGATTTAGTATCTATGGCAAGACCCTTCCTTGCTGATTCTGCATTTGTTAACAAAGCAGCAGCAGGTAAATCACAAGAGATCAATACTTGTATCGCTTGTAACCAAGCATGTCTCGATCATATCTTCCAAGGAAAAATTTGTAGTTGTTTGGTGAATCCAAGAGCTTGTCATGAAACTGATCTTATCATTACCAAAACATCCAAACCAAAAAAAGTAGCGGTTGTGGGTGCAGGTCCCGGTGGAATGGCTTGTTCTACAACTCTTGCTGAACGCGGACATTCTGTAACATTGTTTGATGCCGGACCTGAACTTGGAGGTCAATTAAACATTGCTCGTCGGATTCCAGGGAAAGAAGAATTCAAAGAAACCATTCGTTATTTTGGTGAGATGGTAAAAAAACATGGAGTGGATCTCAAACTCAATACTTTTGTATCAGCTGAAGACCTCATCAAACAAGGATTCGATGAGGTGGTTCTTGCAACTGGAGTCATTCCTCGTATCCCTGAAATTCCTGGAATTAGTGGAGCCAATGTATTAAGTTATGTGGATGTGGTTTTAAAAGGAAAACCGGTTGGGAAACGAGCTGTTGTGATGGGTGCTGGTGGGATAGGGTTTGATGTGAGTCTTTTACTAACCGATGCGGGCCATGATTTTACCAAAGAGAATTATTTAAAGGAGTGGGGAATCAACCAAAACATCACAAAGGATGGGGGACTCAGTGTAAAAGACACTCCTCATTCTGGTCGAGAAGTGACCATGTTAAAACGTTCCAATAGTAAATTTGGAGCCACTCTTGGAAAAACAACGGGTTGGATTCATAAAACCTCACTGGAAGATAGGAAGGTGACTCAAATCTCAGGGGTTACTTATAAATCCATCGAAGCTGATGGAATTGTCATCGAAGTAAAAGGGGAATCTAGAAAAATTCCATGTGATACGGTTGTTGTTTGCGCAGGACAAGATCCCAATCGAACATTACTGGCACCTTTGGAATCAGCAAAAATTCCTGTGCATTTGATTGGTGGGGCAGACCTCGCTTCCGAACTAGATGCCAAACGTGCGATTGACCAAGGGACAAGACTCGCCGTAACCATTTAGAATCTTTATGAGTACAAAACGTCCGCTGAAAATTTCCGTAAAGAATTCTGAATTTCAGATCCTTATGGCACTGCGGACTAACCGTTCCAAACGAAGCCAGGAAAACGAAGTGTTTGTGGAAGGAACGGAGAACATCAAACAATTGATTGCTGCTCGTTGGCAAATCACAAGGATTTTGTTTCGGGACGGGGTGAAGTTATCCAATTGGGGAGAATCCGTTTTACAGGCATATCCTTCTGCGAAACAGGTAGAGGTTTCTCTCGATTTGTACATTGAACTTTCAGAAAAAGAAAACCCTTCTGAGTTAATTGTTACAGCAAAAATTCGGAAGTTTGAATTTTCTGATTTAAAATTGGAAAAAAACAGTAAGCCGTTTTATCTACTTTTTGATCGGCCGAGTGATTTGGGAAACTTTGGGTCGATCCTAAGGTCAGCAGATGCTTTTTCTGTGGATGCTGTTTTTGTTTTGGGGCATGCAATCGATGTTTATGATCCAAAGGTCATCCGCTCAAGTCTCGGAAGTGTATTTCATACAAAGTTATTATTCATTGAATCTCTTTCTGTTTTAGAAACATTTATCCAAAAAGAAAAAGAACGCTCTGGACTTCTAGTGGTAGGAAGTGATTCTACAGGCGAACATTCGTTAGCAGAGAAGGTTTTGAATTCTCCAATCCTTATCATTTTAGGAAATGAAGCCAAAGGGATGAGTGTTCATTTACAATCCCTTTGTGACTCCATCTTTAAAATTCCCATGAATGGAGTTGTGAATTCGCTGAATGTATCGGCAGCCGGTTCCATTTTGCTCTGGGAAGTGGCAAAGAACCGGAATTAGTTTTTAGTTTAAAAATCTAACGGCAAGTTGCAATCGATCCATCTGGGTTGTATTTTACACTCGCTCCTGAAGTGAATTGGATGTACTTAACTCCGTCCACACAAACCTCATCATAACCAAAATACTTTGCGCAACCACGGGAGATGGTTCCGCATCCGACAAAAAAGAAACTAAATAGGAGTAGGATTCGTATCGGTTTAAGTGGTTTCACTTGAGACTCCTTGGTTGGCAAATAGTCCGTTCCAAATCTCTTCTAGATGCGAAATATGCGCAGTGAGTTGGTTTCTATGATACAGGACTGTGTTCAATTTTTTTAAGTTATGAAGTGATTTTGGCAAGTGGTATAGAATTTCTTTTGTTTGGATGGTTTGGTTTTCTAGGTCAATGAGTTTGAATTTTTTTAGTTTAGAAAATATGGATTCCAATTGGTTATGGAAAATTTCCGCTCTCAGTTCGGAGGCAAGAGTGATTTCTGGAAATGAAACTTCAATTTGTTTTTTGAGTTTGATCAACAATTCGACAAACTGATCCTTTTTGATTTTGGTTTCTTTCCCGAATTTTAATAGGATAAAGGAAGTTAGGTTCCCTAAGGTAACAGTATAGTTTTTGCCTAATTTATCAGCCACAAGACGCACCACTTGGTCCGCCGTTAAGTCTGAATCAAATTGAAATGGTTTGCCATATTTAATATATAGTTTTGTTTTTTCATAAGAGAGGTGATCGTAGGTCAGAGTAAAACTATTAAAATTAAGTTTTTCTATTTTAGTTTTTATATAATAGGCTCCTCGTTTCACTTGGTTTAAAAAACCGTCATGGTTGTAGGTTCCTTCTGGAAACATAAATAAATTTCGTCCTTTTTTGATATGGGTGACTAGGTCATTCCATTCGCTATCTACTTTGTCTCTTAACTCTCCCTTTTTGATGAGTTCTCTTGTGTTGTCACGAAACGGACGTTTGATGGGAACTGCACCTATATAACGGAGTAGTATGGGGATTATTTTCGTAGCATCGATGAATCGAAAGATCCATTTGACGATTCCTTTGGCTCGGAATTCTTTTTGTAAAAATCCTGGTTCTAAAATGTCTTCTCTGGCGGGAATGATCATTTTAGTTTTTGGTTTGAGTCTTGGATATACCATGGATAGGGAAACAACATCGGCCTCCGAAACATGGTTGCATAATAAAGCAGAAGGATAAGGTGTTTCTAAGTGTTTGTCTGCGTCTGAAAAATTTTCTTCAATCGAATGGAAAACTAGTCCTTTTGTAAAACTGACTAGTTTGATTAAGATATCATACGGAACCGTTCTTTTTTTAGGTTTCATTCGGATAGATATCCTTGCCTAAGCAATAAAAGTCAATTGGAAACTCGTTTGTTTTTTTAGCCGATTTTCTTGGTTGGTTGACCTAAAAAAACATGACAATGGACTGATCGGTAGTTATTTTTCTTACTTGTTTTTTGTTTTTTTTACTAGAGATTTTTACAGAAAAGAAACTTCCAAATGAAGAACCAAATCTTTATACCTCCATTAAAAGCAATTTTTCTCTCTGTCTTTTTTGGGATTAGTTCTTTTTTTGCCTTCCCGATTTGGATGTCTTTTGATTTCTACATCGCGTTTTGTTTGGTATTGGTTTTATTTTCCACCTCTACCTTCCTTGTCTGTTTTTTTGCAGGTCAGTGGAAAGAGGTGATTGTATTGTCTTCCATTTTAATTTTGATCACTCAGTTTTATTTTCGGGATGAATTTCAAGTTTTAAAGTATATTCAGTTATCAGAAACTAATAGTGATTTGATGCCGAAAAACAAAGTAGTTGCTGGCGTTTCTTGTTTAGAACTAGAGGGGTTTGTTTTTGAGCCAAAATGGATGTTTTCTAAATCATTTTATCACAAATCAAAAGACATAAAAGGTAGAGACAATAGTCATTCTTCCCATTTTGTTTTGATTCCACTCGTAAATAAAAATGAACCTAAGGAAGGAATTCAGTTTTTGTCTATTGATGATAACCTATATCGCTTTCATCTGTGGCAAAAGGAAAATCGAGTGCCTACATTTGCTTTGGTTCTGCCTGAAACCGAAGATTTAAAAAAACTTACCTTGGAATGGATAACAAACTATCCAGAGATTCAAAGAGAAAAGATCACCTGGCTGCGGTTATATGATTCTAAGAAATGGTATTTTCAGAACACAAAGGAATTGGTTCTTTTGATTTCCTTTGTGGTACCAATTCTTTGGTTTTTGGTTGGATTTGTTTGGTTAGTAAAAATGGGAGTTAAGATCTTATTTTCAAAGTAGAAAGAATATCTTAGTTTATTTTTTGAATTACCTGCCAGAGCGATGTTCTCGCCAAAATACTTGCTTCAATACTCGGATGGGAAAATTCATCTCTGTAAAGAAATTTGCCATCTTGGTTGATAAACCGACATTCGTTTTCTGGACAAAATAAATCCATCAAATCGAGGATATAAAAATTAGAATGTTCTTCTTTTAAGCTTAGCAGTTTTTCATGAAGAGGTTTTCTTCTGTTTAAAGTTTCTTCTTTAGAAAAATACAAACACGGTGGATCTTGAAACTGATGCCACCATTGTTTGATTGCTAAATCAGGGTTACAATTGGATTCCCTTATAGCTGGAAGGGAATGTTGGAAAATGACTTTCAAATTTTTTTCTTTGCATTGGATTAGAAATTTGCTAAGTTCTTCACCGAATGGCTGCAACCGAGTCTCTGAGTCTAGAAAATCGTACAAATCATAAATCATGAGGATGACATCATTCGGTTTCAATTCACTCATTAATTCCGGTACAACATCTTTCCAGTAGTAGTCGTTGATTTTGTCCCATTTTCCATTAAAGGAAAGGTTTGGAGCCGGTGATCCTCCCCAGGTAGAAGTAACAGTAACTGTTCCTCCTTTTTCAGCAATCGTTTGAAACATATACACTTGGGCGGCACTATATGAATTTCCCAAAACTAAAAATTTGCGTTTGCCTTTGAATTCTTTTCCAAAAGAACAATTTTCTGTAGAAATCTTTTTTCCCACTTGGTTGTTCTCGGTGAGAACGCAGTCAATGGGGTTCCAAGTATCTGATCGGTGAGACACTGGTGATAATAAATTGTGAACACCTTTGGATTGTAAGGTTGCCGTTGAGCCAAGATAAAACGAACCTTTTTGATAAAAAGGGTAAAGGATAAAGTATACAAAAATAAAAAAACCAATAGCAGTTGAAATGGAAATAGTAATCGGAGATAAAAATCCTTTTTGGTTGAACCATTTCCATTCCGAATTTCGTAATGGAGTTTCAATGTAGCGGTAAGAAATGTAAGCGAAAGAAAAACAAACAATAAGTATAATGGGGATTAGGTTGTTTTTAACTCCAAATGTCCATCGAAAGAAGGTAATCACTGGCCAGTGCCATAAGTACAATGAATATGATAATAAACCTAGAAATGTGATAGGTTTCCATTGCAAAAGATTGATGATTGAACTTTTGGAATTCGAAAAAAATAGAGCACCTGCAGTGAAACATACAACAACAAGGTTATAGTATTTTTCAGGAAGTTTTGGATATTTTGAATCAAACAAAAAGACTAATAAAGCAGATATTAAAATCGGAAGCAGAATGTAAGATAAGTTCGAAATGATTTTTTTTCCGCGTTCAGACAGAGTTTCTGATTGATGTGAAAATAAAAAAATTAAGGAACCAATACTCAATTCCCAAAACCGACTATGGACATAGTAAAAAGACCGAATCGGGTTTTTGTAAAAGTGTTTTAGAAAAAATAATAGCGAAAGGATGGTTAGTAGAACTAGAAGCAAAATAAATATTTTTTTCTTTTTTGTTTTTTCCACCAATATCCAAAACAAAATAGGAAATAAGAGATAAAATTGTTCTTCCACACCGAGAGACCAAGTATGTGTGAATGCATTGAGTTCTGCAGTTGTGCTAAAGTAATCTGTTGCCGTACTCGCTAAGTATAAGTTTCCCACTCCAATAATGGAAAAGAGTCCTGTTTCTATGGTCATGTTCGTATGATGGGATTCATAAGAAGAAAATAGAAACGTAACCAAAACCGTAGTTGCCACTACTACAAACAATGCAGGGAACAAACGTTTGGACCGTCGAATCCAAAAGTTTTTTAAAAAGGGAAAGAACTCCATTTTTTCTTTTTCTAATAAGGATTTTGTAATCACAAACCCAGATAAAACAAAGAACATATCCACACCAAGATAACCATTTGGGAATAACCCTTGTTTTATGTGGTTGAGAATAACAGCGATTATGGCGATGGCTCTTAATCCATCGAGTTCCTTCCTATACATCGTAATGGACGACTCTATTTTTCTGAACCGTCGCGTCCAGAGGATTTTAGTTGAAAACCTAGGAATCATGTTCACTGAATGAACATTTTTACTTGACCTCGTTCAAAACCTGAACACATTTTGTTAAAATATGGGACTCAGGGGGCGAAGCTACGCCTACTCAAAGTCATACCATAACCCATTCGGGAACATTTCCTTCCATGAAAGAAAATTTCCAATACAATGATCACCACTTAAAACTCTTGCAGTTGCTTGAAGAAAACCCTCATTTATCCCAGCGGGATGCTTCGGATGTTTTGGGTCTTAGTTTAGGTAAGGTGAACTATATTTTGAAAGCCTTTTTAGATAAGGGCCTTATCAAAATGAATAACTTTCGGAATAATAAAAATAAACTTTCTTATACATACCTTCTGACTCCTCGGGGGATAGAAGAAAAGGCAAGAATGACTCTACATTTCTATGAAATCAAAAAAAGAGAATATGAAGCTCTGCGAACCGAAGTAGAAAAGTTAGGTGATATAGCGGAGGGATTAAGTTGAAAGGTATTATACTTGCTGGTGGTTCTGGAACAAGGTTGTATCCTCTCACAAGAGGAGTCGTGAAACAACTACTTCCTGTTTATGATAAACCAATGATTTATTATCCGTTATCTGTTTTGATGTTAGCGGGCATTCGAGAGATACTGATTATATCCACTCCGAACGATACCAAAAGATTCGAAGATTTATTCGGGGATGGAAGCGATTTAGGAATTAAAATCCAGTATAAAATTCAACCTTCACCAGATGGTTTGGCTCAAGCTTTTTTATTGGGTGAAGAGTTTATTGGAGATGATGACGTTTGTCTGGTACTTGGTGATAATATTTTTTATGGAGACGGGCTCATCCAGTTATTATCCGAAACAATTACCGAAGTGAAGGATTCTAAAAAAGCCGTCGTTTATGGATATAATGTAAAAGATCCAGAAAGGTATGGGGTCGCTGAATTAGATAAGGAAATGAATGTAATTTCCTTGGAGGAAAAACCTACAAACCCGAAAAGTAATATTGCCGTTGTGGGTTTGTATTTTTATCCCAAGGATGTTGTGAAACATGCAAAACAAGTATTACCTTCGGGAAGAGGGGAACTAGAGATTACGTCACTGAATCTTCTGTATTTATCTGAATCCAGATTAAAATGTAAGATGCTAGGCCGTGGGTTCGCCTGGTTGGATACGGGAACTTACGATAGTCTTTTGGAAGCATCAAACTTCATTGAAGTGATTGAAAAAAGACAAGGCCTTAAGATTGCTTGTTTGGAAGAAATTGCATATAGAAAGAGTTTTATCTCTTTAGAAACTTTGAAAAAACATGCGATTCTCAATCAGAAAAATCAATATGGTTCCTATCTTTGGGATATCGTAAATTCGGCAGAAAATTAAATGGCCAAAAAAACAATTTTAGTTACAGGTTCCGCCGGTTTTATCGGATCCAATTTTGTTCCTTATTTATTAGATACCGATAAGGATGTTCATATTGTTAGTTTAGATAAACTAACTTATGCGGGAAACTTAGAAAATTTATCTGAGGTTTCTGGAAATAGTAGGCATCGTTTTTTTGAAGGCGATATTTGTGATTCGCAAATTTTGGATCAGTTATTTGCAGAGTTTTCCTTTGATGTTGTGATTCATTTTGCTGCAGAAAGTCATGTAGATAATTCGATTCATAATCCAAAGATTTTTTTGGAAACGAATATCATTGGTACGTTTCAATTATTACAAAAGGCATATAAAACTTGGTTTCATGCTCCGTTTCAATTCAAGGAAGAATTTAAAAATTCAAAGTTCATTCATATCTCTACTGATGAAGTATTTGGTTCCTTAGGTGAAGAAGGTTTTTTTACGGAATCCTCTCCTTACCAACCCAATTCTCCTTACAGTGCCAGTAAGGCATCCTCTGATCATTTGGTGCGTAGTTATTTTCATACTTACGGTTTGCCAGTTTTGATTACGAATTGTTCTAATAACTATGGCCCGAAACAACATGACGAAAAGTTGATTCCTACAATCATTCGAAATGCTCTTTCTGAAAAAAATATACCTATTTATGGAAAGGGTATTAATGTTCGGGATTGGCTTTTTGTTTTGGACCATGCAAAAGGAATCGAAAGAGTTTTGTCAAAAGGATTACCTGGCGAAACCTATAATATTGGTGGGAATAATGAGTTAACCAATAACCAAGTGGTTTCTATTATTTGTGAACACTTGGACAAACTAAAACCACGAAAAAATGGAAAAAGTTATTCGGACTTAATCACTTATGTAACGGATCGTCCAGGGCATGACAAACGTTACGCGATAGATGCTACTAAGATGAAGGAAAAATTACATTGGAATCCGGAAGAAACATTTTCGACAGGGATTTTAAAAACCATCGATTGGTACATTTCAAAATATAATTCGAATTAATGATCAAAACAACGAAGAATGGAATCAGTAGAATAAAATTATGAATAAAAATTCTAAAATTTACGTCGCGGGTCATCGAGGTTTGGTGGGTTCTGCCCTTGTCCGAGTTTTGGAACGACAAGGTTATTCGAATGTGATTGGGCGGTCTAGGACAGAGCTCGATTTAACGAACCAATCGGAAGTGAACCGATTTTTCGAATCGGAAAGACCAGAATATGTTTTTTTGGCAGCTGCAAAGGTAGGAGGGATTCATGCAAATGATACCTATCCGGCGGAATTTATTTTCTCTAACTTGCAGATTCAAAACAATATTATCGATGCAACATATCGTTATGAAGGGAAAAAATTGTGTTTTCTTGGATCCTCTTGTATTTATCCAAAATTTGCAAAACAACCCATGGACGAAGGACAGCTATTAGATGGTAAACTTGAGCCAACAAATGAACCTTATGCTGTAGCAAAAATTGCAGGTATCGTGATGTGCCAAAGTTACAACCGGCAATATGGCACAGATTTTTTTTCGGTGATGCCCACAAACCTTTATGGGCCTGGGGATAATTACCATCCACAAAACTCCCATGTTCTTCCTGCTTTGTTAAGAAGATTTCATGAAGCTAAAGTAAATGATCTTCCTGAAGTTGTGATTTGGGGAACAGGCAATCCTTTGCGTGAGTTTTTGTTTTCTGACGATATGGCGAGAGCCTGTGTTTTTTTGATGCAAAACTATAATGAGTTTCGAGAGGCTCGTGGTGGCGAACATGTAAATGTTGGGTCGGGAATCGAAGTAAGCATTCGCGAACTTGCAGAAACTCTCAAAGATGTCGTTGGTTATAAAGGAAAATTAACTTTTGATTTGACCAAACCTGATGGAACTCCAAGGAAATTATTGGATGTTTCTAAGTTACATCGAATGGGTTGGAAACATGAAGTTGAGTTAAGAGAAGGGATCAAATTAGCATATGATGATTTCCTTTTGAATGGTGGAGTAGAAAGGTAAAAAGGGAAAAAATAGCCCCCTTTTTTACCAGTGGCTTAAATATTAAATTAAGGGTATAAAAAAGTTTTGGATTAAAACTTTTTACGATAAAACTGAGAAAACAATGAATAGAAATGCAACATTAATCGATCTTTTTAAGTCAATGTTTAAAAATTGGAATTTAATTATTCAGATGACTAGGAGAGAAATTTTAATCCGCTACAAGGGCTCATTTTTGGGCTTGATATGGGCAATCGTAAATCCAATGATAATGTTGGGTATTTATACACTTATATTTGGTGTGATCTTTCGTGCTGATTGGGGTGGGCGGATGGGTAATAATTCCGACTTTGCCTTTACATTATTTGTTGGCCTAACAGTTTATCAGCTCTTCAGTGAGGCGTTAATAAAATCGCCTATGCTAATTGTTAATAATGCAAATTTCGTGAAAAAAGTTATTTTTCCTCTTGAGATTCTTCCTTTCGTAAGTTTGTTAGCTTCTCTATTTCAAATGTTTATTAATTTATTAATTCTAATTGGATACTTGGTTTTTTTTAAGAAGGTCTTTTTTGTTAGTATGATTTTTTTTCCTATTATCATTATTCCTCATATCCTTTTTACACTAGGAGTTTCCTATTTTTTCTCATCAATTTCTGTTTTTATTAGGGATGCCAATCAAATAGTTACTTATATTGCAACTTTAGTATTATACGTTACACCGATATTTTATCCGCTATCTGCGGTGCCTGAAAAGCTTAGATATTTAACTTTATTGAACCCAATTTCTTATGTAGTAGAAGAAGCTAGAAATTCCGTTGTATTTGGTTTGACTCCACAATTTTTGCCACTAGCGGTTTATGCAGTCATCAGTGTTATCATTTTAGCTTTGGGTTATTATTTTTTTCAAAGGACAAAACCACTTTTTGCTGATGTTCTATAGTATTGTTTAATAAAACAGAAATTCTTACTTTTGATTTTTTCCGTGGGTTAAGTGCCTTTTTGGTCTTTGTAACCCATGGGCTATCAGGTTTTTTGACTTACCTATCGATGGTAGAAATGTTTTCTAAATCTCTTCTTTTCTTGGTGGAGGTTCCGTAATTGTTTTTTTTATATAATAAAGATGCTGAGTTTATGAGATTTGAGCTTACTAAAAAAGCTTTGTTTTGTTTTTTTCATGAATTTGCGTATTTGAATAGGGCGCTTTACCACATTCTCTTTTTTGTCGCTTTGTTTGTCTCATTTTTTCTTAGTAGGTTCGTAGCTAAGTTTGTCGAATCACTTCGTTTTGTTTCTAGAAAAAGCTGAAAAGATTGAAATGGTTAATGTGGATTCAAATAAACATTTTATTGCTTTAATACCTGCAAGAGGTGGCTCGAAAGGCGTTAAACGAAAAAACATTCGCCTTCTCAATGGGAAGCCACTTCTGACCTATACCGCTGAAGCTGCAAAATCTTCAAAATATATATCTCGTATTTTTTTATCATCTGATGACGAAGAGATTTTGCAACTTGGGAAAAATCTAGGTTTGGAACTGGTTATGCGTCCTGAAAATGTGAGTAGTGACAAGTCAACTGCGAATGAAGTAATTGCACATTTTGTAAAGGTATCTTCTGATGAATTTTTAGAGAATACATTTTTAGTTTATCTTCAGCCTACTTCCCCTTTGCGAACTAGCTTTCATATAGATTCAGCGATCGAAGTTTTATTAGGAAATAATGAAGGTTCTGTGGTTAGCGTTACACTTTTAGAAAAAAATCCATTTAAAGCATATTTGATTGATCAGCATGGTCATCTGAATCCTTTAATGGGAGAAAAATATCTAAATATGAATCGGCAGGATTTGCCAGATGTGTACGTTCCTAATGGTGCAATTTATATTTTTAGTTTAAGCGAATTTTTGAAAACAGGTAGGATACCTACAAACAAAAGTCTACCTTTTGTTATGAATTCAGATGTGAGTAGAGATATCGACACTGAAAAGGATCTTATTGAAGCAGAATTATTTTTAAAAGGAAAGAACAATGGCTAAATTTTTAATCGGAAATCGCTGGGTTGGTGATGATTACCCTCCTTTGGTTATCGCAGAGATCGGAATAAATCATGAAGGTTCATTAGATGTAGCTATAGAAATGGTCGATGCAGCTATTGGTGCTGGTGCAGAAGTTATTAAACATCAGACGCATATTGTTGAGGATGAAATGTCCGAGGAGGCAAAGGGAAAAATACCTGGAAATGCGGATGTTTCGATTTATGAAATTATGCAACGATGTTCTTTGAACGAAGAAGAAGAATTTACCCTTATGAATTACGTAAAAGATCGTGGGAAAATTTTTATTAGCACACCATTTTCTCGGGAAGCATTTTTTAGATTGAAAAAATTTAATATTCCAGCTATTAAAATCGGTTCTGGCGAGTGTAATAACTATCCATTAATTAAATTAGTATCATCAATGAAAGTACCAGTAATTTTAAGCACTGGTATGAATTCAATAGAGACGATTGCGCCAAGTGTGGATATTTTTCGTAGAAATAATGTGCCATTTGCGTTATTACATTGCACAAATGTTTATCCTACTGCACCTGAGGATATACGTCTAGATGCAATGGTGGCTCTTAAAGAAAAATTTCCAGATGCAGTAATTGGGTTATCAGATCATAGCCTCACGAATTATCCTTGCTTGGGAGCTGTAGCTTTAGGTGCATCCATATTGGAAAAACATTTCACAGATAGTAAAGATCGCCCAGGTCCTGATATCGTTTGTTCAATGGATCCAACGGATTTACATAATATGATAGAAGGTTCTAATTTAATTTTTAGATCGAAACAAGGTAATCTGAAAACGGCCGTTGACTCGGAAGCACCTACAATTGCTTTTGCTTTTGCGTCTGTAGTTTCAATTCGAGATATCGCTGAAGGTGAAATGCTAACTGAAGAGAATATTTGGGTTAAGAGACCGCACGGTGGAGACTTTGAGGCAAAAGATTTTGAAAGGTTAATCGGTAGTAAGGCAACTCGCTTTATAGCCAAAAACAGACAGCTAAAGAAAGACGATATTAAAGAAAATGAGTAAAAAAATAAAGTTACTTTTTTTAACAGGCACCAGAGCAGATTTTGGCAAATTAAAAACCTTGATGAAAAAGATTGAGGGAAATGAAAGATATGAATTGCTAATCTTCGTTACTGGTATGCATCTATTGTCAAAATATGGATACACTTGCGAAGAAGTTGAAAAGGAAGGTTTTCAACGTATTCATAAATTTATAAATCAAAATTCGAACGATTCCATGGATCATATATTATCAAAAACAATCATGGGATTGTCAGATTATATTCACGAAAATTCTCCAGATATGTTGATAATTCACGGAGATAGAGTTGAAGCACTTGCTGGTGCAGCAGTAGGAGCACTTAACAATATACTTGTTGGACATATTGAGGGAGGTGAGGTATCTGGAACTGTTGATGAATTGATTCGACATAGCGTCACAAAATTATCAAACGTTCATTTTGTATCTAATATAGAAGCCCAAAAGAGATTACTTCAATTGGGTGAGTCGGAGGAGTCTATTTATGTAATAGGTTCACCTGATGTCGATGTAATGAATTCCGATACGCTACCGACTCTAGCAAATGTCAAAGAAAGATATGGATTTGATTTTAGTGAGTATGCTATTTTGTTATTTCACCCTGTTACAACTGAAATAGACTCACTGAAATCAGATATAAGAAAGGTCGTAGATTCTGTAATAAGTAGTAATAAAAATTTCATTGTAATCTATCCGAATAACGATTTGGGAAGTGACATCATAATTGAAGAGTATGAAAGGCTACGGACTTTGAAAAATATCCGTATATATCCATCGATGAGGTTTGAATATTTTTTAACATTATTAAAAAATGCCAGCTTTATGGTTGGGAATTCCAGTGCTGGAGTAAGAGAAGCGCCACATTATGGAGTTCCTTCTGTAAACCTTGGTACAAGACAATTTAATAGAGTTAATTGTGATTCAGTAATCAATTGTTCTATCGATAGTATGGAAATTAGTGATAGTTTTGATAAGGTTTTACATACTTCCAGAGAAAGGACTGAAAATTTTGGAATTGGTAACAGTGCAGAGAAATTTTTGGAAATTTTAGATATGGAAAACTTTTGGAGAAGAAACTCACAGAAATATTTCATAGACAGAGAGTTCGTATGAGAGTAATTGCACGCTTAGATATAAAAAATGATTCTGTAATCAAGGGAATTCATCTTGAGGGCTTAAGGAAAGTCGGAGATCCTAATATATTAGCGAAGCGGTATTATGAGGATGGGATAGATGAAATACTGCTCATAGACAGTGTTGCAAGTCTATATGGTCGAAATAATTTGTTCGATGTGTTAAGAAAGGCATCTCAGGAAGTTTTTGTCCCAATTACGATTGGCGGTGGTTTACGCAACCTTGACGATGTATCTTTTGCTTTAGATTCAGGTGCAGATAAAATTGCAATAAACACTGCTGCAGTAGAAAGGCCAGATTTAATTGAGGAAATCGCAAAAAAATATGGAAGTCAATGTGTAGTAGCTTCAATTCAGGCCAAAAAGAAAAATGAGAATGATTGGGAAGTTTATAAAGAAACCGGAAGAGAAAAAACTGGAATTAGGGTTTCTGAGTGGGTAAAACAATTAGAATCCCTTGGTGCAGGAGAAATTTTGCTTACCTCTGTGGACAAAGAGGGAACGAAATCAGGATTTGATAAAGAACTTTCTAAAATGGTTAATGAATTAGTTAATATTCCGGTGATTGTCAGCGGTGGATTTGGCGAACGCGAACATCTGGTTCAATTGAAAAATGTTGTTCATCCAAGTGGTATAGCTTTTGCAAGTGTTTTGCATTACAATGTTTTTTCTAGTTTAGATTTGAGCGAAATGGTTAACCAGGTTTTTTGTTAAAATGAAATATGTTGCAATTATTAATTACGGACTAGGAAATTTGCGAAGCGTACAAAATGCTTTCTCATATTTAGGGATTGAAACCAAAATTACGAAAGATGTCAATGAAATTGCCAATGCAAGTGGGATTGTTATTCCCGGTGTTGGTGCCTTTCCGAAAGCTATGAAAAATCTGATGAATGAGAATTTAATTCCGATTCTTAAAGAATATAAAAGTAAAGGAAAGCCGATTCTAGGTATTTGCTTAGGTATGCAAATTCTATTTTCGATAGGATTTGAACATCAAGAGACAGAAGGCCTCAATTGGATATCTGGTGAAGTAAAGAAAATTGGCAATGGTATAAGATTACCCCATATATCTTGGGCGAACGTTAAATCTACCAATACGAATTCTTGGGTATTTAATGGTTTGAACCCAGAACACTTACGTTTTTACTTTGTACATAGTTTTTCAGCACAGAATGTAGATCCGAGTAATGTAGTAGCCGTAACAAACTATGACGGACATTCCATTGTTGCAATTGTGCAGAATGAAAACGTAATTGGAATGCAGTTTCATCCGGAAAAAAGTGGTAAAGTCGGATTACAGCTTTTAAAGAATTTTTGTATCAAATGTGGAATAGAAGTTAAGGAATAAAAATGGCAGAAGCATATTTTGGATTACCCAAAGAAGTTTTATTTTGTAAAAAATGCGTTATCTCGAATCAGCGACCAAGTTCAACAGTTGAATTCAAGCACAAAAAAGAAGAGGCGAAGAAAACCATCGGATTTGGAAGTGATCAGATCTGTGCAGCTTGCGAATACCATGCTACTAAAGAATCCGAAATAGATTGGAAAAAAAGGGAAGAAAATCTATTACGAACGTTGGATAAATTTAGAGGGAAGGGTGATGGATATGATGTTATTGTTCCTGGAAGCGGCGGAAAAGACAGCGCCTTTACTTCTCATATTTTAAAATATAAATATGGGATGAATCCTTTAACTGTAACCTGGGCACCACATAAGTATACTAATATCGGTTGGGAAAATTTTGAAAATTGGATGCATGTAGGTGGTTTAGATAATATACTATTTACTCCAAATGGTAAATTACATCGCTATCTAACACAGCAGGCATTTCTTAATTTACTGCATCCTTTTCAGCCATTCATAGTTGGACAACGAATCATTGGTCCGTTGATGGCTGCAAAATTTGGTGTCAAATTAGTAATGTATGGCGAAAATCAAGCGGAATATGGAAACGAAGTATCTGAGAATTATATTCCAGTTATGGACAGAAAGTTTTTTTCCATTTCAGATCCGATGGAAATTATTTTAGGCGGAAAACCTATAAAAGATATTTTATCAGAAACTTCCTTTAAACTAGAAGATTTTACTCCATATATTCCGCCAAGTGCTGACTATTTAGAAAGTAAGGATGTTGAAGTTCATTATTTAGGTTATTATCTGAAGTGGGATCCACAGGAATGTTATTATTATGCAGTAGAGAACACTGGTTTTAAGGCAAACACAGAAAGAACCGAAGGTACATATTCAAAATACAGTAGCATTGATGATCGAATTGATATGTTCCATTATTTCACAACATTAATTAAGTTTGGCATCGGCCGAGCAACATATGATGCGGCTCAGGAAATCAGGAATTCAAAAATCACCAGGGAAGAGGGAGTTAGATTGGTTAAAAAATATGATCAAGAATTTCCTTCAAAATATTTTAAAGATTTCTTGGAATATATTGACGTTACTGAAGAAAAATTTTGGGAAACAGTAGATAAATTTCGCTCTCCACATCTTTGGAAAAAAGAAAATTCAACCTGGAAACTTTTACACCAAGTAGAGTAGAGGCATCTTATGCGAATTTTACATTTAGCAAGTTTTTCTGGTAACATTGGTGATTTGGCAAATCATCAAGGCTTTAGAAAAATGTTCGCTGAAACTATTGATAGTTCGACTGAATGGACTAATGTAGAGATACGACAGTTTTACTGGAAAGAGCGAGCATTCGATATTGAATTTATTAAAGAGATAAACCAATACGATTTGTTCGTAATTGGTGGTGGAAACTATCTTGAACTTTGGGTTGACTCTTCTCCGACTGGCACTTCTTTAGCTTTTCCATTGCATCTATTTGAGCAGATTGAAATTCCAGTTTTATTTAATGCATTAGGCGTTGATAATGGGCAGGGAGTTTCTGAAAGTGCATTAGAAAAATTTTCTGCATTTCTTAAAATCATAAATAACAATCCGAAAATATTTCTCTCCGTTCGTAATGATGGGTCTTACTCAACGTTACAAAAGTATTTTCCAGATGATGCTTTTACGAAAGTATTCAAATGCCCAGACGGTGGATTTAACTCTTTTTTTCAGGTGAGTGATGAAGGCAGTAATGAAAAGCGCAATATTTTAATAGGTGTTAATCTTGCTTGTGATATGCCTGGTATTCGATTTACTTCAGATTTTACAATAGATGATTTTAGTAAATCATTTGCACATTTGCTAGTTAAGTTAGGTGAAAAAAACGTTGATTCTGAGTTTGTTTTTTTTCCGCATATCTATAGTGATTATGATATTTTTTATAGGGTCATCCTGAATTTGCCAGATCGTTTCAGGCGGACAAGGTTAAGGATATCTTCTTATGGTCCTGGAATTAGTGGCGCAGAAAAAACCTTTTCTGATTATAACCTATGTGATCTTGTTCTTGGGATGCGATTTCATTCGAATGTTTATTCAATTGCTCAAGGAATACCAACGATAGGTATAGAAAATTATCCGCAAATTGGTAAATTATATTCTGATTTAGGTTTTAATAGCGGAGTAGTAAAAGTTCAAGCCAGTAAGGACTTTCAATCCTTATTGGATTTATCCGAAAAATATCTAAATGAATCAAAAAAATACAAAGAAATATATTCAGACATTGCAGAAAAAATGAAAGATCAATATTATTCCTACGGCGAAAGCTTGAAGTCTTGGATTGTTAATAATTACTAATAATGAAAATTCTTTTTTTTTCGCCTCATGCACTAATTACTTTACACTCGTTACCTGAACTTCAAATAGCAAAATATTTGAAATCAGTTGGCCATGAGGTTCATTATGTAACATGTGATGGTGTTTTTTCAAACTATTGCGTTAGTATGGCTTCGGAAAATATCGATGTTGGTGCTAATTCGATAGAGAAGGAATCAATTTGTAAAAAGTGCCGATATACCCGAGATATTTTGATCCATGATAATATGTTCATTAATCACAGATTGGATCAGTATATACTTGATTCCGATTATATTGAAGTAGAAAAACATATAGCCGCAGTTACAGCAGAAAATTTTTTGGATTATGAAGTTCTTGGAATTAAAGTTTTTAGGCTAGCATCATATGAACCTCTTTTGAAATTCAAAAAAATCTCATGCGAATTTGATAAAGATGAATGGCAAACGTTTCTAATATATGCAAGAAATTGTTTAATTTCTCTTTATGCATATGCCCGATTATATTCAAAAATCTCTCCTGATGTATTGTTTGCTTACAGTCCACAGTATGGAGTAAATAACGCAGTGTTTCATTTTTCAATGCTTCGCGGAAATTCTTGTTATTTTATTGAAGGTAGTTCGAATAATGCGGAAAGATATGAGGCTGTGAGAGTTTGGAAATGGCAAAATTTTTATCTCTTAAATCCTGCCTTAGATTATTGGAACCGACGTTTTGAGTTAATACGTGAACTTGATTTAGACCGTATCAAAGGTCATTTTGATGAACTCTTGAAAGCAAAATCTTTTGCTGTTTATTCATCTGCAGTTTCCGGTAATTTTAAGTTAGAAAACCATTTTAATATTAAAAAAGGAGCTAAAATTATTTTAGCTTCACTAAGTAGTTCGGATGAAGCTTATTCGGCGTATATAATCGGAGGATTCCCAGGTTCAAAAGTCGAGAGCAAGGTGTTTAAGAATCAATTTGAATGGATTCGCGAGACTATATCCATTGTATCAAATGACCCAAATCTCCACTTGATTATTCGATTACACCCAAGAGATTTACAGAATAAGCGTGAATCTGTTGTTTCAGAACAATTTTCAATTTGGCAAAGTATTTTGAAAGACTTACCTGCAAATGTTTCGGTAAATTATCCTACCGAAAATATTTCGCTTTATGACCTATTAAAGGAAATTGATTTATTAGTAACTGGTTGGTCCGCAACGGGAATTGAAGCTCTTTCATATGGTATTCCTGTTGTGACCTATGATGAAAATCTTCCTTCTTATCCGCGGCTTGTACATTATACAGGCAATAGCTTAAAAACTTATAGGGAAAATATATTTAAAGCTTTAGAAGACGGTTGGAATATCAGAAACGTAGAAAATTCATATCTCTGGATGGCCTTAAGTTTTTCCGCAGGAACAGTCCGGATACCTTCAGAACTTTATTCGAAAATTATTAAACGAAGGAATTTAATTTTTCGGATTCTCAAAAAGTTTTTTAAGCTTTTAGGTTTGAGAGGAATTTTCTTCAAACTTGAGAACTGGTTTACATTTTCTATTTTTAAGAAAGCTGTTGAGCTAAAGTGTGTTGATGGTTTAGTTAAGTTTAATTTAAAAAATTTGTATGAGTATAGGTTGTTGAATAATCAAGTAAGTAAATACGATATTTCTAAAAAAATTATGCAAATGTTTAATTCTAATCTAGAGAATTTATATAAATATTCTAGCGACGATTATAAAAGTAATTCGAAACTTTTTTTAAAGGCAAAAAATGAGCTTAGATCCTATAAATAATTCTGAAGACTATGCTGTGATAGTCTCAAATATCACTAAAAAATATAAACACTATGAACGTCCAAGGCATAGAATTCAAGAGATGCTTCGTCCGATTTTGGGTAAAATTAAACCTGAATTTGATAGGCAATACTTTCGTGATATTAAAGCATTAAATGATGTTTCTTTTTCCTTAAAAAAGGGAGATTCATTGGGAATTATAGGTAGAAATGGTTCCGGTAAATCAACATTGCTACAGATCATTGCTGGAACATTAACTCCTTCTAGTGGTGATGTTTTAGTAAATGGTCGAGTCAATGCTTTATTGGAACTTGGTTCCGGATTCAATCTTGAGTTTACTGGTAAAGAGAATATTTATTTAAACGGTGCAATTTTAGGATTCTCTAACTCTTTTATAAAAAGTAAATATGATGAAATTGTTGAGTTTTCAGAAATAGGAAATTATATTAATCAACCTGTAAAAACTTATTCAAGCGGGATGTTCGTTCGATTGGCATTTTCTGTTCAAGCGCTGATGGATCCTGATATTTTAATAGTAGATGAGGCTCTAAGCGTTGGTGATGTTTTTTTTCAAGCAAAGTGTTTCGATTTAATTGAACGAATGTTGAAAAATGGGAAAACAACATTTCTATTTGTTAGTCATGACATACATACGGTGATAAAATATTGTAAACATGCTTTATTGTTAAATAAGGGAAATCAAGTTTATCTTGGCGATGCCCGAGTTGCTGCTGGGCTTTATTATAAGGTTGAGAAATACAATGAATATGAATTACAACTGGAAGGAAAGAGAATTGATTCAGAAAATTCCAACACAAATAAAAAACAAAATTTAAAACTTAAGGAAGATTTCATTTCTCCGAATGCGATTAGGTTTAGTAGCGGGTCATTTGATCGTCTCGAGTTAATTGGTTATTCAATCAAAAATATAGAACATGACCAAGAAGTTTTGTATGTTGGTGACTATGTAAGGTTTTCATTTCATTTTTTGGTGAATGATAACATTGAAACTATTCTATTTGCACTTGGATTTACAAATACGGCAAATAATTCGATTTATGGGAAATTTAATTTCCAGATAGATACAAATAAAGTTCCAAGAAATTTAAAAAAAGGTGAAGAAGTAACGATTACATATGACTTAAAGCTTAGTTTACTTCCAGATGATTATATCATTGGACTTACTATTAATGAAATGGAAATTGAAAATTTTGACATTATAGAGTCACTTTCTATTCAAAGATATGCTAGTTCTTTAATCAATATATTTACTGCGCAAATAACTTCATTTAAGCTTATTGTTTCTCCCAAAGATCTTTTTTTACCCTTTATGGGTTTAGTTGATCTACCTGTTGAGCTTACTACTGAGGTAAATGGTCATCAATAAATTTATGTTTAAGAAAAAAAAAACTGAAAGCAATTATTACCGTTCTTACTCTCAAGAAGGGGAGGATATGGTTCTTCGAGACCTTTTTGGTGAGAAAAAAGATGGTAGATATGTAGATATTGGTGCCTATGATCCTTTTCGGTTTTCCAACACAAATTACTTTTATGAATTGGGTTGGACAGGGATTAATATTGAGCCTTCGCCAGATGGGTTTAATAAATTTGAAGTTTATAGAAAACGGGATCAAAATTTAAACATAGGCATCGGTTTAGAGGAATCGGAATTAGTTTACTACCGATTTGAAGAAGCTGCGTTGAATACCTTTGATGCAGATAGGGTCAAATTTTTAGAAGAAAATACAAATTATAAATCAAAAGATAACGTGAAAGTAAAAGTTAGACCACTTTCCAATGTTTTGCGGCAATTTTCCTTGGATAAAGAGATTGATTTTATGAATATTGACGTGGAATGGAATGAAATCTCTGTTTTGAAATCTGGGGATTGGACAAAATTTCGACCGAAAGTAATTTTAATTGAAATTCTAAATTTTGATCTTGAGACGATAACAAATAATCCAATCCACTTGTTATTAAAAGAGCTTGGATATTATTTTTACTGTAAAACTCCTCGCACTTGTTTTTACTTAGATAAAAACTTTCAGCCATAGATTTACACATTACTTATTATTTATAGTTCTCCAACCTATGACAAATTCACCAATAGTCATTTTTGTTTACAATCGTCCTGAGCACACCAAACGTGTCATCGATTCATTGTTTACCAATTTAGAATCTTCCGATTCGGATTTAATCATCTACGCTGATTATGCAAAGAACGACTCACATATAACGAAAGTAAATGAAGTGAGGTCTTATATAAAAAGTATTACTGGGTTCAAATCTATTCAGATAATTGAAAGAGAGAGAAATTTTGGTCTTGCTAAATCAATTCTTTCTGGTGTAACAGATGTTTTGAAAAGATTTGAAACTGTTATTGTATTGGAAGATGATATTGTGGTGAGCCCATTTTTTCTGCAATATATGAATCTTGGCTTAAAGAAGTATAAAGATGTTGAAAAAGTTGCGAGCATCCATGGTTACAATTATCCGATCGACACAAAAGGTTTAAAGGAAACTTTTTTTATCAAAGGTGCTGATTGTTGGGGATGGGGAACTTGGAAACGGGTATGGGATCAGTTTGAAACAGATGGTTCTAAGTTGTTAACCGAATTAGAGGATAACAACTTATTAGAAGAATTTAATTATGGGGGACATTTCAAATTCTCTGAAATGTTAAAAAAACAAATTGAAGGGAAAAATGACAGCTGGGCAGTGAGGTGGTATGCCTCGATGTTTTTGCTAAATAAAGTTACTTTATATCCAAAAGAAAGTTTAATTCAAAATATTGGTTTAGATAGCAGTGGGACTCACTGCAATGACGACGATTTTTTGAGCCCTTCCTTCTCCAATCAAAGAGTCGCTTATTTCCCTGATAAAATTGAAAATGACAGGGTTGCTAGAAAAAGATTATCGGAATACTTTGAATCCTTAACTCAACAAAAGAATCGAAATGAATCGAAGGTACGCAAAATCATAAATTTGTTATATAGAAAACTATTTAGGCTATTATTTAACAATCGCAGAGAAAAAGAACAGGATTACTATTTTGGAAATTTTTCATCTTGGGGTGAAGCAGTAAAATTATGTAGCGGGTATGCTTCGGAAGTTATCCTTGAAAAAGTAAAGA
This sequence comes from Leptospira congkakensis, assembly GCF_004770265.1. NCBI lineage: Bacteria > Pseudomonadati > Spirochaetota > Leptospiria > Leptospirales > Leptospiraceae > Leptospira > Leptospira congkakensis. The sequence goes on from NZ_RQGQ01000004.1 coordinate 140,384, forward strand.
ATTCGCTTTTGAAAGTTAAAAACGGAGAGGCGGTATACGAGAGGGATTCTGTGTTATTTGATGAAATACATTATTCAATGCCTCTTTTGGTTTCTCTTTTATACTTGGCATCGCAACACGAAGGGAAACTGAATTTACTTGATTTTGGTGGTTCATTAGGTAGTACCTATTTTCAAAACCGTAAATTTCTAAACGGTTTATCTATTTGTAAGTGGTCCATAGTAGAACAACAACATTTTGTTAAATGCGGAATAGAGAACTTTCAAGATGATACACTGAATTTCTTTAATACAATTAAAGAAGCTGTCGACACTAACAAGCCAAACGTTATTCTCTTTTCGAGTACAATTCAGTATTTGGAAGACCCATTCGAAATTTTATCACAAGTTCTGGAACACAACTTTGACTTTATTATTTTTGATCGAACACCTTTAATTTATAGTGATAAGACTGAACATATAATGATCCAGAAGGTTCCTGAGGAAATTTATAAAGCAGAAATTCCAATACGGTTTATGAATCATTTCTCTTTATCTACATTTTTAGCTAAAAACTATGAGGTTTTTTCTGAGTTTGATGCTGATGAGGAAATTTTCCCTGTAGATCTTGAGATAAAAAATAAATGTATTATTTTTAAAAAGGCGTAAAATGCAAATAATTAGTCCTATATCCAAGAATTCAAATGTAACTATTATTAAGAAATTCTCTGCTTCCTATTTAGTTTCGCAGTGGAAACAATTATTCGAAGTCGATGTAACATCTGATTTTAAATCCATAGATGAAGTTTTTCTTTGTGAGTGTAATGAATCAAAAATTCGCTTCTATTTCCCGCTCGAAATTGCAGGTTCAGATAAACTATATAAACAATTATCTGAAAAATACGATTGGTATTACGGCGAAGATAAGTGGGAATTTGATATTGGGACTGAAATTGTTAGAAAATATTCACCTAATAGTCTTCTGGAAATTGGTTCTGGCAAAGGGCATTTTATAAAAAAGGTGATGTCTTTTGTACGTGATGCAATGGGTATTGAATTCAATCAGGACGCATTGAAATATGCGGAAAGGGAAAAACTCCCAATTCAAAATCAAACATTTTCTCAATTAATAGAATCATCCGCTTCTTATGATTTTATTGTGAGTTTTGAAGTTTTCGAACATGTTACTGATCCTTTGGGCTTTATCGAAAGTTCACTCAGACTGCTAAATGAAAAAGGAAGAATGTTGATAGCTGTTCCTAATCGAGATAGTTTTATTAAATATGGAGAGGTTTTACTTGATATGCCTCCTCATCATATGCTTTCTTTAAATCTAGATTTTTTTAAATATTTGACTAAAAGGTTTAATTTAGAGTTAGAAACTTTAAAATATGAACCCTTAGCAACTTATCACATTGACTACTACATTAATCTATTGAGAGAAGGTTTTAGCAGTAAAGTGAAAAGCACAACTCTTGGAAGGGTTTTTAGTCTGTTTTGTAGGATCTATAAAATTGTTTTGTCGTTTAGTTTTTTTCGTTCTTTAGTAAAAGGGCAAACGATTCTCGTTGTAATGAGAAAAAAATGAATAGAGACTTCCTGCCAAATTTTAAATACATTTTTCTGAACCCATTCTTTATCACGAGAAGGTTCCTTTTTTTGAACATTCAAAGATTGAGTGTCCATATAAAAAAGGGAAAGTTGCTTGATATAGGCTGCGGAACTAAACCTTATCAACAATTCTTTCAGGAAGCTGAATATGTTGGTATGGATTATGCGCATGGAATCAATTCTGAAAATCCTGTTGCAGATGTATTTTATGATGGAAAGAATTTTCCGTTTAAGGCCAATACCTTTGATTATTTTTTAGCAACAGAAGTCCTTGAGCATGTTTTTAATCCAGATGAGTTTATTCTAGAGATCAAACGAGTTCTTAAAAAAGGCGGAATCGGCATTGTAACAGTTCCTTTTGTTTGGGATGAGCACGAAATTCCATATGATTTTGCAAGGTATTCATCATTTGGAATTAAAGCATTATTGGAACGAAATGGGTTTCAAATTTTAGAACAGTATAAAACTGGGAATTTTATCTTAACCCTTGGGCAATTATTTTGCACTTACTTATACTATTTATTCTCCCGAAAAAGGTCAGTTTACAAATTAAGTTTACCTCTTGTGTTTGCGCCGATTCAAATCTTAACGATATTACTGTCGAAAGTATTGCCATCAAATGATGGTTTTTACTTAGACAATATTCTTTTGGTTAAGAAAAAATAAGAATTCTTATGGAAGAGATCATTGTAAAAAACTCAGGTTATGTCTTACTAAAGCAGTTTACTGACCAGAGAGAGGGAAGTCTGACAGTTGCAGAATCCGATAGAGATATTCCTTTCGCGATTAAACGAACCTACTATATCATTCAAAAAAATGCTTCCGAAGTCAGCAGGGGAAATCACGCACATAAAGAAACGGTTCAGGTCATCTTTTGTCTAAGCGGTAGTTTTGTTTTGAATCTTGATGATGGAAATAACTCTCAAAAAATTTTGATGAATGAAAGCCATGTTGGAGTTATCCTCGGAAAAGAATTATGGCATTCAATGGAATCAATATCCTCTGGTTGCATTATGTTAGTTTATGCTTCTGACTATTATGATGAAAAAGATTATCTTCGAAACCATGATGAATTTTTAGAGTACATTGCTGATAAAAAGAAATGATTGAATACGAAAACTTAAAACTACTAAATGCACCATTCCAAGAGGAGATTGATGAAGCCGTTTTACGTGTTTCGAAGAGTGGTTGGTTTATTCTAGGGAAAGAATTGGAAACATTCGAAACTGAGTTCGCTGCATTCAATGGTAACAAATATTGTATCGGCGTTGCCTCTGGTCTAGATGCCTTAGCCTTAAGTCTTAAGTGTTATGATTTCCCAGAGGGAATGGAGGTGATCGTTCCTTCTAACACATACATTGCAACTATCTTATCGATTATGCAAAACGGACTAAAGCCTGTTTTGGTTGAGCCTTCCATTGGCACTTATAATATAGATCCAACGAAGGTAAGAGAAAAGATTACTAAGAATACTTGTGCAGTGATGGTAGTTCATCTATATGGCAGGCCGTGCGATATGGATCCTATTGTTGAAATTTGTAATGAAAATAACTTAGTTTTAGTTGAAGATTGTGCACAAGCTCATGGAGCAAAATATAACAATAAGAATGTAGGTACATTTGGCTATGTCAATGCATTCAGTTTTTACCCTACTAAGAATTTAGGAGCCTTCGGTGATGCAGGTGCTGTTGTCACAGATGATCCAGATATTGCAAACAAAATAAGAAAACTAAGGAATTATGGTTCATCGGTTAAATACTATAACGAGTTTGTGGGAATGAATTCGAGACTCGATGAAATGCAAGCCGCAATTCTTTCGGTAAAACTGAAATATCTCAATAAGATAAATCAGCATAAAAAAGAACTGGCTCAGATTTATGATAAAGGATTGTCCAATCACTTAGTTAAACCGCTTCCTGATGACAAATCCATTTACCAAGTACATCATATTTATCCTGTTCGAACGACAAGCCGAGATAAGCTGAAAGCCTATCTTTTGGAAAATGGAATCAAAACGGAAATTCATTATCCAGTCCCGCCGCATAAACAATTAGCTTTAATCAATCACCAATCAAAAGATTGGAATATTACTAGTGGTACTTTTCCGATTGCAGAAGAGATCCATGAAACTGAACTTAGTTTACCTATTTCATTTTTCCATTCGAAGTCTGAAATTGAACGAGTGGTTACAGTATTAAATCGGTGGCAAAACTAATTAATGTCTATTAATTATTATTGTACGCTATTTGATTCGAATTATTTACTTCGTGGAATTTCCATGTTGGAATCCTTAGCTGAAAAAGACCCTTCAGCTAAGGTATATGTGTTCCCCTTTGATAGTGAATGTTATGATTCACTTCAAAAGTTGGATTTCCCTTTTGTTCAATTAGTTTCCTTAAAGGAATTTGAATCACCAGACTTACTCCGCGTAAAGATGGAAAGATCAAAAGGGGAATATTGTTGGACCTGCACTCCTTGGATCATTCGTTTTTGTTTGGATCGGTTTCAATTAGATCACTGTACATATGTCGATGCAGATTTATTATTTTTTTCTAATCCGCAAGTTTTGTTAGATGAGGCACAATATTCTTCTGTGCTCATCACTGAGCATCGTTATTCTCCTGCATATGACCAGTCTGCTACGGCTGGAATCTATTGTGTTCAATTTGTTTTCTTTCGAAGTGATGCAGATGGATTGAAAGTTTTGCACTGGTGGGCGGATCGTTGCCTCGAATGGTGTTATTCGCGTTTTGAAGAAGGGAAATTTGGGGATCAGAAATACTTAGATCATTGGGCAACAGCATTCAACCGAGTCCATGTACTAAAACATCTCGGAGGAGGGGTGGCACCCTGGAACGTACAACAATATGAATTTGTTTCTGCTCATAATAGTTCGATTGTTTTAAAAGAGAAAGGATCGAATCAGGAGTTTAATCTTGTTTTTTATCATTTTCATGATGTAAAAGTTAAAGAAGGTGTTTTTAACTATATTTCTGATTTTTATGATATTTCGAAAAATATTTACCTATCAATCTATTCCCTTTACTCACAAAAATTGAAAACACAGTTTCTCCGCTTAAAAGAAATAGATTCCAAAATGGAACCTTACAATTCTCTTTTGGATAATTCTATTTCAGAATTGTTGTACAAAAGGTCAGTAAATTCCGGATTATTAACTGAATCTTATTTATATCTTTTACCTGAAGATGGGGATTTAGTTGAACTTGGAAAATACAATTTTGGAATTTCTCCTGTTTCCCAAAATGTAAAATTAGAGTTTCCGGTAAACGTAGTTACTCAGGATAAAACAATAAAGATACTTTGTCTTCTGGCAAAAGGAATTTCATTTGAAGTCCAGATCGACCAAATCTTGGTAACGATTAAAAATGGGCTTACCGAAACAAAAATAATTCCAATGAGTTTTAGTTTATTATCTTCTAAAATCAATGGCAATTGGCAAAAACAAAGAGAAAACTGTTTTAGTTTCTTTTCGAATCATGGCTATTTTGAATTTAAACTTGAATTTCCAGCTATCGAAAAGATTGAATTGATTGGTAAATGGAGATCCATTGGAACGATTGAAGCAGCCAATGAAATTTCAAGGTTGGATATTTTCGGTAGGATCTTAAAAAAAATTAGGAATTATATTTTATGATCTTATTCGACTTTCAAATTTTTTTAAATCAAAAGTATGGCGGGATTTCTTTGTTATTTGCAGAAGTTATGGAGCGCCTCCATAATCAAAGGAAAGACTTTGAAGTTCCCATAATTTGTACGAAAAATGAAAATTTAAAGAATAGAGCATATTTCAAACCTTATTCTTTTTTTTCATTTCCGAAAGATGTACCTGAAATAGAAGATTGGCTCTGGGGGAAATCTTTTTCGGGAAAAACAATCATTTACCCAATATACAAATCCATAAAATTATTTTATAATAAAATTGTTTTCAGATTAATTTACCGCCGAAACCGCAATTTAATTTCTAAACGACTCAAAAGTTCAGACGTCCAGATATTTCACCCAACTTACTTCGATACTTATTTTTTTAGCTTAATAAAGAATGATAAAAGGATCAAAAAAGTAATCACTATTTATGATTTAACCCATGAACGATTTCCTGGATTTTATAAATTATCTGATGTTGCCTTAAAAAATCGAAAAAATCTTTGTGATTTCTCCGATAAGATTATTTCGATTTCGGAATCCACAAAAAAAGATCTATTAGAATTTTATCAAATACCTGAGGAAAAAATCGAAGTAATTCATTTAGGCTCGAACATAATCAAAGTTCCTGACAAGGAGTTGAATTTTATCTGGAAGGACTACATTCTCTTTGTTGGCGATAGAGGTGGTTATAAAAATTTTGATAATTTTATAAAAGGCATTGCTCCAGTAATTTATAAGTATAAAGTAAATCTAGTTTTGTTAGGTGGGAAAAAACTATCTGGAGCCGAAAAAGAATCTTTAGGAAAGTTGAATTTGTTGGGTAAAACCATACATATTAATTTTTCTTCGGATTCGGAGCTGAAGTATTATTATCAAAATGCCTCATTGTTTGTGTTCCCATCTTTATATGAGGGTTTTGGTATTCCCTTGGTTGATGCTATGGCTTTGGGTTGTCCAATAATTTGTAGTAATACTAGTTCCTTTCCTGAGGTAGTCGGAGATGCTGCCATTCAGTTTGATCCTTGGTTTTCTGAGTCGATCACGAGTGCTGCTGAACAGATATTTCGATCTAATGCAATAAGGAATAAGATGGTCCAGAAGGGATTGGTTCGAAGTAAGGAATTTACTTGGGAACGATGTGCAGATAAACATATTGATTTTTATAATAGGATATTGTCAGAAGAGTCTCTTTGATAATTAAAGGGGATCCTTTTACATTCGATGAATATGAAGATAATTTTTGATATTTCTGTATTAGGTTGGTCGATTCGAGACGAAAAAGCTAAAACCGGAATATTTAGAGTCATTGAAAATCTATTAATTCAATTTTTAAAAGATAAAAATCTCGAACTATATCTATCTGCAATTCATGGGAATTATTCTGATGTTTCGGAATATATTAAGAAAGCAAACTTAGGAGTTGTCTCGAACCAGTTAATTTTTCCAAAGGGTAAGTCTCCGAAGCGGGATTCGATTTTCCAGCGGCTGAATGCGATAGAATATAACTTAGATAAAATTAATCCTTCTTTTTATGATCGAATTCAATTATTTGTATTTAGATTTTTCCGGTTTTTCGCTGATATTTTATTTGGTTTGAATCGGTATAAAAAATCAATTCCTTCTGAATTTAGAACAAAAGAATTTATCTTTCATAGTCCCTTTTTGCCTGTGCCTTCATATCTTGCTTGTTCAGAACTTCATACAGTTGTAAGTATTTATGACTTAATTCCTGTTTTATATCCTGAATATTTTATGGGTAACAACAACCATTTGATTCAAAAACTAGTAAAATATTTAAATTCCAAAACTAACATCATTACAATTTCTAACCATAGTCGAAATGATATCATTAAAGTGATCCCTGACTCAGCTCGACGTACGCATGTTTCATATTTGGCTGCTAACAATATATTTACAAAAAAACTATTTGATGGTTATATGAATGAAGTTTTGGATAAATATAGATTAGTTCCTGATAGATATATAGTGAGTGTTTCCACTTTTGAGCCGCGAAAAAATTTAGGAATTATAATTGAAGCTTTTTTAAACCTAAATAACTCTGCGGATGATATTCAGTTGGTTTTGATTGGGACAGAGGGTTGGGGTCCTTCATTTGAAGAGACAAAAAGAAGATTCGGAGAAAAATTCAATTCCAAAGTAAGATTTCTTGGTTTTATACCAGACAATGAATTGGCCTTTATCTATTCAGGTGCATTATTTTTTGTCTATATGTCTTTATATGAAGGATTTGGCCTTCCTCCTTTAGAGGCAATGCAATGTGGTCTCCCTGTAATATCTTCAAATTCCTCATCGTTACCCGAAGTAATCGGAGCTGCTGGAATGCTAATTGATCCCATGGATAAAGCAAGTCTGAAGGAAAAGATGGAGTTATTAATTTCTGATTCTGATCTGCGAAAATCTCTAGCTTCATTGTCACTCAAGCAGTCTTCTAAATTTACCTGGGAATCAACTGTGAATTGCGTAAAGGAAATTTATTGTCAAATTAATGAGGCCACCGGATAAACTTTGAAGTTTTAGATATTTTATTATCTATTAGTCTGCTTTTTAAAATCATATGGTATTTAGCACAGTTTTTTTCATTTTTCTATTTTTTCCTATTATATTCATTTTATTTTCGTTAGTTGCTCAAAAATATAAAATGTTAGTTTTACTAACAGGAAGTGTTTTTTTCTATTTTTGGGGGGAACAAACTTATATATTGATAATGTTTTCATCAATATTCATAAACTTTATATTTGGCTTGCTTATTGATTATGTAAAAAGTAAAAAAGTTTTTTTGTTTTTTGGAATTTTTGCAAATTTGCTACTCATTATATATTTTAAATATGCGACTTTTATAGTTTCTGCATTTTCAAATATTACACTTAGAGAATTTACGATTCAAGAAATTCATCTTCCATTAGGGATCTCATTTTTCACATTCCAGGGTATTTCATATTTAATCGATATATATAGACGAGATATATACCCTGATAGAAATTTTTTAAGATTTTCATTTTATATTTCCTTCTTTCCTCAGCTAATTGCTGGACCTATTGTTCGTTATAGTGAGGTGATGCATTCTCTTTCTAGACTAAAATCAGATTATCAAGACAAGATTGATGGTATGTCGATCTTTGTTATTGGACTTGGAAAAAAAGTAGTGATTGCTAACACACTCGGTATTTATGCGGATGAAATTTTAAATTCAGAAAGTTATGAGTTCGGCTCAGGTGTAGCTTGGTTAGCTATCATATCCTATAGTTTTCAAATTTATTTTGATTTTTCCGGATATTCTGATATGGCGATTGGACTTGGTCGTATTTTTGGTTTAACTTTTCCGGTAAATTTTAACTTTCCCTATAGAGCATTAAGTTTTCAGGAATTTTGGCGTAGGTGGCATATATCTCTTTCTTCATGGTTTAGGGATTATTTATATATTCCTTTTGGAGGAAATCGTAAGTCCCCTGTTAGGCAATATTTAAACTTGCTAATTGTTTTTATTTGTTGTGGTTTTTGGCATGGAGCAAGTTGGAACTTTCTTATCTGGGGAATGTATCATGGCTTCTTTTTAGTGTTAGAAAGAACTTACTATAGGAATATTATTAATTATTTACCAAACATCTTGAAATTGGTTTTCACTTTTGCTCTAATCAATATTGGTTGGGTATTTTTCCGTTTGGAATCTACAGTAAGTGCTGTTGATTTTATTGAAATCATGTTTGGTAAGAATGGATTTCGGTTTGATCAAATATATTCAATTTTTGATCTGCGATGGATTATTGGTCTTGGATTTGCCATTTTCTTTTCTTATGATTGGCGATTGTTTAGTAAGGTAAATTCGATTCCAGCCTTAAAAATGGCAATTATGTTTTCTGTTTTTTCGGTCTCTATCGTATGTTTGTTGGCAAATAATTATAATCCATTTATTTACTTTAGGTTCTGATGAATAAATTTGTAATTAAACTATCAATTCTTATATTAGTTTTTCCATTTCTTAATCTATTCTTTACGGTAATCAGTGATATTGATTCGACTGACAAAAATAAAGAAATTACTATTTCTGATATTTTCGAGGCCGGAACCACAGGAAAATTTCAGCTAATCGAAAACTATTTTGAAAGGAAGTTCCCTTTACGTAACTGGCTAATTCAAAAATATAATTATTTCGTTTGGTTTGTGTTAGATTCTTCGCCAAAACGAAGAGTAGTTAAGGGTAACGATAATTGGATTTTTGTTTTTTTGGGGAATAATGGTTTGGGTGGCAGGGATTCCTCTTTTGATGAAAAGGAATTTTGGGAATATAGGCACGGATTGGATCGCATAAATAATTTCTGCGTAAAAAATCATATTCACTTTTATACAGCCGTTGTACCTGAAAAATTTAATATATATTCTGAATACTTAAAACCGCAACACAATGCAACGATCAAAAGAGATAAGTATTTTAGGATTTATGCTGATACAGTCCTGAATCTAAGAAAAACAGTTTTTTTTCATAAGGAATTATTCGAGGCAAAAGCTGAGAATCAAGTATATTATAAAACGGATACGCATTGGAATAACAAAGGTGCATTTCTTGCCTCAAAAAAACTAATTTCAGTGATAAATCGAGATTTTCCTTCGGTACCAAACCTTTCTGAAAGGGATTTTGATGTTTTTTACAGGGAATCTGCGGGGAAAGATCTTGGTGATTTCTTATCTTTATCAAAGTATTTAAAAGATGAAGAATATATATACATTCCGAAAAAAAGAATCAGTGATAGAGTAAACAAACTAAAAATATTAGTAATTCACGATTCTTATTTTTATTCTATGAAACCTTTTTTCGACCTCAGTTTTTCTCAAGTAGATAGCTTCAATTTTGTACAAAATGAGAATGTAGAACCATTGATAGAATTGTTAAAAAATAAACCTGATATAGTTTTGTTTGTTACCTTGGAAAGGCATATCGGAGATTACGATCGACGAATTTACAAGATATTCTAAGCGATATCGAAGAATAAATTTCGAATTAGAAGTTTTTAAAGTAAATTGACTGCTGTATTTAATTTTGAACGTTAAGGTAATTTAAAGAGATGCTCAAAAATGGAAACATATTTGTTTCAACATACCCGTTCGGAAATTACGATAGACTTCCCATTGAATTATTGAATCGATCTGGATTTAGTTATACAATCAATCCATTAAGTCGAAAACTCACGGCAGAAGAAGTTTCGGAGTTTGCAAAAGATTCTGTTGGAATCATCGCAGGGACGGAGAATTTAAGTTTACTAATAAATAATTCAAAAAAGTTGAAATTTATTTCCAGAGTCGGGATTGGATTGGATTCCGTGCCATTGCGGTTATGTCGTGAAAAAGGTATTAAGGTTTCATACACTCCAGATGCCGTCACCTTAGCTGTTGCGGAATTAGTGATTGGTATGATGATTACATTACCAAGGCAAGTTGCTTTGGCAGATCGGCAGATACGGGTCGGTAAGTGGACACGTCCTGTCGGTATCAGTATTAATTCGGCTACCATCGGGATTATTGGATTCGGTCGTGTTGGTTTCAAAATTTCAACTTTACTGAACGGCTTTTCACCTACCAAAGTATACGTTAGCGATATTTTAGATAAACCCGAAGAGATTCAAAGCCTAAGAAGCTTAGGTTTAAACATAGAGCAGGTTTCATTAGAATTTCTATTGGAATTTTCGGATATTGTTAGTGTTCATGTTCCCTTAACACCTCTTACTCGTAATTTAATTGGTGAACGAGAGCTGAAGCTAATGAGAAAAAACTCCTTTTTGATAAACTTTTCCAGAGGTGGAATCGTTAATGAAGAAGATGTGTATCATTGCCTAAAAAATCTTGAAATTGCCGGAATGGCTGTGGATGTATATGAAAAAGAACCTTATAAAGGTAAGTTGTCTGAATTAGAAAATGTGGTTCTTACGCAGCATATGGGCTCTTGCTCGTTTGATTGTCGTTTGGCGATGGAAAGTCAAGCAACGGAAGAGTTAATCCGTTTTTTTCAATCTTTGCCGTTGTTAAGTGAAGTTCCTGAGTTTGAATACGAAAACTCGGAGTTTTAAATAATCTGTTACTGTCGTAACTAAAGATCCAAAAATTGTTTACTTTGAATTTGTAAAAGCGAAATCCCTAAGTTTGAATTCTGAAATTTAAATTAGTTAATTCATCTAACTAGGAATATTTAATGTTAGGAAAAGATATGTTGAAAATTAAAAGCGAATTATCGGTCTTTTTGTTTTGTAGTTTTATTGTTTTTGCTGTGTATATGCTTACTCGTCCTATGGTAACCTTAGATTCTTTTTGGGTGATACCATCCAGTTTGAGTATTCTGAACGATGGTGATATGAATTTAGATGAATTCATGTCTTATAATCCAGTGGAATCATATTCTGCTGTTAAAATAAACGATCACTATTTTAATTATTTCCCTTATGGAATTAGTATTCTCATCCTTCCTTTGGTATTTTTTTTAAAGTTTTTTTTCTCGGATGCTTTTCTAATAGAACATCATGCTCAAATGGAAAAGTTAATTGCATCATTACTTATTGTTGCTTCCTTATACTTCCTTTACAAATTGTTTCTTTTCTATCTCTCGAAATGGAAATCGGGCTTCCTAATCATGGCTGTAGCCTTGTGCACGCCTCTTTTTACTTCTGGAAGTAGGGCCCTTTGGCAACATCCAGGAAGTGTTCTTATGTTATCAATTTCTCTTTATATATTGGTTTATTCTCTTAAACGAAACTCAGATTTTTTACCACTCTTGGGAATTGCTCTAACAAGTGCTTATATTATTCGACCTACTAATTCAATTCCACTTCTTGTCATTTCTTTGTTTGTATTGTTTCAGTTCCGGAACAATAGAGTGAAATATTGTATAGCTATTCTGGCTTCAGGTTTAATTTTCCTTGGCTTTAATTATTTGAATTTTGGTGAACTTTTGCCACCGTATTATAGTTCAAGTCGATTGGCCTTCGAATGGGAATCTTTTAAAGTAGCAATTCTTGCAAATCTTTTTAGTCCCAATCGCGGGCTTTTAATTTGGTCTCCGTTTTTAATCTTTGCTTTTTTTTCTTTTGGAAATTTGAAATCACATAATCTTTTAGCTTATATTTCTATGCTGATCATTGTTTTGCACATTTTTGCAGTATCTCTTTTTCCCCATTGGTGGGCAGGACATTCTGTTGGTCCAAGATTTATGACTGATATTATTCCTTTTTTTGCATTACTTCTCTGCTTAAGTATGAACCGATACTATCAGTATAATTTGTTTAAATTCAGCTTTTTGGTTTTCGTTTTGATTTCTTTTTCTATACAATTATCTGCAGCCATATCCAAAAAAACTCAACTCTGGAATATAAGAGATTCAGATATTAATCTTGCCCCTGAGAGAATTTGGGATTGGTATAAACCACAATTTTATCCTTTTGATTAAGATTAGTATTATATGAAACAAATAGAAACCTTTGAAATCATCTCTATCGTCACACCTTCCTATAACCAGGGTGAGTTTCTAGATCGGACATTAAATTCGATCCTAACGCAATCAGGTCCATTTTATATTGATATGGTTGTGATGGATGGCGGTTCCAAGGATAACTCCGTTTCCATCATTACGGATTATGCAAATTTGATTCACTCAGGAGAATTGAGTGGTGAATACAATGGACTTTCATTTCGAACCTTGAAAAACCAAGGGAATAAAAATACCAACTGTCTTGGTATCAGTTATCGTTGGGTATCTGAAAAGGACAATGGCCAAACACATGCTATCAACAAAGGGTGGAAGTTAGCTGTAGGATCAATCATTGCGTGGTTAAATTCTGATGATGTTTATCATTCGAATGCTTTAGAGAAAGCTTATAAAACCTTGAAGGACAAAAAAGAAATTGGTCTTTATGGAATCGGTTTGCATATTGATAAAGAAGATCGGCTCATGGAATTTTATCCGATAGAGCCTTATTCTTTTGAACGTTTGGTAGATTATTGTATCATTTGCCAACCGACTGTGTTTTTGAAAAGTGATGTCTTGGAGTCAGTTGGATTTTTAAACGAAAAACTCGGTTATTGTATGGATTATGAATATTGGCTACGAATTGGAAAGAGGAATGATTTCCATTTTTTACCTGAAGTATTAGCTTGTACCCGAATTCATGAAAATACAAAAACGAGTCAAAATCTAAAAGTTCATAGTGAAATCATTCAAATGCAAAAGAAAGTAGTTGGTAAAACATCAAAACATTGGTTGTTTCATTTTGCAAATTACAGTCTTGCAGATAAATTTCCGCGTTGGAAAGGAAAATTCCCTTTAAAAGTAATGACTCGAATTTATAGCCTAATTCTAGGATTTTTATATCGTTAGTTATGGGAGCTCATTTGAACTATATTAAAAAATATGTTTGGTTACCATATGGTGAAAAGATGATCCAGATCTTTTTACTTAATGAGGGTTTGATTCAGAAAACAATTTGTTTTAATGAACATTCACGAAAGAGTTTTATTTTCAATGACCTTTTAGGAATGGAATACCTTGTAAGTGACCTAGATATTCCTTCCAATGAAAAAGAGTTTTTAGATCTTGAAACTTATCTTTGATGTTTCTGTTCTTGCTTGGTCTGTGCGTAGTAACAAGGCCAAAACTGGAATTTTTCGAGTCATTGAGAATTTGTTGTTTCAGCTTCTAAGAGACAAGGAGATAGAACTTTATCTTTCTTCTATTCATGGAAATATCTTGGATCTTAAAACTTACTTAAAGAATTCAAATATACAAATTTCTGATGACCGCCTTCTTGTTTCAAAATCCGCAAATCGTTTTAAGGATAAACTATTTCAAATTTACTTTTGGCTATATCAGCAACTAGATCTAAAAAATTATCCTAGAGTATCAGCAGTTTTACTTTTTCTATATTCTTTCAGCCGATTTTTTCTATCGTTGATTGGATTGTATGGGTATTTTTATCCTATTCCGAAAAGGTTCTTAACTGATAGCTTCGTTTTTCATAGCACATTTTTACCGATTCCCAAATACATTCAAACTTCTAAAATCAATAAAGTTGTTACTATCTATGATTTGATTTCTATTAAATACCCCGAATTTTTTGTTGGAAACAAAGACGATGTGGTTTGGAAGTTGATTCGCGACATCAACCCCGAAACAAAAATTATCACAATCTCTGATTATAGTAAAAAAGATCTGCTCTCAGCCGAATTGGGTTTGCTGGATCATCAAATCACTGTGACTCCTCTTGCGGCTTCCAAATTCTTTTATCAAGTTGAATCTAAAGACCAATTGTCAAAAGATTTGAATCAATTTCATCTTAGTTTCGGTGAATACATTCTTAGCGTTGCAACCTTAGAACCTAGAAAAAATTTAAAATCAACCATTCGCGCATTTCTGCAATTGCCTAGTTTAAAGTCGAACTCTAACTTGAAATTAGTTTTGTTAGGTGGAAAGGGCTGGGGTGAAAATTTTGAAGATATCGCCGGTGAATTTCCTGCACTGTTTCAGGAGCGAATTTTATTCCTTGGTTTTGTTCCAGATGAACAGTTGTCTTCTATATATTCTGGTGCAAAATTTTTCGTTTACCTTTCTTTTTACGAGGGTTTTGGATTGCCACCTTTAGAAGCAATGCAATGCGGACTACCAGTGCTCGTTTCCAATGTATCTTCATTACCAGAGGTAGTGGGGGAAGCAGGATTATATGCGAATCCTTATGATCTAAACTCAATCATCGCCGGTATGGAAAATTTACTCAATGACAATGATTTGAGATCCTCTTTTTCGCGTCGTGCGTTAGAACGTGCTAAGTTATTTACTTGGGAGCGGACGGCAAAGTTAACAAAAGAAACATATTTTAATTTCAGTGCAAATGAAAATATTATTTGATCATCAAATTTTTTTCCAAAACAAATACGGTGGGATTTCGAAAATATTTTTGGAAGTCATTCGTCGTTTGAAGGAACGCCAGATTGAGTTTGATACTTCTGTTCTTATAGAAGAATATTCGAATGGAATTCTAAGAGATACTGAATCAAAAGAGAGGGTAAATTTACCGAACAACCTTTCCCTTTTTACTCTGTATCATTTAATTCAAATGATTTTTCGAACGTTTCGTCTTCCACTTCCTGGATTTTTAATCAAAAGAGAAAGTGGGATTTTAAAACGTAGTCTAAGACAAAATATAGAAAACTTAAATGCAAAAGTAAACGATGCATTGATTCAAAATCGTTATTCAGTATTTCATCCTACATACTTTCAGAATTATTTTTTAGCAAACAAACAGCAAAGTAAAACAAAGTCAGTTTTGACTGTTTATGACTGTGTTCACGAATTATTTCCTGAATATTATGGGCAGTCTAATTTTATATTGAAGAATAGAAAAGGTTTATGTGAGTCTGCGGATCATATCATTTGTATTTCAAATACAACAAAAAAAGATTTGTTAAAACTCTATGGTAATATTTCAGAAAATAAAATTTCAGTAGTCCATTTAGCAGGGGATCTCTCAACGGAACCGCGTCTAAAACCATTGTTTCCTTATCCTGATTACATATTGTTTGTTGGAAATCGTTCAGATTATAAAAACTTCAAAGTATTACTTGATGCCTTTTTTCATTTGGCAAAAACCAAAAAATTTCATTTAGTTTGTGTTGGTGGTGGGGAATTTTCCTCATCAGAGAAAAGGTGGATTAAAGAATATCAGTTAGAGGATTTGGTTCATCAAGTTTTGTTTTCTTCGGAATCAGTATTAGCTAATTATTACCAAAATGCAAAAGTTTTTGTTTATCCTTCTTTATATGAAGGTTTTGGAATCCCTCTGTTGGAAGCCATGTCAGTAGGCTGTCCTGTTCTTTGTAGCGATATAGAAGTTTTTCACGAGGTTGCAAATGATGCAGCCTATTTCTTTGATCCAAAGGATCCTTTCGATTTACAATCTAAGTTATCTTCTTTATTGGATTCTGAAACAACTCGAAAGGATTTGGCCAAAAAAGGTTATACACAGGTAAATAAGTATTCGTGGAATCAATGTGCCGATGAACATATTCGTATTTACCAAAAACTTAGTGAAAATTTATGAATCATAAACAACCACTTGTATCCATCATTACTGTCGTACGCAATGCAGAAGATACAATCTTAAGAACCGTTCGCTCAGCCTTATCTCAGAAAAATGTTAACTTTGAAATTCTTGTTTGGGATGGTTTGAGTACCGATAAAACTGTAGAAAAATTAGAGCCCATAAAAAAACAAATTAGTTTCTATTCCGGAAAAGATTCTGGCGTTTATGATGCGATGAATCGAAGCCTAAAATTGGCGAAGGGTAAATGGATTCTTTTTCTGAATGCAGATGATTATTTTTTGCATGATTATGCTTTAGAAAAATTAGTAAGTCGAGTTTTAGACGGAAAGCCTGATTATGTTTGCGGCTCTGCCAGTATGTTGTTTGGTTTAAAGGTTTGGAGACCAAAAACCTTAACAGATTTTGATTTTTTTGTTGGAAATCCTTCAAATCACCAAGCTTATCTCTGTAAAAAGACCATTTATGAAAAGTTAGGTGGTTTTGACCTTCGTTATAAATACGCTGCCGATGTTGATTTTATGTTTCGAGTTATAAAAGAGGGATACCGGGGGGAAGTGGTTCCTGAATCTATTGTGCATTATTCTCTCGGTGGTCTCTCTACTAAGAATGTTAATAGGGGCGTCGCAGAGCTTGAACAAATTATGGCAAAATTTTTGAATTCAGATATTGATTTTGCCAGAGAATGTCGTTTTGTTTTTCATGAGGGAAAAATTCATTCGAAGTCTTTTGTCGAAAAGTTAGTATCTGTCCGTTGGACAGAGTCGCAGTGGAAACAAATCGTTTTGAATTTAGGAATAAAATATAGTGTGGAATCCACTCCCGTTTTTTTGAAGTTTGTTTCCTTTTTAAATACTAAACTTCGTATCTTATTAAAAGTTTTCATTTTTCAATTATTAAGAATATTACCAAATCGAGTTTTATGAAAAAAATACTGATCGTTGGTGCTGGATTTTCTGGCGCTGTTATTGCTAATTCACTTGCGAAAACCGGAAATTATTTAGTCGAAGTAATCGATGAGAGAAACCATATCGGTGGAAATTGTCATACAGAACGTGATTCCGAAACCAATGTAATGGTTCATCGATATGGGCCTCATATCTTTCATACTAGCAATGAAAAAGTTTGGAACTATGTTAATTCTTTTGGTGCCTTTCATCCTTTTGTGAATCGAGTGAAGTCGGTCTACCAAGGGAAAGTATATTCAATGCCGATCAATTTGCATACGATCAATCAGTTTTTTGGAAAGGCAATGAATCCTTCAGAAGCAAAAGAATGGATTGAATCACAAGGTGATTCTGCTATTGAAGATCCAAAAACTTTTGAAGACCAAGCAAAGAAGTTTGTCGGTGAGCCTTTGTATAAGGCATTTTTTTATGGATACACAAAAAAGCAGTGGGGGACGGAACCTCACAATTTACCCGCTTCTATTTTAAAAAGACTTCCTGTTCGATTCAATTATGATGATAATTATTATAACGATAGTTACCAAGGAATCCCCGTTGATGGATATTCAGTAGTGATCCAAAAGATGTTGGATCATCCCAATATCAAAATCACATTGGAGAAACGTTTTCAAGGTGAGTCTGAACCGACTTCGGGTTTTGATCATATATTTTATACGGGCCCAATCGATGCTTATTTTTCTTTCCGACATGGAAGGTTGGGTTATCGCACAGTTTATTTTAAGGAAAACCGGGCAGAGGGGGACTACCAAGGGAATCCGGTCATTAATTATGCTGACGTAGAGGTTCCTTACACTCGTGTTCATGAACACAAACATTTTACTCCTTGGGAAACCCATTCTAAAACCATATATTTTGAAGAGTTTAGCAAGGAAACAGAAGAGAATGACATTCCCTACTACCCGAAACGCTTAGATCTTGACATGAAAATATTAAAAGAATATGAGTTAGAAGTTTCTCGTTTATCGAAAGTTACATTTCTCGGTCGATTGGCAACCTATCGGTATTTAGATATGCACCATATTATAGAAGAGGCTCTTGACTGTGCCGAAAAATTTATTAACAAACAATCTTCTGTTTAATTCTGACTTTTCTTTTTTCCTAGTTTTATAAGTCTGGATTTTAAAGTCTTAAATATGCCTAAAGTTTCCGTCATCATGCCTGCCTATAATGCAGTTTCTTATTTGGAAGATTCTGTAAAATCTTTGTTAGATCAAAGTTTTAAAGATTGGGAGTTACTCCTTGTTGACGATTGTTCAAAAGATGAGACTGCCAATCTTGCGAAAAAACTAGCAAAAGCAGATCCTCGGATTCGTTTCATTCAAAAGGAAAAAAATTCAGGCTCAGCTGATACTCGTAATACGGGGATTAATTTAGCGTCTGGTGAATATATCGCCTTCTTAGATGCTGATGATCTTTGGGAATCTGACTTTTTGGAAAAGATGATCCCATTTATGGAAAAAAACAAATCACCTTTTTCGTTCGCGTCATATAGAATTATTGATGAAAATGGATTTGAATTTTGCGAACCGTTTTTGGTTAAATTAAAATCTTACACATATTCGGATTTATTACATTACAATCGGGTGGGTTTACTCACTGCAATTTATCATGTTCCTAGCGTTGGAAAAAAATACTTTGATCCTTCCTTAAAAAGCCTTCGAGATGACTATGCACTCTGGCTTGATATTTTAAGGGAGGGGAAGGTTGCTTTTGCCAATTCTGAAATTTTGGCCCGTTATCGGGTTCGTAGGGGTGCAGCTACATCTAACAAGAAAAAAGTGATGTTGGCACACTTCCGCATGTTAAAAAACCGAGAGAAACTTTCGTTTTTTTATGCACTGATTCTAACAATGATTCACGGAATTATGGGATTACGTAAATATCGAAATAAATAATTAAAGAAACCCTTCCTCCTATCTCTGCTTTTTTGCCGCTTGACTTCCACTTACTCCTGGTATTCCTAGATATAAACTATGGTCACTAAACGTAACCTCGGAAGTTCTGGGAAGGCAAACAAAACCTCCCTCATCATCCCTATCTATAACGAATCAGCCCATTTGGCTGAGTTTTTAGAAAAAGTCGATGCCCTCCAATTGCCCACTCAAAAAGAGCTCGTTTTCATTGACGATGCCTCGCGGGACAAATCACTCGAAATTCTCCAAAATTACCGTTTTCGTTCTGAGCATAAAATCCTAGCTCAGGAGAAAAATCAGGGCAAAGGTGCTGCTTTACATCGTGGTTTCCTTGAGGCCAGCGGCGATATCATCATCGTTCAAGATGCTGATTTCGAATACGATATGGATGAAATTTTTATGCTGATCGAACCTATTGCCAAAGGAAAAGCGGATGTGGTATTTGGGTCTAGGTTTAAAAAAGACGGTCGTCAAGTGCACCGGACGTTCCATTATTTGATCAATCGAATTCTGACTATCCTTTCTAATTTTTTTAGCGGTTTGTATCTAACGGATATGGAAACTTGTTATAAGGTCTTTCGTGCGGATATTCTTAAAAATATTTTATTAGAATCAAAACGATTTGGTTTTGAACCTGAGATCACAGCAAAGGTGGCTCGTTTAAAAGTACGTGTTCAAGAATTTCCAATTTCTTATTATCCAAGAAATTATTTAGAAGGGAAGAAGATTACCTGGAAAGATGGAGTTGCTGCGCTTCGACATATCATCTATTTCAATTTAATCGCAAACAAACGGAATTTTTTTAGCAAATCTCTCCCTGAAAAGTACATTCCTAAAACTGCTAATTGGCTATAAACCGATGTTAAGGTTTTTACCTTTTCTCATAGATCTGTTTCTTGTATTAGGGTTGAGTTTTTTATTACAATCCCATACAAATCAGAAGAACTTTCGACTCGATCTTATCGGATTAGGTTTATTTGTTTTTATTATATATTCTGCCTTTCATTGGCGTGATTTTCTAAAGGAAAAACGTCAATACTGGTCTTTATTTCTAACCACTCTTTTAACATGTTTTGTATTTATTAAAATTGCAGAATATGATCCCATCCAAGTCCTACCTCAGAAACTAGGAATCAAACTTGTTTCCCTTGTTTGGATTCTATTTATCATTGTATCTTTTCGTAAACTATCAGAGAATAACTTCTCCATTGTTGGTCCCTTCCTTGCCATAGTCCCAACAATTTCATTTATCAATTTTATGGCATATCCATCTGTTCCGATTGCTTTTGCACTCGCTATGGGTGCCAGAAATCTTTCTTTCCGATCGCCTCCCAAAATTTTAACTTTTTATATACCTTTGATTGCCATTCTACTTTTGATTGGTCGGGATTGGTGGGATGATTTTGCGTTACAGAGAGGCATTCTTGTTTTGGAGGCCTTTCTCTTTTTTCATTTAATCAGTGTTTGGGATAGGCAAAAATTAATTTTCTTTCTAAAGTCTTGTATCCTATTTTTTATTTTGAATGCAGCTTTAATTCTTTGGAAAATTGGAGGTGATTCAAGTTTTCAAATTACTTCCTATCATGAAGATGTTTTTTTAATTCCGGTAAGTTTACTTGCTTCAAACGCTCTTTTGATTGCTGGTCTGGCAGTTGTATTTTGGTTTGAGCCAAAACAATCTCACTGGCAGAAAGCTTTGATTGTTGTTGCAATTATTTGTTCTTTGATGTTTCTCGGGATCACTATTTCTCGAAATTCGATACTTTCTTTTTTGATATTTGTCGTTTTGCTTTTTTTCTTCATCCAATCACCAAAAAACAAATATTATACCTTGGGTATCCTGACATTATTACTTTTGGTCGGGGTTTATTTTTTAATCAAATCAGAGAAGTCCATCTTTAGTTTAGGCTCTAGTACAGTTAGAGTTTCTATCTGGAGTTTTTATATTCTTTCTACGATAAAAGCTTACCCTCTTTTTGGGTTTGGAATGTTTCCTGAGAATAAAATTCCCTTTAGTTTTACTGAAATTCCTGATTCGAGTAGTGCATTTTATATTCGTGATTACATCGCAAATTTTGAAAGTTTTCCACTCGCACACAATTTGTATGTTCAGGCCTTCGGTTCTTTTGGATTCCTTGGTTCTCTTCTCATTCTCCTATGGTTAGGAAATATTCTTTTAAAAAACAAAAATTTAATTTTCCCAATGTTAAAAGCAAGTATGGCACTTAGCTGTTTGTTATTTGTATGGGCAATTCATGAATTATATGATTTTAACAGTTTAGAAATTTCTAACGTATTTCTTCTCGTAGGGATGGTTGGCCTTATTCGATGGCCTTCTCATAAAAGTGTAGGACCAGTTTCTGTTTTGGGTAAAGAGTTTCTTTTTCTTTTTTTATTTCTATTTTTGGCAATTGTTTGTTTTCGATTTTCCTTTGTTGACCATATTACTTTAAAATATAATAAATACGTAACCCCACAT
Source organism: Leptospira congkakensis (assembly GCF_004770265.1). Taxonomy (NCBI): domain Bacteria; kingdom Pseudomonadati; phylum Spirochaetota; class Leptospiria; order Leptospirales; family Leptospiraceae; genus Leptospira; species Leptospira congkakensis. Next base: position 162,089 of record NZ_RQGQ01000004.1, read on the forward strand.
AATTTTGAATTTTATCTTCCTCGGGAAGGATATATTAAAAATCCTGAGGAGCCGTTACCGGTTCGCTCTTATTTGGAATACCGTTTTTTAGGCAGTAAATATTTCTTTTTGAATTTAGCTTCTGATAGGTCCTTTGATGGTCAGGCAAAATTAATAGAAGATTGTTTTCACGTAGAAACTTTTCCAGCCATTTGTTACTCGAAATTGATTCAATTTCAAACTAACCAGAACATTCCATTTAATTCTAAGGACCAACTTTTATATTTTATGTCCTTATATGATCCATTTGAAATTTATAAGCGAGAGTCTTTATGAAGAAACCATCTGTTAGTTTTGTTATTCCTTGTTTAAATGAAGAAAAAACCCTTCCATATGTTTTAGAGAAACTTGTGAAGGTTAAAAAAGACCACACAAAGGAAATGGACATTGAAATTTTAGTTTCTGATAATGGAAGCACGGATCGTTCTATAGCGATTGCGAAAAAATTTGGAGTCCGAGTGGCGCCAGCAAAAGATAGAGGATATGGTGCTGCTCTTGATTCTGGAATTAGGAATGCAAAGGGAGACATTATAGTTTTTGCTGATGCAGATGATACTTATGATTTTTTAGAGGCTCCTTCCCTCATTCGAAAATTGGTTGAAGGAAATTTTGATATGGTAATTGGTTCTAGGTTGGATGGAGAAATCCATAAGGGAGCTATGCCTTTCTTGCATAGGTATCTAGGGACACCGGTTATTAATTGGATTATTAATTTATTATATTCTAAAAAATTTAAAATTCGTGATAGTAACTCCGGTTTTCGATGTTTTCGAAAGGATAAATATTTGTCTTGGGAGATTAAAAGTAAGGGAATGGAATTTGCATCCGAACTTTTAATTAAAGCACTCATTCATGATTCAAAAATGGAACATGTTCCTGTTTCATTATATCCTGACAAAGAGGGTAGAATTCCTCACTTGAAAACTTGGCGAGATGGCATGCGCCATCTATTACGTATTCTTTTTTATGGCCCGCATTTATTTGAAAGAGTAGGTCTTGGTTTATTTGGTTTCTTTTGGATTCAGTTATTGGTTGGTTTTTTTGCAGGGAAAGTGATTTCGATTGCAGGAATGAATCTGTTTGGAATTCATTCTATGGTTTTATTTTCTTTTTTATCCATTCTTGGTTTGAGCCTCTGGGGAACTGGTTTACTCATTGCCACTAAACAACCAAGGATTAGTAAAATTTATCAATTTATTTTAGATATGGAAGAAGACCGTCTCTTTTTTGTTCTTTTGAGCGGCTTGGGTATCATAAGTTTAGCAATTGTTTGGATTTTTCTGCAATGGAAAAAATCTGGTTTTATTTTTATTAACTTGGAAAGAGAATTTATTGTTACAACCAATTTGAGTTTAACTTTGTTAGTATTTGGTTTACAAGCAGTCACAGCGCATATTATCAAACGGGATTAAGTATGAGTTTCCCATTCAGGATTTCTATTTATTTACTGATTCTTATTGTCCCACTTTTTTATCGTTGGAAGTGGAATGATAATTCAGTATTTGTATCTAGTGATCCGCAGATAAAATACTATCAGGTAATTCATAATCTTGAAGGTGGGAAAGCCGAAGAATGTTTTTTTCCTGCCAGTAAATTGGGTTTCGATATTTCTATGATCCCTTTTGGGTATCCATGGGCATTCTTTCTAAAAAACGGAGAATGTGTATTTCAATATCCGGTATTATTTACATGGATTCAGAAACTTTTCATTAGCTTTAGTTCCGTTCGTTGGATCACATATCTCCCGATTTTATTTTTCTTTTTTAACTTTTTGTTGTTAGATCGGATTTTAAAACTTTATGAGAGTAGGGGTGGTGTTCTACTAATTTCAGTTCTACTCATTCAATGTATGACACCTATCTTTTTGTCTTCATTGGATTATTCTGAACTGACTTTAACCAATTTCTTTTTTCTTTCTGCAATCCTTTCTTTTTTAGAGTTTCAAAGGGAAAAACAGTTCCGTTATGGAATTCTTCTCGCAGTTTCGATTGTATTTAATTTTCAACTGAGACCAGAATCGACGATTGCCTTATTTTTTTTCCTAGGTTTGGCCTTTGGGTTTGGAAAGAATCACTGGCAGTTGACCAAGAACCTAATTCCTTATGTTTTTCTTTGTGTCGTATTGCAGTTGTTATTCTTCGTTTGGAATCAGAATGTATATGGCCATATTCTTGGGATGCGAGGATTGAATACGGTAACAGATATGGAATCGGGACTCAAAAGGGATCTAACAAACGAATGGTTGGCTGATCTTTGGGGAAATGATTTTAAAATAGGAATTTTTAAAGGATATCCAATCCTGTTTTTGTCTATTGTTGCTACTTGGTGGGATAAAAAATCAGAAATTCGTCCTTTTTTATTTTCAGGACTATTGTTTGTGATTTTGTTACCGATTTTATCACCTTATCGTGCAGGTGTTGATATTTTTGGAATGCGCTATTTTGAAAGTGGAATCTATCTTCTCATGATTGGTTCCTTTCTTTCATTAGCCAAAAAATCTAAAAACTATTTATTCATTCTAATTTTGTTACCATTTTTATATTTCTCTTATAAGTCAGATACCAGAGCAATCAAACAATGGACCTCCTCATCTAAGTTATACCATCAAATGATAGATGAAATAAATAAAATTCAACCGGATCTAATTGTACAACGCGGTTTGTCTTTGTCTTACTTAGTAGGAAACAGTTATATTGAATACCCTCAAATTGCCGTTTATTCCAATGAGGATTGGTATAAAGTAGAAACAGTTTTGGGAACTAAGAAACTACGGGTTTTATACTTACAATGGGAAGGTAATCATTTGGTGAGTAATGAATTTCCTGCTCATATTTGGAAAGAGAAGTTTGATGTTAATTTTACGCTAAATCCAAAACTATATAAAATTGAATCAGAGCATAAATTAGCGCATTTTAAAGGTTATCTTTTGGAACAAAGAAAATGAATACAAATCGATTCTTTTTCATTTTGGTCGCCGCTGTTTTAGATACACTTTCTAACAAAGATAATACTGAATTTAGGTTAACCTTCTGGGGGAAAATGTGAATCAGCTGCGAAATAAAATATTAGAATTTAAATTTGAAATTGGAATTTTATTATCTTTTATTGTTGGGGTCGTTCTGCGTTTTCATAAACTAAATCGACAAAGTTTATGGGGAGATGAACTTTACTCTGTTTATGCTTCTTCACTTATGAATTGGTCGGATTTTTGGGCATATCTTGCGGAAGATCCTCATCCACCTCTGTTTCAAATTTTACTTTCTTTTTGGATTCGACTTTTACCCGATTTTACTGAATTCTCCGTAAAATTGTTTCCTGTTGCCATATCCGTTGTTAATCTAATTTTTCTTTGGATCCTAACTAAATCTTGGGCCAAACCAAAACGATTTTTGTTTTTGTTTTTGATTTCGTTTTCCCCAGGTGCCATCTATTATTCGCAAGAGTTGAGATCATATTCATTGTTGTTATGTTTGTCTTCTATGATTGTGGTTCTTTTTGCAAATCTTGATTTAGAAGCGCATAAACGAATTCGTTTATTTTCTTTAATGCTTCTATCCGTTCTTATTTCCTACGTTCATTTGTTTGGATTTATTTTTGTTGGTAGTTTGTATTTTATCTTTTGGCTTAGGTTTGTTTTAAAACGTTTTGTTGAAGCAAAATTGGTTTTTTTACTTGGAGCCTTTAGTTTTTTAGCATTCCTCCCTTTTTTATATACACTTGGCAGTGGAACCAAAATTGCGACTGCTAGCTGGATTGATCCACCCGGTTCGATATTGTATATAGCTTATTATTCTTTGTTTTTTTATACTTCAAAGAAATTTCTATATTTAACCGTCCTGGTGCCTATATTTGCACTTGTCTATTGGGTGGTTAAGGGAAATCAAATCACTTCAGAGGATGGTTCTGAAACTAAATACTCCTCTGGTAGAATTTTTTTATTGGTAGCTCTCTTTATTATCATTTCTACAAGTTTGTTTTCTCTATTCAAACCTATTGTTACAAATCGTAATTGGATTATCACCCTCCCTTTAATCTATTATTTTATCGCTGAAAATCTTGAGAAGGTTTTAGAGAAGTGGTACGTTCTTCCCGCTCTTATTTTACTCACAATATTTTCGTTAATTGATTTTAAGAAGAATTTCTATTTTGTATTTAAGGAAGATTGGCGAGGAGCTGCTCATTATGTTGCCAACCATTGTTCCGGTCCAATTGTTCTCATTGATTCATATCCTGAATTTCTCAGTTTGTATTTAAAATGGGAAGGGCATTCTGAGTTTTTACCAATCTTAACTGGTACAAATACAAAAATGGAACAATCTAAAGTTTGTGTTTTGAGACGTTTTATAGAAGGAAATGGTATTGGATTTCCTATAGACGCAAAAAATGAAAAAATGGGACAATCTGCATTCTATGGATTTACAGTAGAGGAGTACAAACTCACAAAGTAGAACCAGTTTTGTTTGTGAGCAATTGAATTTAAATTTTATGAAATATTATTTAGAAAAAAGAAAAAATCCAAATTTATTATCAATCATTATCCCTTGTTATAATGAGGAGTCCGCACTTCCCTTTCTGAAAGAAAGATTGGATCAACTGTTGAAACTTCTTCCAGTCAAAACAGAAATTATTTTTGTGAATGATGGTAGTACGGACGATTCTATTTTTCAGTTAGTTTCCTGGTCGGAAACGGATCCCCGTGTCCAAGTGGTTAGCCTTTCTCGAAATTTTGGTCACCAAATCGCTGTTACAGCCGGAATGGATTATGCCAAAGGTGAAGCTGTTGTCATCATGGATGCAGATTTACAGGATCCACCTGAAGTCATTTTAGAAATGCTCTCTAAATATAGAGACGGGTACGATGTTGTTTACGGACAAAGATTGGCACGTTCCGGTGAGTCGCTCTTTAAGAAAACAACCGCATGGGCTTTCTATCGAATTATGAAAATTTTGGTTCATAAAGACCTACCACTAGATTCGGGTGATTTCCGACTAATTTCTAGAAGGTGTTTGGATGCATTGAATGGACTGCGTGAAAATCACAGATTCCTTCGGGGGATGAATGCTTGGATAGGATTCCCTCAGGCTCCCGTGTTTTATAATCGGGATCCACGAGTGGCTGGGGAAACGAAGTATCCATTACGAAAGATGTTAAAACTTGCGATGAATGCTGCCGTTTCTTTTTCCCCCTTACCGTTGCGGTTTAGTTTAGGTCTTGGGATCATTGTGGCTATCATTGGATTTGCTGTGGGAGTTTATGCTTTGTTTCGGGCTTTCCAACATTTTATTTTGCAAATGCCTATTGTTTACAATCCGGGATGGGCTACTATTGTGACTTTGATCTGTTTGATTGGTGGGTCTATACTGATTTCGATTGGAATTCTGGGTGAATACATTGCTCGGATCTTTGAGGAATCAAAGGGAAGACCTCTGTATGTCGTTGAATTTGTGAAAAACGGCGCTATTAAAAAGAAAAAATAGTTTTTATTAACTATACTTAATTTTTACAAAATCTGTATCCGATCCAACTTTTTTCTTCATAAGTATTACATTCGAATCCCTCTTCCTGTAATACTCTGGTGAAGAGATCGGAGTTTAACTCCACCGAACGTTTTGTATGCATAAAAGCGTTTGGAGTCGTTTTCGAAAAATCGAATATATAAATATTTTTTAAATTTTCTTTTTTAATTCTCGAAAAAAGTGATCTTCTGCTATTTTCATTTTCAAACTCTGAGAAGGAAATACTAGGCTGAGTTAATAACGATAATCCAGCCGTTCCACTTAAATTAGTATCATAAAAAATCCATAAATCAGATTGTAAAGATTCGTAATTCAGGTTTGTCTTTCGTATCATTTTAAAACTTTCTTTGGATACTTTAAGAAAAAATAAGTTGATGATAATAGAAAATAATATTAAAGACAAAAAAACTTTTTTTGTTTTTAAATTTTTCCATTGATTGGTGATCAAAAAAATCCCTGGAATTATTGTCAATAATACATACCTACTTGTGATTGTGACACCATCATTAGGAGCACTGAGTCCAACGATGATAGGATAAAGAATTAAAATTGTGAGATGGTAGTTTGTTGTATCTAAAACATTGAAATTTCGAAATTGATTTCTGTAAAAATATAAAACATATAAAAAGTAGGGTGAATATAGAAAAAAACCAACCTTTAGTCCAGGTTCTGAAAATGAAGTGAATAGTATTTTTTGTAATTGATAGAGATGAGAACCGCTCGGATTGTTTTGTAAGATTGAATAATTGTAAAAGTATCTGATTCCTAAAAAATGCCCGTATTCAAAATGATTCCAAAGAAAAAAACTTAGAACTGGAATTACGAATCCAAAAGTAATGTAAATCAATCCAGAATATTTTTTTTGGAAATAAAGCAAGGGAATCGAAATCGCATAAACTAAACCCGAAAGTATCAATATTTCTGATCGTAAAAAACTTCCTAAAACCATTAAAAAGATAGCGATTGCGATGCTTACTGAATTTTTTTCTTTGAGACCTCGTGACCAAAGTGAATAAGAAAAGGAAATCCAAAAAATGGTTAGAGGGACTTCTGAGATGTCTAGGACTTGTGAAAATACTACGGATGATATAAAAATTAATAGAGAAATTTCAACTGGAACCTTTCCAATTTTGTAGAGGCAATAAGCAGAAAGTAGCAGAAATATAACATTTGTGAACATGATCCATTGGATTGGGAGGAAGAAAAAAAGTTTCGCATACGTTTCGGCAAATGCTTCCGAAAATACAGATTTCAATTTGCCTTGGTTCGGGATTACAAAAAGAACCGGATGCATACTTTTTTCTGGGTCGATTGATTCAGCTGGATATAGGATAGAGTCTTGGAATTTTTTTGCAGATTCGATTTGTATTGATTTGGCTAGGGAGTCAGAAATAAAACTAGTTTTTGCTGAGATAAAAACCTGAACGCCTATAAAAAAAACTCCAAAAATTAGGAGATAGACCAATGGTTTTGTATTTTGTATTTTGTTTTTCACTGAAAACAATCTCCCACTAATCTCAAATTTCTTTAAAATATAAAATGAAAGTTAGATTCCGTCATGTCAAGTTTTTTAGCCTTTCCCCTGGCGCTATTGGGATTAGTCGTTTCTTCCTTTTGATTAGAGGCTAATGTTTGTTTTATGATTCTATTTTGCATAGAAAGTCCCAATCCAAACGCGATAGTTTTGTCGATCCAGAATTTGAAAATGTTCGGTTGTCGATTGCATCTGATTTTCTAATCGATTGGTGTCCCAATCCGAAATGCGATAACCTGATTTGCGTTTGTCTTCATTGACGGCATCTTTTATTTCTTTTGAAAATAAATCTGGATTCCAGGCGACGAAAGCGATTTTCTGATTTGGATATAGGTTTTTCGTTTTTTCTAGTAGATTGGTATTCGAATCAGATGTATACGAAACGATTACAGTATGTTTGAAATAGTAGATACCACTAGTGTAAAAATTTAGGTAATCTTGAAATACGAGTATGTCTGGTTTTGTTTCGTTTAGGATAGATACAAACTTTTTGACTAGATTGGTTTTGGTCTTTTGGATCTTGGCACCGACTATACCCATCGAAAACGAAAACAAACCAAAAGTTATCAATAAAAGGAAAAGAATCTTTTTCTTTTTTTTGTAAAAATAAACCAGGAGTGGTTTGAGCAAATAAAAGTAGGGGAATATTAAAATTGTATAAAATCTTGGCCCCCAATTATTGAAACCATCGTTGGGTGCAATCCAGGGGATGATGAGTAAAGTTCCTGTTGTTGCTACAAGGATTGATTTTTTAGCATCGGATATTTTGCAAATTCTGATCCAATAAAAAATCAAAACAAAAAATGCTAACGGGATATACCCAAAAAAGCCAATTTTAAAATCGGAAAAAAATAAAAGACTGCGAAACCATAATAACCTATCAGTAAAAGAGGCGGCGAACCCCGCGGTATTTGCTATGTAACGTGTTCCTAGAAAATGTCCATATAACCATTGATTGATGCTTAGATGGACTAGCAAAAACGTCAAAATGGATAAATAAAAAATAAGATATTCTTTGAAATAGTTACCAAATTTTTGGATTTTGTTTCTTTTCAAATAGAAGAAAAAATGGGCAGAAAAGAATAAACCCAGAAATGGCAAAGTATCCAAACGAACAACGATAACCCAAGCTAGAGCCATCCCCGATAATATATTAGTTTGATTCGAACTGTTCTTTCTAAGTATGGGAATGAGTCCATAAATGGAAAAGGCAAATATGGCAGGAAGTTCGGAATATTCCCAACTCAATGGCCAAAGAAAAGTTGTGAAATAAATTAAAAAGAGAAAAGGCAAAGGAAAATTAAATTTTTTATATAAGATCAAAAAACCAATGCCTAAAAATACAAAGGAAGTATAGGGCAAAAAGTCGATCGGCAAAAAGGAAAGAAAGGGGGCTAAAACATAAGCGAACTGTATTGGGAAAGCACTCACTAATTTTTCTTTAAATTGGATGTGTAAATTGTTTGTTAGATGAAAGAACTCCAGATTGGAATCAAAAGACTTCGCTGGATAATACAAATCATCTGATAAAAAATGATTTTTCCAAACTGAAAATGTTTGCACTGCTTTGTCATGACTATCTTGGAAAAGAGAGAATCTTGGTTGAGTATATTCAATCGAATAAAAAACTGATAAAATAAAAAAAATCCAAAGGATCCAGTTTTTAATTTTGGCTTTTTTCATTTAAGTGAAATTTCCTCTTACCAATTAACAATTCAAAACGTTCTAGATGAATTATAGATTGCATTCTTATGATTTATCAAGACATATTGCCAATATCGTACCAATATGAAAGAATATTTTATAGAAATCTTTAAGAAAAATAAAAAGGAAATAAATGAACTGTATGGAATCCGTGCACTCAGTTGTTATTTCGTAATTCTATTTCATTGTTTTGCATTTTCTTTGGAGTCTTTCCCTAGTCATTATGCTCCTTATTTATCCAATGCACAAAATGTTGAGTTTTTGATGAGTTTGTTTTTTGTGATTAGTTCCTTTTTGGTATCCACATCATTTTCAAGGGAATTGGAGCGTGCTAGTTTTTTAGAGAGTTGGAAAAACTTTGTGATCAAACGTAGTTTGCGAATCTTTCCAGCATTCTATGTGATTCTTTCTGTTACCATTATCATTATGGCTGGTTTATTAAAGAAAAGCCAAGGAATGGATGGTGTTTCTTCATTTGCCGACGGACTCATCGGTTTAAAATTCAAACTTTCCTTTTGGTGGACAGATTTTGCTTATATTTCTAATTATTTTCCAAATCGGATTTTGGTTCATGGCTGGTCACTATCCATGGAAGAGCAGTTCTATCTAGCAATGCCGATTGTGTTTTTATTTTACACCAAAGTTTTAAAAACAAGAAACCAAAAGTATCTTTTCCTAATTTTTCTTTTGCTAGTCCCAAATTTCATTCGTTACCATTACTTTTTAAATGTTTCCATGGATTCGTTTGAAACTTATGTACAAACATTGTTTCATCCAATCCATACACATTTTGAACCTTTTGTTTATGGTATTTTGCTTATGGAACTTTGGAGGGCGGGAAAAGTCTCAATAGAATTGCCTGGTGCAAAAATTAGCTTTTATATAGTTTTTCTGCTTCTGTTTTCTGTTTTTTGTTTCCTATGCACATTAGAGTTTGCGGAAGCAAAACAGTATTTTGTTATCTATCGAATTAGTTTTTATTCATTTTTTGCCTTTGTGATTGTTTTTGGTGCAGTAGGTGGGTTCTTTTCAAAGATTTCTTGGTTTTTGGCAAATCCCTTACTCGTGTTTGTTGGAAAATTGAGTTATGGAATTTATTTGGTACATATGTTAGTGAATACTACAGTGATGCTAGTTGTTTTGGATCATAAAATCCCTACGAACAATGACCTAGGAAGATTATTAAAAGCATCCTTGATTAGTTTGGTCATCTCAACTTTTATTGCACTTCTCAGTTACTTAATCATAGAAAAACCATTTTTAAAAATTCGAGAGTGGACTCAGGCGAGATTCGATATTTCGACAAATAGTTTTTATTATGTGAAAGGAAATTCGAAAGAAAGGATTTTGGTTTCTTTGTTTTTAACCCTGCTTTCCTTTTTCCCATACATAGTAGTGAAACAATTGATCGCCGTTGATTTTATTCCAGGAGGACTGGCATCGTCTTTTTTACTTTCACTTTGTCTAATCATTCCTATTGTTATGAATGTGATCAGTTTGATTGTGAAAAAGAAGTTATTTTTCTATTTTTATCTAAGTCGTTTCCAAGATTAATTGGTTTTCTATTTTTTAGACCAATCGCCTGGACTGGTCTAAAAATGTTTTTATGATTGGAAGGCTGAGATAAGGCCTTCCTTTACTTTTTGTTTTGTCCCTTCTGCTGATTTAGGTATTGTTAATTCTTCTAATAGTTTTAATAAAAATCCCTCATCCACTAGTTTCCCTTCTAAAATCTTCCCAATCATTCCCGCCACTATCGTTAGAATCTGTTCGATATTCAAATATCCTTCTGATTCCAAAATCAACGCCATTCCCATTGCTCCCTCAGTCCCGTAGAATGCTTTTTCCTTTGCAAAAACTGAGTCATACATTCCCGCTGGCAACGCATCCTTAACTTTTTCACGCATATCGACTTCACTCGGGCCGTGACCCGTTCGGTTGATTAAACTCAAAGAAACGGGGTTTATGGTTCCATGAATTCGATGAATTTCTTCCGCAAGGAGGCGAATTTTTTTGGCCGCATCTCTTGTGATCGCATCACGACCAAGAAAATTGAGTTTGTATAAATATTCTTCTAATTCATCACCAGAAAGTTTTCCCATACAGATGATTTGGTAGAGAGTGAAGATCATATAATCGGATTCGGTATTGTCTCCGAGTAAAATTTCTTTTGCTTCGGTAGGAAGGTAAATGCGGTCATAAAGGAGGATCGAAAGTTTATAGGACATTTGATCGAAGAGACTTTGATAAGATGCTCCTAAGAATTTTTTTGTCCTAGACCAGGCAGGCCTAAATCCATTCTGCAAAAATTCGATAGGGTTAAAGATCGTTCCAAGAACTTTATCAAAAACACCTTTGATGGTGCCTTCTAAATATTTTAAATGTAAGGATTCTGTTTGGATTCCATCTTTGGCAATCGTGGCAAGCATGGTTCTACGAAAGAAGTGTGGGCTAGCGGAAATAAAAGCCAAAGGTGCATTGGATAGGGAAGTGCGAAGTTCTCGGTAAAGTTCCGGCATTCCTGGTAGCGCCTGTTTCTGGTTAGGTGTTTCGAAGACAGCAGTAAACTTTCCTTTTCCGGAGTGGATGTCTGTCGCCAAATACGTTTGGTCAATATCGGAGGTAACCACCATCCCTTTGTAATCTTCCGAAAGAATTCGCAGTTTCCCTTTTCCAACGATCGTAGTTTTTCCTAAAATAGAATCTTCTGTTGAATTGAGATGTGCTAAATCTTTAGAGTATTGGCGAAAACTATCCAATCCTTCCAATACCACTTGGAAGTCGTGAAATCCTACCGGAAGTTTGTCTCTGATTTCACAGGAAAAAAAACCATCTTCATCAGCTTTGATTTTTCCCGATGTGTAAATTTTATTTCCACCTACATCATACACTTCTAATTTTAATACTGGTTTTCGAACCGGAGCCAAAGAGAAATCTAGAAATGGAGTGATTTTAGTTTCTTCTCCAATAAAAAGTCCGGTCATCAAATCCCATAGGCCTTCTGCCTTCATGAGATCCGTAATCCCTACATCCACCACTTGCCCGCGCACATAAGAACGCCTCTCTCTTCCTAAAGATCCTCCGCAGACTGCAATTCTTTTGATATCGGTAATGATTGGTTGTGTGGTATTTGGTTCTTGGGACATAGAATTTATGCCCTTAAGAGTCTAAGAAAACAAGGAGCCGTCCATTCCTTTTTATGGTATCACTACGATCTACGAATGATTTTGTCCAACTTTTGCAAAAAGAAGGAGAACTCCAGGTATTTTCCGAACCAGTTGATCCCTATCTGGAACTGGCAGAGATCCAAAGGCAAGTGGTGGCCAAAAAAGGTCCAGCCCTCCTTTTTACCAATGTCAAAGGGACAAAGTTTCCCGTTGCCACCAATCTTTATGGTTCTGAGAAAAGAATCCATCTCGCCTTTGGTCCAAAACCTGTTGCGACCATCCAGCGTCTCGCCAAACTAGCAAAAGAGATTTTCCCTCCTCGGTTCTCTAAACTTTGGAAGGAACGTTCCCTTGGATTGTTACCCTTCCAAGTGGGTTTAAAACAGGTGAGAAAGGCTCCTGTTCTCTCTGGCGGCCTGATCACAACCTCAGAGTTACCCCAAGTGGTTTCTTGGCCCAAAGATGGAGGTGCCTTTGTTACCCTCCCTCTTGTTTACACACAACATCCAGAATCAGGGAATGGAAACCTGGGAATGTATCGGGTTCAACTTTTCCCGGACAAAACAGTGGGAATGCACATCCAAATCCATAGAGGAGGAGGTTTTCATTATTATGAAGCGGAAAAAAAGGGCGAGTCCCTTCCTGCTCATGTTTATATTGGTGGGCCGCCGGCACTGACCATTGCAGCGGTAGCTCCGCTTCCCGAAGAAATTCCTGAGCTTGTTTTTGCATCCTTTCTGATGGGAGAAAAACTCCGAATGAAAAAGGACAAATTGGTTTCCCCATATCCCATTGTTGCCGATGCAGACTTTGCTATCATTGGTTCTATCCCACCTAACTTAAGAAAACCGGAAGGTCCCTTTGGCGATCATTACGGATACTATTCCTTGTTACACGATTATCCTTATTTGGAACTATCTCATGTTCTACACAGAAAGGATGCCATTTGGGCGGCAACCGTTGTGGGAAGACCTCCCCAAGAAGATCATTACATTGCTGAATTTTTACAGGATTTACTTTCTCCAATGTTTCCACTTGTTATGCCACAGGTACTCGGTGTTTGGGCCTATGAAGAATCAGGTGTCCACTCTCTTGCTGCCGCAATTGTGAAGGAACGATATTTCCGAGAAGCCTTTATGGGTGCTTTAAGGATTTTAGGAGAGGGGCAGTTATCACTCACTAAATGTTTGCTCGTAACCAATGAACGAGTGAATCTAAAAAACTTTTCGGAAACATTTAAAGTCATCACAGAAAGGTGTGATCCGAGAACTGACTTTTTTATTTTTAGCCATATCAGTCAAGACACACTGGATTATACCAGTGGAACAGTAAACAAAGGTAGTAAACTTTTATGGATGGGGATCACGGAAGCAAATGCACCTATAAAGTTTCCAAACTTACCCAAAGAGTTTACGGGAACTTTCAAAGACAAAAGGTTTCAAAATCCAAAAGTGTTTTTACCAGGAGTTCTTGTCGTCAAAGGTTCTGCCTATACACAAAATGATCGTTTGGCGGAAAATTTACTTAGTGAAGATCTTGGTCGGTTCCATTATATTTTTCTTGTAGATGATTCCGAGGATGCAATCAAAACCGATTCCGATTTTATTTGGACTATGTTTACACGAATGGAACCAGCATCAGATGTTTATGCAAGAACAGAAACCAAACAGAATCATATTGCATATCAAGTTCCAATTGTTTTTGATTGTCGAATGAAACCTTGGATTCCTGAAGTTCTCGTTCCCCTTCCTGAAACAGTCAAACAGGTGAATGAAAAATTTGGAAAGATCATAGATGCGATTGGATAGGGAAATATTTGTTTTTCTTACCCGATAACAAAAAAGTTTATAGAAAGAAACCTTGGATATAAAAAACTAAAACGAAACAAATGGCAAAAAAACTCACTCTCGTCACTGGAGGCGCAGGCCTCATTGGTTCTCAAATCATCGAAGACTTAAATCACAATGGTAATACCGATATTTTGGTAGTGGATCATTTGGGGACAACGGAGAAATGGAAAAACCTCCAAAGGAATTTTTTTAAGGACTATTATGAGAAAGATCAATTTGAATCTTTTCTCGATTCTGGAAGTTCCCTCTTAAATGAAATTTCTGAAATTTACCATTTGGGTGCTTGTTCTGCTACAACAGAAAAAGACGCCAGTTATCTAATGCACAATAACTTCCATTATACGAAGAAGTTGGCTGAGTTTGCCGTCGCAAAAAACATTCCTTTTCTTTATGCTTCCAGTGCCGCAACCTATGGGGAAGGTGAATTTGGGTACAATGACAATGCCCCAATCGAAAATCTCAAACCCCTAAATATGTATGGGTATTCCAAACAACTGTTCGATCTATATGCCAAAAAGGTAGGGATCGCCGACAAACTCGTTGGACTCAAATACTTCAATGTTTTTGGGTATGGGGAAGCTCATAAGGGAGAAATGCGGAGCCTAGTTTTAAAAGGTTACGAACAAATCAGAGAAACAGGAAAATTAAAATTATTCAAGTCTTACAAACCGGAATACAAAGACGGCGAACAGAAAAGAGATTTCCTCTATGTAAAAGACGCGAGCAAAATCAGTATCTATCTACTTTCTGAACGAAAGTACGGATTGTACAATGTAGGGCGAGGGGTTGCTGAAACCTGGAACGATTTAGCGAACGCTCTGTTCGCATCTATGGACAAACCAGTCAATATTGAATACGTGGAAATGCCCGAATCTTTAAAGGGAAAATACCAATACTATACCTGTGCGGAAATGGAAAAGATCCAAAAAACAGGATATCCCTTTGGTTACACGAACCTCAGGGATGCAGTGGCAGAATACATTCGTTTTCTATTAGCAGAAACGAAGTAATGTTTATTTTTTATACACTTTTACGATAGTTTGGATCAGATCCTTGAATTTAGGATCTTTCAAACTATAGAAAACTTGGTTAGATGATTTACGAGACTCTAATATCCCGTTGTTTTTCATCTTACTTAGGTGTTGGGATGCAGCCGATTGGCTAGTTCCTAACAATTCAACAAGCTGACCTACCGTTTTTTCTTCTTTAGCCAGGGTATAAAGAATCAATAAACGGATAGGGTGGGCGATCCCTTGGATCCCTTTAATCGCTTGTTCCAATTGTTGTTTTGTGAGTTCTGTTTTTATTTTCATCAGTAAGAATTCCGTTATATCCTTATGACGAATCTATCCTCTATTTACCTACGAAATTTTTTTCGTTTGTAAAAAAAATGACAAAATTAGGAAAGAGAAGGTCTGCCCTCGTGAGGTTTTCCCGAGAGCAGGGAAGAGATTAATCGAAGTTAGATTCGAACTCCACCGGAAATTTCTAGCACGACTCCTGTCACCAAATCATTAGAAATAATAAACTCAGCGGTAGATGCAATTTCATCTGGTTCTCCAAGCCTTCCCACGGGGATGATGGATTTCCATTTTTCTAATGCTTCCGGATTCATGTCTTTTAGAACCATTTCCGTTCCAATAAACCCAGGTGCAATCCCTGCTACCCGGATTCCAAACTTAGCAAGTTCCTTTGACCAAGTCACAGTCATTGCCGCAACACCGGCTTTTGCAGCGCTATAATTCGTTTGGCCTGAATTCCCATGCATAGCGATGGAGGCAATGGGGATGATCACTCCCTTCTTTTGTTCCACCATCTTTGCTGCTGCTTCGCGTGCGGTAAGAAACACACCCGTTAAGTTTACGTCAATGACCGATTGCCACTGGTCGATTCCCATTTTGCCTTTTACTTTGCCCGTTTCTTTGTCCACACGAATGAGGAGACCATCACGTAGGATTCCTGCGTTCAAAATGGCCACGTCCAAACTCCCTTGGAAAGCTGCTGCTTCTTCGATGAGACGGATGCTGTCTTCTTCTTTGGCAACATTAGCAACAATGCCAGTTGTTTTGATTCCTTCTTTTTGAAAGAGAGCTACGGTTTCGTCCAATTTGTCTTTTTGGATGTCTGAGAGAATGATATTGGCACCTGTCTTACCCAAACGGTAAGCCATTGCTTTTCCGAGGCCACCGGCAGATCCGGTGACGAGAATGTTTGCACCTTTTAATTCCATGTCCACCAGTTTCGAAAATGGCAAACGGACGGTCGATACAAATCTAAGAGAGTAGGGTCGGGGGAATCAAGAATTAAATTTCTGCTAGTTCTGCACTACGAAACGAAACATAATTGTCGTTAAATGGAATTTCCACCCGAGCTACGGTGCGGTCTCCATGAGTGATGATGCGAAATAGGTTAGGGTCGACCCCTTCGTTTTTGAGTAGGATCATAATGAGAGCGATTCCAAGTCCTGCACCTTCAGTATTGTCCATATTGTCCATATAGAATTCAGCAATGTCATTGTATCCCATGGACTTCTTCATTTTTTCTCGCATCCGAGCTTCTTCGGTTTTGATGACAGGCGTGTTGTTTGTCACTTCTACCAAAAGTCCGTCTAGGCAGTAATGGAATTTGATTTGCACGTAAACCCCACGAGCAAGGCAACGTTTTCCATATTCATCAGCCATTTTTTCTGAAAACTTTTTAGAATACTCTTTGATCCCTTGGAGGTAGTCACTTTCGTCGGTGATGTCCAAACCTTCGTCTTCAAAAAACACACGTTTTTGATTGGCTTTGATCCCGTTGATGGTAAGTTCTTTGGAGATTGTATAAAGCATCTCCACAAATTGAGATTGTCCCACTTCAGAAAGGATATTTGTGATGAGTCCTAAAACATATTGTTCCAGTTGGCGATTCATCCTTGAGGATCTTACGACAATTTTGGATTTTGCCTTTACCAAATCGGGGATTTTTGTTTCTAATTCTATAAAGGGTTTCGCCACGAATCATTCCTTAAAGTGGGGGACTTATCCCACATGGTTCTATTATCGAACCGAGAAATCCACAACTAAAATCTCAAGGGAAATTCACTGTTTTTCTTGTTTTTTTGCCATTTCTATGAAATAAACTCATTTTCCATTGACCAAAGAGCCTCATTTAAAATAGTGTAAAAAACCTAGCCTCGCTTGGAAACCCGCGCTTGGGTGGGAACGTTTTGCCCTCTTAGCTCAGTGGTAGAGCACTTCCATGGTAAGGAAGGGGTCACCAGTTCAAGCCTGGTAGAGGGCTTGTTTTAGGGCTGTAGTTTAATGGTAGAACTAGGATCTCCAAAGTCCTTGGTGGGAGTTCGATTCTCTCCAGCCCTGCCAGACTGCAGAATTTATAGAATTAGAGAACAGGACAAGGATCAATGAAAGCTACGAGTTTCATTCAGGAATGTAAAGCAGAACTTGAAAAAGTACATTGGCCTACGCGCCAAGAAGTTGTGAGTTCTACCGTTGTAGTCCTAGTTACAGTATTTATCTTTTCCCTATTTTTATCAGCTTCGGATTTTGTATTCCTTAAGTTGTTAAAATGGTTCTGGGCATTAGGAACATAGGTAGGGAAGTGGGCGATTCTTTAGATAAAAAATGGTATGTGCTTCAAACTTATTCCGGTCACGAGAATAAGGTGAAGACAAACATTGAAAAGATGGTCCAACAACAAAAGCTGGAAGACCAAATCTTCGCGGTAAAAATTCCTTCAATGGAAGTTGCCGAAATGAAAAACGGCAAAAAGAAGGTCACAAAGAAAAAACTCATGCCGGGTTATGTTCTCGTTGAGATGAACATGACCGATGACCTTCGATTTAAAATCCAGAACTTACCTTCTGTGTCTACGTTTGTAGGCGGAAAAGGAAAAGGTCCGGAGCCACTTTCACTGGATGAGATCAAAAATCTCTTCAGCGATGTGGGAAGTGTGGAATCGGAAGAAGTTTCGAGACCTCGTTTCCTATTCAAAGTGGGCGAAACATTGAAAATTATAGATGGTCCGTTTGCTAATTTCACAGGTCTTGTGGATGAAATTTTCCCTGATAAGGGAAGACTCCGCGTTCGTGTAGAAATTTTCGGAAGATCCACTCCTGTGGAGTTGGATTACCTCCAAGTAAAATCGGAACAATAGAACTGATAGATTGACTTTTAGTAAGGAACTTGAAACGAGATGGCTGCAAAGAAAGTAGTAAAACAAATTAAACTCCAAGTGGAAGCAGGGAAAGCAAACCCAGCTCCTCCAGTAGGTCCCGCTCTTGGTCAAGCCGGACTCAATATCATGGAATTCTGTAAACAGTTCAATGAGAGATCCAAAACTCAAATGGGACTCAAACTCCCAGTAGTAATCACTGTTTATTCTGACAGAAGTTTTACATTCGTAACTAAATCTCCTCCAGCAGCTCTTCTTGTCATGAAGGCGCTTGGCTTACAAGGTGGATCTGCCACTCCACACACTGTAAAAGTGGGAACTATCAAACGAGCTCAACTAGAAGAAATTGCAAAAACTAAGATGGAAGACCTAAACGCGAACGATATGGATGCAGCAGTGAACATCATTGCTGGAACTTGTCGTTCCATGGGTGTAAACGTCGAGTAATCATAGGAAACGGGAACTGAAGTCATGAAACGCGGCAAAAAGTATATCCAACTCAAAGAGAAAGTCGATCGCACTAAGGCTTATACCCTTGGCGATGCAGTCGGTTTGGCAAAAGCAACTAGTTTTTCCAAATTTGATGGAACATTAGAGATTTCGACTAAAATCAATTATAAATCTCTCCAAAACGTAAGAGGGACTATCTCTCTTCCACACGGAACTGGAAAAACAATCAAAGTTTTGGTTTTCTGCAAAGGAGACAAACAAAACGAAGCAAAGGAAGCAGGCGCTGACTTTGTAGGTGATATGGATCTCATTGAAAAAGTTGCTGGTGGTTGGACTGATTTCGACGCTTGCGTTGCTACTCCTGACATGATGAAGGAAGTAGGTAAACTTGGTCCGGTTTTAGGTCGTAAAGGCCTTATGCCAAAGCCAAAAGCAGGAACAGTCACTACTGATGTATCAAAAGCAGTAAAAGAACTAAAAGCCGGCCGAATTGAATACCGTCCTGACAAAGGGGGAGTGGTTCACTTAGGTGTTGGTAAATGTTCCTTCTCTGATGACAAACTTTCTGACAACATCAATGCAGTTGTTGCAGCTCTTATGAAAGACAAACCTTCTGATGCGAAGGGTGATTACCTAAAGTCTTTCTCTGTTGCGGCAACTATGGGAATCGGCGTCAAAGTCGATGTGAAAGAACTAGTAAACGCGAACATATAACGAGTAAGAACAATGGCAAATTCATCAAAAATTGAAGCAGTAGCGGAACTTAAAAGTCGTTTGGAAAAACGACCTAATTTCATTTTGGCGTGTTACAGCGGTTTGACTGTTGAAGATATGTCCAACCTTCGTGCGAAACTTCGCAAAGAAGGATCGGAAATGAAGGTGATCAAAAACAACCTTTTTCTCCGTGCTTTAAAAGAGTCTTCTGAACATAAAAACAACTCCATTGATTTTGGGGATGTTTACAAAGGTCCACTTGCGGCTATTTTCTCTCTGGATGCACTTCCAGCAGTAGCAAAAGTTTGTAAGGACTTTGCAAAAGATAAGAAGGAACTCGAAATCAGAACCGGCTATATGGACGGGGAAGTTTTGGGTAAATCCGGAGTAGAGGCGATTGCAGGACTTCCGTCCAAACAAGAACTTCTTTCGCAAGTGGCTCGTGGGCTCAATGCTCCTGCGACGCAAATTGCTTCTGGAATCAATCAAATCATGGCATCATTGGCTCGCGCCATCAATGCTGTAGCCGAGAAAAACGGCAATTAGTAATCATAGTGATTAGTAGGATAAGGAGAATATAGGATGTCTGTTGACGCGCTATTAGAACAAATTGGAAGTCTTACACTAGTTCAGGCAGCTGATCTAGTGAAAAAGATGGAGGACAAATTCGGGATTTCTGCTGCTGCACCAGTTGCGGTAGCGGCGGTTGCGGGTGCAGGTGGTCCAGCTGCTGCTGAAGAGCCTGCTACTTTCAATATCATCTTGAAAGCACACGGTGACAAAAAGATCGACGTTATTAAACTCGTTCGCGAAATCACTGGTCTTGGATTGGCAGATGCGAAAACGCTTGTAGAAGCTGGTGGAAAATCAGTGAAAGAAGGCGTTTCTAAAGACGAAGCTGCTGATATTAAGAAAAAACTCGAAGGTGTTGGGGCTCAAGTAGAAGTTGCTGCTGCCGGTTAATCGGTTGCCAATTTTTAAACCCAGTCTTCAAAAACTTAGAGGCAGGGAGGCCGTAGGCGTCCCCACCTCTATTTTTTCGTTTATCATACCATCTACTATTTTGATGTCTCTAGGGAGAGTATTCCATGCATACCCGAATGCAAATTAGAAACCGGGTAAATTTCGGTAAAATTACCGACCTCAATTTACTTCCTAATCTTATCTACGTACAAAAAAAATCCTTTGATTGGTTTCTCCAGTCGGAAGTGAAAGATCCGACGAAACGTTTGAACCAAGGATTGGAAGCTGTATTCCGTGAATCCTTCCCAATCGAATCACCAAACAACGATATGGTTATGGAATATGGCCATTATATCTTGGGAGAGCCAAAACGCGATCCACAAGAGTGCAAAGACACTGACTCTTCCTTTGCTGTTCCACTAAAAGCAGTCATTCGACTCATCATCAAAGATACCGGAGAAATCCGGGAACAAGTTGTCTACATGGGAGACCTTCCTGTGATGACAGACCACGGAACTTTCATCATCAACGGTGCGGAAAGGGTAGTGGTAAGCCAGTTGCATAGATCACCTGGTATTTTCTTTTCTTACGACCAAGTAAGAGATACTTTCTCTGCTCGTGTGATTCCTTACCGAGGCTCTTGGTTGGAATTCGAGATGGACAACAAAGGGATCCTTGTTGCCAAAATCGACCGTAAGAAAAAATTCCCTGCAACCTTACTTGTAAAAGCAATGGGTATGGGAACAAACGAAGAAGTATTACGTTTGTTCTATGGATCTTCTAAAATGAAGATTGCTGGTGCCAATCCAAAAGACCTCAAACGTCTGATTGGTCGCCGAACCATCGCCGATATCATCAACATGGAAACGGGCGAGGTTATGCTCGATGCTGGTTCCAAAATCAATGAAGACAATATCTCCATCCTTCGAGAAATGAAGGTAAAAGATGTAGATGTCATTGAATTTCCGAAAGGAAAAGACAACCCAGTTCTTATCAACTGTTTAGAAAAAGACGGTGTGAATGACTACGAAGACGCAGTCAAAAAATTCCACACCATCATGAGACCAGGGGAACCTTCTACGATTGAAAACGCAGAAGCGGAACTCAAACGCCTCTTTTTCTCACCAAAAACTTTTGATTTGGGTGTTGTGGGTCGTTACAAAATCAACAGTAAATTTGAATTCAATAATCCAAAAGAATTTGCAAAAGCGGAAGACCGAGTTTTAAGAAAACAAGACATCATTGAAACAGTTCGTTATCTCGTGATGCTTATGTCTGAAGCAGAAAACTACTATCCGGATGATATTGACCACTTAGGAAACAGAAGGATCCGTTCTGTTGGAGAGCTCATCGCAAACCAATTGAAACTTGGATTCTCTCGTGTGGAACGAGTGATCAAAGAAAGGATGACGGTTCAAGAGCCGGAGCAACAAACTCCGCAACTTCTCATTTCCATCAAACCAATCACTGCTGTGATCAATGAGTTTTTTGGATCATCGCAACTTTCTCAGTTTATGGACCAAACCAATCCATTGGCAGAGCTTACGCACAAACGTAGGTTAAACGCTCTTGGACCTGGTGGTCTTTCTCGTGACCGAGCCGGTTTCGAAGTTCGTGACGTTCATTATTCTCACTATGGTCGTATGTGCCCAATTGAAACACCGGAAGGTCCAAACATTGGTCTCATTCTTTCCATGTCTAGTTTTGCGCGAGTGAACGATTATGGGTTTATTGAAACTCCATACCGTCTCGTAAAAAACGGAAAAGTTCAAAAACAAGTCGAGTATCTCACTGCAGACAAAGAAGAATACCACTATATGGCTCAGTCGAATTCGACTGTGGATGATAAGGGAGAATTCACTTCTAAACTTATTTCCACTCGCCATAGAGGGGATTTCCCTTTCCGTAGCCCATCTGAGATCCAATATATGGATCTTGCTCCATTACAAGTTGTGTCTGTATCCACAGCACTCATTCCATTCCTTGAGCATGATGACGCGAACCGCGCACTTATGGGTTCGAACATGCAACGCCAAGCAGTTCCTCTTCTCACAGAAGAAGCACCGTTTGTAGGAACTGGTATGGAATCTCGTGCGGCTTATGACGCAGGGGTTTGTATCGTTGCGAAAAAAGATGGTGTGGTTTCCAAAGTAGATGCTACTGGTGTTTGGATCAAAGAAGACCAATCCAAAGAGATTGTTCACTACCCACTCATTAAATTTAAAAAAACCAACCAAGGTACTTGTTTTAACCAAAAACCAAACGTTTCCATGTTACATACCACAACTGGTGGTAAGGTAAGTAAGGTTTCCAAAGAACGTGTGGAACTCACTTCTCCTAATGGGGAAAAAGAAACACATGAGCTTTTCCACTCGGAAGAAGTTCAATATATCTCCGTTGTGAAAGAAGGCCAAGACCTAGGAATTGGTGCACCGGTTGCCGGACAAATCATCAAAGGTGAAAAATACGGTGACTTTGGTCAAATCCTCCAAAAGGGAACTGTCCTTGCTAACGGACCATCCACTGACGCTGGTTACTTGGCGCTTGGTAGAAACGTCCTTGTTGCTTTTATGCCTTGGGAAGGTTACAACTTTGAGGATGCGATTCTCATTTCAGAACGAATCATCAAAGACGATGTTTTCTCTTCTATCCACATTGAAGAATTCGAAATCCAAGCTCGGGAAACGAAACTAGGACAAGAACAAATCACTCGCGACATTCCAAACCTTTCGGACAAAGCGTTCCGTGATTTGGATGAGTCTGGTGTGATTCGTGTGGGTGCTGAAGTGAAACCAGGGGACATCCTGGTTGGTATGGTGACTCCAAAAGGAGAAACCGACCTCACTCCTGAATACAAACTTTTACACTCCATTTTTGGAGAGAAGGCAAAAGAAGTAAGAGATTCCTCTCTTCGTATGCCAAACGGTTTTGAAGGAACTGTGATCGATATCAAACGTTATTCCCGGGAAACAGGCGACGAACTCGCTGCTGGAGTGGAAGAAATGGTAAAAGTCTATGTGGCTCGTAAACGTAAACTCCTCGTGGGTGATAAGATGGCGGGTCGTCACGGAAACAAAGGGGTCGTAGCTCGTGTGATGGCACAAGAAGATATGCCATACATGGAAGACGGATCTCCTGTTGATATCGTGCTAAACCCACTCGGGGTTCCTTCAAGGATGAACCTTGGTCAGATCTTTGAAACACAACTTGGTTTCGCTGCGAAAAAACTCGGTATCAATTTTGAAACACCGGTGTTCGACGGAGCATCTGAAGGTGACGTTCACGATTTCTGCAAAAAAGCAGGATTACCGGAAAACAGCAAATTTCAGTTATACGACGGAAGAACAGGAGAAAAATTCATCAACCAAGTATTCTGCGGATACATTTACATGTTGAAACTGGCTCACTTGGTGGATGACAAAATCCACGCAAGATCTACTGGACCTTACTCACTCGTAACGCAACAACCACTCGGTGGTAAAGCGCAGTTCGGGGGACAAAGGTTAGGGGAGATGGAAGTTTGGGCTCTTGAGGCTTATGGTGCATCACACACCTTACAAGAGTTACTCACCATTAAGTCAGATGACATGCTTGGACGTGCCAGAATTTACGAAGCAATTGTGAAAGGGATTCACTCGATCAAACCGGGAATTCCAGAATCATTCAACGTTCTTGTTCAGGAACTCCGAGGTCTCGCACTTGATATCATTATCAAAGACTCCGAAGGATTGGAAGTGGATATCTCTGATTACGAAGATGAATTCTCGAAAAACAAAAAGAAAATCAAATTCGAGACCATTGAAAACGTTTAGGGAAGGGAAAAAGTATGAGAAATTACAATAGTTTTGAATCGATTACGATCCGTTTGGCATCACCCGAGCGGATCAAAGAGTGGTCTTTCGGGGAAGTCAAAAAACCGGAAACGATCAACTACCGTACCCTAAAACCGGAACGAGATGGTCTTTTCTGTGAAAAAATCTTTGGAACCACAAAGGATTGGGAATGTTACTGCGGTAAATTCAAATCCATCCGTTACAAGGGAGTGGTTTGTGACAAATGCGGGGTTGAGGTAACTCACTCCAAAGTTCGTCGTGAGAGAATGGGTCATATTGAACTTGCGGCTCCAGTGTCGCACATTTGGTATTATCGTTCTGTTCCGTCTCGTATGGGACTCCTTCTGGATATGACCATCAACCAACTCAAAAGTGTTCTTTACTTTGAGAAGTATGTGATTATAGATCCTGCTGATTCCGGAAGAAGTCGCGGGGAACTTATCGATGAAGATGAATATCATAATTATTTAGATGAATACGGTGATAAATTTATCGCAGGTATCGGTGGGGACGCCATCAAAGAACTTCTCGCACGTATCGACGTGGATGCAGAAGCTCGTGTGATCCGCCAAAAGATCCAAGATAAAAACAAAATCTCCGACAAACGTATTTTCAAACGCCTAGAAGTTTTGGAAGCTTTCCGTGATTCTGGAAACCGTCCTGAATGGATGGTTTTAGATGTGGTTCCGGTCATCCCACCAGAACTTCGTCCGATGGTGCAACTAGAGGGGGGACGTTTTGCAACTTCCGACCTAAACGATTTATACCGTCGTGTGATCAATAGAAACAACCGACTCAAACGTCTTCTAGCTTTAAAAGCTCCTGAGATCATCGTAAGAAACGAAAAACGTATGTTACAAGAAGCAGTAGATGCTCTTTTTGATAACAGCCGTCGCAAACGCACCGTAAAAGGAAAAGGAAATAGACCTTTAAAATCTATCTCCGACATGCTCAAAGGAAAACAAGGCCGGTTCCGCCAAAACCTACTCGGGAAACGTGTGGATTACTCTGGTCGTTCCGTAATCGTAGTGGGTCCTGAACTCAAATACCACCAAATGGGTCTTCCTAAAAAAATGGCTTTGGAACTTTTCAAGCCATTCATTATGAAACGCCTAGTGGATTTGGAACTAGCACCAAACATCAAATCTGCGAAGAAAAAAATCGAAGCAGAAGATAAAGAAGTTTTTGATGTATTGGAAACTGTTGTAAAAGAACACCCAGTTCTACTCAACCGTGCTCCAACTCTTCATAGACTTGGAATCCAAGCATTTTTACCTGTTCTTGTAGAAGGAAAGGCAATCAAACTCCATCCACTCGTTTGTCACGCGTTCAACGCCGACTTTGACGGGGACCAAATGGCAATCCACGTACCGCTTGCTCCAAAAGCGCAGCTCGAAACTTGGATGCTTATGTTATCACCGCATAACATTTTGAATCCTGCCAATGGACAACCGATTTGTGGACCAACACAAGATATCGTTCTTGGAATTTACTACTTAACTTCTGAAGTAAAAGACGCTAAGGGTGAAGGAAAATTTTTCACCGGTCTTGAAGAAGTGATGTATGCGATTGAAACGAAAACCGTTGAAATTCGTTCCAAAATCTCTGTTCTACACGAAGGGAAAATCATCGAAACCACACCGGGAAGACTTATCTTCAACCAAGTGATGCCAAAAGGGTATGTTTATATCAACAGAACTCTCGGTGATAAAGAAACAAACAAAATCATTGCAGACGTATACGAGAAGTTTGGGCCAGGGATCACTGTTGTGATGCTTGATGAAATCAAACGACTTGGTTACCGTTACGCAACTGTATTTGCTCCTACTATCTCCATTGATGACATCCGAGTTTCTCCTCAAAAAGAGGGACTTGTAACAGATGCCAACAAAGAAGTTGAAAAAGCGGATATGGAGTATCGTAAAGGTATCATCACCAACGAAGAACGTCGTAAAAAAGTAATCGAAATTTGGACCAAAACCAATGATCGAATTACAGATGGGATGTTTAAGGAACTAGAAAAAGACCAAGGTGGATTCAATCCGGTTTACGTCATGGCAGCGTCGGGTGCTCGTGGTTCCAAACAACAGATTCGTCAGCTCGCAGGGATGCGGGGCCTTATGGCGAAACCGTCTGGAGAAATCATCGAACTTGCGATTCGTTCTAACTTCCGTGAAGGTCTCGGGGTATTAGAATTTTTTATCTCAACTCATGGTGCGAGAAAGGGTCTTGCGGATACGGCGTTAAAAACTGCCGATGCGGGTTACCTCACTCGTCGTCTCGTGGATATCTCTCAGGACGTAATTGTTTCTGAAGATGATTGCGGAACTAAGTTAAACATTACTCTTGGAATCGTAAAAGAAGGGGAGAACGTAATTGTATCTCTCGCGGACAGAGTGTTCGGTCGTTATACGGCTGAAGATTTAGTAGATCCAGTTTCTGAGAAAGTTGTATTTCCGAAAGACACACTCATTACAAGAGCTCTTGGGCAACAGATCGAAAACCTTGGTTATGATAAAATTAAAGTAAGATCTCCACTCACTTGTAGATCTCGTCATGGAATTTGTACAAAATGTTACGGTATGGACATGGCTCGCCTTGTTCCTGCTGAGATTGGGGAAGCGGTGGGAACCATTGCGGCTCAGTCGATCGGCCAACCGGGAACACAGCTAACGATGAGAACCTTCCACGTGGGTGGTGCGGCATCTGCTACCATTTCAGAAAAAGAACATAAAGTTCCTTATCGCTCTATCGTAAAATCAATCAACGGTCGTCTTGTGACTAACGCAAATTCTGCAAAAGTTTTTGCTCGTCGCGGAACCATCATTGTGAATCGACTCATCCAAGAATTCAACACTGATTCACTTTCAAGTGTTCGTGCCGTTGATGGACAAAGATTGGAAAAAGGGGAAGTATTTGCGACCCAAGTTGCTGAAGCAACAGAGCAACGAATCACTTCTGACCAAGCGGGAACCGTTACTCTTGTTGGGACTACTCTACGCATCTTAGGTGATGACTTTGTGATTCCAGTAAAAATCGGAACCATTCTTCGTGCGGAAGAAGGCCAAATCGTAGAAGAGAACAAAGCACTTGCTGAGTTCGACCCTTTTAACGAGGTGGCAGTTGCGGAAGCAGCAGGAACCATCCAATGGGAAGATTTGGAAATTGGAAAAAACGTTCGTCGTGATGTGGATCCAAAAACTTCCAATATCATTCTAAAAGTTGTAGAACAAAAGAAAGATCGATTGGTTCCAAAAGTTCTGATCGGATCCGATGAATACTCAGTTCCAGTGGATGCTCTTCTCCAATTCCAAAATGGAGACAAAGTACGGGAAGGGGATATCATCTTCAAAATTCCATCAGTTGCGGAAAAAACGCGAGATATCACGGGTGGTCTTCCACGGGTAGATGAACTTTTCGAAGCTCGTCGTCCGAAAGATGCCTGCACACTGGCAGAAATTGACGGAAAGATCGAAGACAAAGGGGAAATCGTAAAAGAAAAACGAATTCTCTATATCATCCCAGAAACTGCAGAACAAGAAAAAGTAAAAGTAGCCATCCCTGTCGGAAAACAAATCCGTGTTCGCCAAGGTGACTTTGTGAAACGAGGAGACCAGTTGGACGAAGGAAACTTTGACCCGCATGATATCCTTGCCATCAAAGGACCAAATGCCCTTCATGAATATTTGGTTTCTGAGGTTCAGGAAGTTTACCGCCTGCAAGGGGTTCATATCAACGATAAACACATCGAAGTTGTGGTTCGCTCCATGCTTCGTAAGGTGATCATCACTGATAGTGGGGACACATCTTTTGTGAACCAACAACAAGTGGATAAATTCCTCTTTGATGAAGAAAATGATCGAGTGGAAAAAGAAGGGGGATCTCCAGCACAAGGAACTCCTGTCCTTTTGGGATTAACAAAAGCATCCCTTAACACTGAGTCTTATTTCTCTGCAGCATCATTCCAAGAAACCACTAAGGTTCTAACGGATGCGGCCATCAAAGGAAAAACAGACAACCTCATGGGTCTGAAAGAAAACGTTATCATCGGTCACATGATTCCTGCGGGAACTGGTATGAAAAAATACCGTGACATCGAAGTTTTCAAAGACCTTCCAGGAGATTTGGATTGGGATCTTGAAACCGAAGAAGAGGAAGAAGAAGTTTCCGAACTTTCGGAAGCAGCTCCGGTTTCTACTGCCACACTCTCTAGACTTGTTGCCGAAGAGGACGAGGATGAAGATGAGTTGGAAGAAGAATCCGATGATTCGGATGATGAGGACGACGACGATTAGACCAAAACCTTGTCCTTAGAGACTTTTCTAGAGTTTCTGGGGACAAAATCATGTTTTCGTTTACAAAATGTCCCTATCTGGAATTTTGGACGAAAACGTCATTATTTTTTTAAAGACAGAGAAGTAGAAGAAGGAATCGAATGCCTACAATTAACCAGCTCATCCGTATTGGAAGAGAAGACCAAAAGAAAAGAACTAAATCTCCTGCCCTTAAGGCATGCCCACAAAGACGTGGAGTTTGCACTAGGGTAATGACCTTTACTCCTAAAAAACCGAACTCAGCTCTTCGTAAAGTAGCAAGGGTTCGCCTCACTACTGGAATTGAAGTAACTGCTTACATTCCTGGTGAAGGTCACAACCTCCAAGAACACAACGTGGTTCTAATCCGTGGGGGAAGAGTAAAAGACTTACCAGGGGTTCGTTATCATATCATTCGTGGAACACTGGATACACTCGGTGTAGACAAACGTCGTAAAGGACGTTCAAAATACGGCGCTAAGCGTCCTAAAGCGTAATCGGAGAAAGGTATATGTCTAGAAGAAGAGGAAAAGTTGAACCACGCCACATCGAAGGCGATCCTAAATACAATGACAAGGTGATTTCTAAGTTTATCAACTGCCTAATGGTAGATGGTAAAAAAAGTGTCGCTGAATCCGTGTTCTACGATGCTTTAGAAGTAATTGCTAAAAAAACAGGACAGGATCCGTTTGCTGTTTTCCAAGAAGCTTTGGAAAACGCGAAACCACAAGTGGAAGTAAAATCTCGCCGAGTGGGTGGGGTTACTTACCAAGTTCCGATTGAAGTTCGCCCAGAAAGAAGACTTGCCCTCGGAATCCGATGGCTTATCAAATACAGCCGTGGCAGAAACGAAAAATCAATGAAAAACAAATTGGCTGCAGAATTCATGGAAGCACAAAAAGGCACCGGATCTGCGATCAAGAAAAAAGAAGACATCAGAAAGATGGCAGACGCCAACAAGGCTTTCTCTCACTACCGCTGGTAGTCTTTACCATTCGATTCCAAACATTGATAAGCCAGGTGAACCACCTGGCTTTTTTATTTTAGCGCACAAAAATCATGAAATACCGAACTGTTGGAATTTTTGCACATATCGATTCGGGGAAAACCACTCTCACCGAAAGAATTTTGTTTGAAGCAGGAAAGATTTCGGCAGTTGGCTCCATTGAAGATGGAAATACAGAATCCGACAGTTTGCAGGAAGAAATTGAGCGGGGAATTTCCATTCGCACCACTTTTCATACCATTCCCTGGAAAACAACCTTTGGTGAATTTGCGATCCAGATAGTAGACACACCAGGTCATATCGACTTTCGAAACCAAGTAACTGATCTTTTGCCCGCCATGGAAACGGCGATTGTTGTTTTGGAAGCGGGATCGGTGGTTCAGTCCCAAGCGAGACTTGTGATTGAAGAACTTCGGAAAGCAAATGTTCCCATGGTTTTTTTCATCAATAAACTCGATCGATTTGATGAAGACTATTTGGACACGTTGGTCTCCCTGGAAGAAATTCTGGATGGGGCTCCAGTCTCTCTTTTCCAAAAGAACCTCGAGGGAAAAATCGAATACTATCTGCGAGCTCCCTCAAATTTTCCTAAATCAGTAAAGGAAGAACTAATGGCCTGGAATGATGAACTTCTTTTGTCATCATGGAATGATCCCTCGGGTCAAACAGATTATCCGGCGATTGGACTTCGCAGTGGTCCAGCTTCCGGGAAACTCTATCCAGTCTACGGTGGATCCGCGAAAACCGGTGAAGGTGTTCGGGAACTTTTGGATTTGGTTTTATGGACAGAACCGAAAGATTCACCCAAAACTCCCAACCTTCCGCTTCTGGTTCTTTCCAGGCGTAGTGATGAATCATTCGGTCGTTATTCCGTGGTGTACCCATCTTTGGATATTTCCCAGAAAGAACTGGCTACAATGCAAAAAACAAAAAGCAAAAATCTCGCCTCTTCGACGGAACGGACAAACGAGGAGGAGTTTCGCTTTGTAGATCCAGAAACCATGGAGCCCGTTTTCCATTTGGAGAAGGGGAAACTAGTTCTTTTGAAAGACCATCCGGATTTCATTTCCCATCCAGGTGAATGGCTTCAATTTTTACAGAAATCCGAATCCGAAAAAGACGTAGTAACCGCGGATCGAATTCCAAGCCCCTTTTCCATTGTCCTCGAACCCGAGCATTCTGACGAAAAAGAGTTTTGGTTATGTCGCTTGGAGGAGCTGGCTTGGGAAGATCCTGGCTATCGTTTAGAAAAGAAGGATGATACCGGACAGTTGGTACTCTTTGGGCGAGGGGAACTCCATTTGGAGATTGGAATCCGCAGAATCCAGGAAAGAACTGAAAAAAAACTGAACTTTAGTTCGATAAACATTGCCAAAATAGAGCTTCTCAAAAAAATGTCTCATAAGGTTGCCCTAGAGCATCGTGCCTTTGAAGACCAAAAGTCAAGCGGCGCGCTCATCGCAGTCCTGGAAGATACTGCCGATTTTTCGAAGCAAATTGCCTTCGAGGTAAGTCTTCCGGAAGAAGTAAAAAATTCGATAGAAACGTCCTTTTCGGAAGCCTGCTTACACGGGTTTTACGGTCAGGAAGTTGCCGGTCTCAGATTCCGTGTCCTCTCTTATGAGATACCGGATGGAGATTTGCAAGTCACTTTAACGCTTTTGAAAGTTGCGATACTGGCAGGCGTAAAGGAATTGTTTCCTTCAAACACATACTTGGTCGGACCCCTCACGGAAGTAGAAGTGATGGTGGACGCAGACCACTTAGGTGTAGTTCTTTCTGATCTAAGTCGCAGAAGTGCTAAGGTGGTATCCATCGAGGAAGCTGTGGCAGGGAAGAGTCACTTAAAAGCCAATGCACCGGCCCAAAACCTGCTTGGCTTTTCAGGGGCTCTTAGAAACATGACCAAAGGGATTGGCATTTCTTGGGAAAGGACTGCTTTTACCTATGAATTTCATGCAGTTTTAAAGGAGTAAAGAACCGAGGATCGGGTCTTGCACCACGATTGAGGAGTAGATTCTAACAATGGCTAAAGAAAAATTTGACCGTTCAAAACCACACTTAAACATCGGAACAATTGGTCACGTTGACCACGGTAAAACAACCCTAACAGCAGCGATCACAACAACGCTTGCGAAGTTAGTGGGTGGAAAAAACAAAGCGATTGCTTACGACCAAATCGACAACGCGCCCGAAGAAAAGGCTCGTGGGATTACTATTGCAACGTCTCACCAGGAGTATGAAACTCCTAACCGTCACTACGCACACGTAGATTGCCCGGGACACGCGGACTATGTTAAAAACATGATTACTGGTGCTGCTCAGATGGACGCTGCGATTCTCGTAGTATCTGCAACTGACGGTGCTATGCCACAAACTAAAGAACATATCCTTCTTGCTCGCCAAGTAGGGGTTCCTTACATCGTGGTTTACCTAAACAAAGCTGACATGTTAGCTGCTGATGAAAGAGATGATATGGTTGAGATGGTTAAAGAGGAAATCAAAGACCTTCTTAACAAATACAACTTTCCTGGTGATAAAACACCTTTCATCTCTGGTTCTGCATTAAAAGCTCTTGAAGGTGAAGATTCTGACCTAGGAATGAAATCCATTTTGAAACTTATGGAAGCTGTTGATACTTACGTTCCAAACCCTACACGTATCGTTGATAAACCTTTCCTTATGCCAGTTGAGGACGTATTCTCAATCACTGGTCGTGGAACTGTTGCAACTGGTCGTGTGGAGCAAGGTGTTCTTAAGATCAACGACGAGATCGAAATTGTTGGTATTCGTGATACTACAAAATCAGTTGTTACTGGTATTGAAATGTTCCGTAAACTACTCGATCAAGCAGAAGCGGGAGACAACATTGGTGCTCTTCTTCGCGGAACTAAAAAAGAAGACATCGAAAGAGGTCAAGTTCTTGCGAAACCGGGTACTATCACTCCACACAGAAAATTTAAAGCGGAAGTTTACGTTCTTACTAAAGACGAAGGTGGACGTCATACTCCATTCTTTAACAACTACCGTCCTCAATTCTATTTTAGAACTACAGACATCACTGGTGTTTGTAACCTTCCTGGTGGAATGGAGATGGTTATGCCGGGAGATAACGTTACGATGTCAATCGAACTTATCCACCCAATTGCTATGGACCAAGGTTTGAAGTTCGCTATCCGTGAGGGTGGAAGAACAATTGGTTCTGGTGTTGTTGCGGAGATCGTTGAGTAATCCCAATGGCTGGACAAAGAATTCGCGTTAAGTTAAAAGCTTTCGATCATCGGTTGATTGACCAATCAACCTTTGAAATCGTTGCGACTGCGAAGAGGACCGGAGCTACTGTCTCCGGTCCAATCCCACTTCCAACGAAAAAAGAAATCTACACGGTATTACGTTCTCCGCACGTGAATAAAAAAGCTAGAGAACAATTTGAAATGAGAACTCATAAGAGACTCATCGATATTTTAAATACGAATGAAGATACGGTAGAAGCCCTGATGAAGCTTCAACTCCCTGCTGGAGTTTCCGTAGATATTAAATCCTAAGGATAGGATCCATGGCTAAAGGTTTAATCGGCGAAAAATTGGGCATGGCCCACATATTCAATAACGAAGGTAAAATGGTTACTGTAACTGTTTTACGCGTGGGTCCTTGTTTTGTGTCCCAGGTAAAAACATCTGCAAACGATGGCTACGAAGCTGTTCAGTTAGCATATGGTGATGCCAAGGAAAAACACATGACGAAGGCCGAAGTTGGACACATTAAAAAAGCAAACATTGCCGCTCCTAAAAAAACTCTGATTGAATTCAAAGGTTTTGAAGATGTAGCAGTAGGTGCTGAGGTAAAACTCGCAGATGTGTTTGCTTTGAATGACACGGTGAAGGTAACCGGAACTTCTAAGGGTAAGGGAACTCAAGGTGTTGTGAAACGCCATGGTTTTGCTGGCGGTCCTGCTGGACACGGTTCCAGATTCCAAAGACACCCTGGTTCTATTGGTTCCAACACAACTCCTGGACGTGTGTTCAAGGGTTTGAAAATGGGCGGAAGGATGGGTTCTGAACAGAGCACTGTTCGAAACCTGAAAGTAGTAAAAATTGATGCAGACGCCAACTTGGTATTTGTATCCGGTCCGGTTCCAGGAAGAGAACGCGGTATCGTTACGATAGAAAAAATCGGATAGATAGGTAGAACATGAAAGCGCGTAAATACAATAAAGAAGGCGTATTCGTAAGCGAAGTTGAACTTCCGGCAGAATTATTTGCTACCGGCATTTCGCTTGGAGCCATCTATGATGCGGTTAAAGCTGAAAATGCGAACAATAGACAAGGAACACATTCTACTAAAGATCGTTCCGAAGTTCGCGGTGGGGGAATCAAACCATGGGCTCAAAAAGGAACTGGTCGTGCAAGACAAGGATCCATCAGAGCACCTCATTTCGTTGGTGGTGGTATCATTCATGGACCAAAACCAAGAGATTATTCCTCTAACTTGTCACGCAGCGTTAAGAAAAAGGCTGTTCTCTCCATCCTTAACAAAAAGGCAGAAGAAAACAGAATCGCGATCATAGAAGACGTAGAACCTTCTTCTTACTCCACAAAGTCCATCTACAACATTTTGAAGAACATGGACATTGCAGAGAAGGGTAACGTGGGTTTTGTGGTAGCTGGTGAAAACCAATTCCTCAAAAAATCCACTCGCAATATAGAGAACCTCAAATATGTGAACAGCAAACGAGTCGTTTGCCGAGACATCCTCTATAATAACAATTTAGTAATCTCTGAAAGCGCTTTAAAAGAGCTTCAGGCTCAGTATTCTAAGAAAGGATAAGACAGTGAACCTAGAGAATGTAATCTTATCACCAGTTGTTACAGAAAAGTCGCAAGACCTTCAGTCAATTGGAGAACGTATGGGAAAAAGAACTGTCAAGTATACGTTCAAAGTCCACCCGGATGCGAACAAAACTTTGATCAAACAAGCCCTGAAACAAATGTATAACGTAGTTCCAACTGCTGTAAACGTAGCCGTTTACCGTGGGAAAATGAAACGTTTTAGAAACATGCCGTCCCCAAGACCTCACTACAAAAAAGCTGTAGTGACTTTTGCTGACGGAGCAAATTTGGATTTTGCTAAGGTTTAATTATGGGAATTAGAAAACTTAAACCCACAACGCAGTCTAGCCGGTATTATTCCGTTTTAGATTTCAAAGAAATCACTGAAGTGGTTCCTTACAAACCGCTCACTGCCAACATTTCTTATAAAGCTGGTCGTGACAACAAGGGACGTATCGCTGTTAGACGCAAAGGTGGACGTAACAAAAGAAAGTTCCGGATCATCGACTTCAAACGTAATAAATTTGGAATCCCTGCGACTGTAAAAACAATCGAATACGATCCAAACCGTTCTGCTTTTATTGCTCTTATCTGTTACGCAGATGGAGAATACCGTTACATTTTAGCTCCTAACGGACTAAAAGTCGGTGATAAAATTGAATCTGGTGCCAATGCAGAGATCAAACTAGGGAACACACTTCCTTTAGATAAAATCCCTGCTGGAACTAACGTTCACAACATTGAACTACATATCGGAAAAGGCGGCCAAATCGCTCGCACAGCAGGATCTTTTGCTGTGATCTCCGCTAAAGATGGTGACTATGTATCTCTCAAACTTCCTTCTTCGGAAATCCGTAAGGTTCGTAAAGAGTGCTTAGCAACGATCGGAGAACTTTCCAATAAAGACCACAACTTGGTCATCATTGGAAAAGCGGGACGTAACCGTTGGTTAGGAAAAAGACCGAAAGTAAGAGGGGTCGTTATGAACCCTGTGGACCACCCACTCGGTGGTGGTGAAGGTAGAACTTCCGGAGGTCGTCACCCAGTGACTCCTTGGGGTAAACCTACGAAAGGATTTAAAACACGTAAGACTAGACCGTCTGACCGTTTTATTGTCCAAAGACGTAAGAAAAACAGGAATAGGTAGGGTCTAGATAATCATGGCTAGAAGCTTAAAAAAAGGTCCGTTCATTGACGACCACCTCATGAAAAAAATTACGAGCCTAAACTCTGAAGGGAAAAAAACTCCCTTCAAGTCTTGGTCCAGAAGAAGTACCATTTATCCAGACATGATCGGTCACACCGTAATGATTCATAATGGCAAAGCGTTTGTTCCTGTTTATGTTAACGAAAACATGATCGGTCACAAACTCGGTGAATTTGCTCCCACTAGAACCTTCAAAGGTCACGGTGGAGACAAAAAAGTAGCGAAGAAATAGGTAGAGAGATGGAAGCAAAAGCAGTAGGAAAACACCTCAGAATTTCTGCCAGAAAAGCTCGCCTGGTTGCTGATGAAGTTCGTGGATACGATTATAAGGAAGCCATTGATATCTTGCGTTTTACTAATAAAGCAGCAAGTTCAATGATCATCAACCTTTTGAACTCGGCAGTGGCGAACGCAGTCCAAATGAACGAAAGTTTGGATCCAAGTTCACTTTATGTTAAAAAAATCTATGTGGATGACGGCCCTATCATGAAACGTTTCCGCCCAAGAGCACGAGGACGTGCTTCTAGGATCCGAAAACGCCTAAGCCACATCACTGTTGTCGTATCTGAAATCGAAAAGAAGGTTAGCTAAACTATGGGTCAGAAAGTAAATCCAATCGGACTACGAATCGGAATCACACGTAATTGGGATTCAGTTTGGTTTTCCAAACAAGATTACATTAAAAATCTTCACGAAGATATCAAGATCCGTAGATTCCTTCAGAAGAAATTCAAAAACGCTTCCGTTGTTAAAATCGTAATCGAAAGATTCCCTGAAAAAATCAACGTGAACCTCCATACTTCTAAACCAGGTATGGTGATTGGTCAAAAAGGCCAAAACATTGAAGCGGTAAAACAAGAACTTAAAAAATACGCTGATAAACCGATTGGGATGAACATCATCGAAGTGAAAAAACCGGAAGTGATTGCACAAGCAATTGCAGAAACGGTTGCCCTTCAAATCGAACAAAGGATGCCATTTCGTCGAGTGATGAAAGCTGAACTTCGTCGTGCGATGCGCGGTGGGGTGGAAGGCGTAAAAATCCAAATCTCTGGACGACTAAACGGAGCCGATATGGCAAGAACAGAGAAGTATATGGAAGGACGAGTTCCTCTTCATACTCTTCGTGCTAAAATCGACTTTGGATTCAAAGAAGCTCTCACGACTTTCGGACAAATTGGTGTGAAAGTATGGACTTATACAGGTGACTACTTCCCAACTAAGGAAGAGTCCGACGAAGATAAATACGCTGTAAAACGTAGAACTAGTTAAGAAGTACTAAAGAGAAACGATCATGTTAGCACCTAAACGAGTAAAATTTAGAAAACGCCAAAGAGGGCGCTTGAAAGGTAAGGACGAAAGAGGTTCTTACGTTGCGTTCGGTGAGTATGGTTTAAAAGCCATCTCTTCCGGTCGTATCACAGCGCGACAAATCGAAGCTGCAAGGATTACTATTAACCGCCAAGTAAAACGAGGTGGGAAATTGTGGATCAGGATCTTCCCTCATCTTCCTATCACTAAAAAACCTGCCGAAACTCGTATGGGTAAAGGTAAAGGTAACCCAGAATTCTGGATTGCTGAGATCCGTCCTGGCCGTGTTCTTTTTGAAATGGCTGGAATTGATGAAGAAACAGCAAGAAAAGCCCTTCATTTGGCGGCTTTCAAACTGCCAGTAGAAACTTCATTTGTTAAGAGGAACGTTCTATGAAAGACGATTTCAAATCACTATCTCCAGAAGATTTGAAGAAAGAAATTCTTTCCTCTTCCGAAGAAGTAAGAAAAGCAAGATTCCAGTTTGGTGTCACAAGATCTCTTGAGAACCCAAAACTAATCCGCAATCATAAGAAGAGAATTGCTCAAGCGTTAACCGTCCTTCGCGAGAAGGAATTAACCGCACAGGGCAAACTCAAACAAATCGCACCAAAGGCTGGTTCAGCTCCTAAAGCTGCCAAAACTAGCAAAGGTAAGAAGAAGTAGGTTATGGAAGATAAAAACTCTAAAAAGTCTTTAACCATTCAGGGTGTAGTTGTGAGCGATGCTATGGATAAAACTGTAGTGATCGAAATCATCACTAGAAAAGTGCACCCACGGTTTAAGAAGATTATGACCAGAACTTCCCGCGTGAAAATTCACGATGAGAAGAACGAGTGTCAAGTTGGTGATCGAGTCATCGCTGTGGAAACAAGACCACTTTCTAAACAGAAACACCATAAACTTGTAAAGGTAATTGAGAAGGCGAAATTAGTATGATCCAACAAGAAACTATTTTACAAGTAGCCGATAACTCGGGTGTGAAAAAAGTCATGTGCGTTAAAGTGCTTGGCGGTTCCAAAAAACGCTACGCTACGCTTGGTGACGAAATCATCGTCGCTGTTAAGGAAGCACAACCTGCCTACGGTCTTCGTGACGGGCAAGGTAAAAAAGTGCATAACAAAGCAGTTCAAAGAGCCGTTGTTGTGAGAACGAAAAAAGAAGTTCGTCGTCCTGATGGAACTTACATTCGTTTCGATGACAATGCCGTTGCCATCATTGATGACAAAGGGAATCCAAAAGGAACCAGGATCTTCGGACCTGTTGCTCGTGAACTTCGCGATAAAAAATACATGAAAATTATATCTCTCGCTCCGGAGGTTCTCTAGAATGGCAGCTAAATTAGCATATAGAGGCTCCGAGCCCACTAAATTCAAAAAAACGAAAATCAAAAAGGACGATGAAGTTCTTGTGATTTCCGGAAAAGAAAAAGGAAAAAAAGGGAAAGTTCTAGCAATCGACAAACGCAAAGATCGCGTTTATATCGAAGGTGTGAATAAGAGAAAAAGATTTGTGCGCCCAACCCAAGAGAACCCTCAAGGTGGAGCGATCGAAATCGAATTCCCAATCCATATTTCCAATGTGATGTTTCACGACGCAAAAGCAGAGAACAAAGCGAAGCCAAAGAAGAAAATTAAGGCTGTACGCTTGGGCTTTGCCAAGAAGGATGGTAAATCCGTACGAGTGACTCGACCTGAAGGGAAAGAAGTATAGTTATGGTACCTAGGCTTAAATCAAAATACGAGAAGGAAATTCGTCCTACACTCCAAAAGTCACTCGGCTTTCAAAGTGTGATGCGAGTTCCCAAACTAGAAAAAATCGTGATCAACGTTGGTATGGGCGAAGCTCACACGAACCCAAAAGCGATGGAAGCTTGTTTGGTAGAAATTGGCCAAATCACAGGCCAAAGACCGGTGAAAACATTCGCTAAGAAGTCCATTGCGGGTTTCAAAGTGAGAGAGGGAATGGTGCTTGGTTGCAAAGTTACCCTTCGTGGTCATCATATGTATGAGTTCCTTGACAGATTCATTAACGTGGCTCTTCCACGGGTTCGTGACTTTCGCGGAGTTAATCCAAAAGGTTTCGACGGTCGAGGAAATTATAACCTGTCCGTAAAAGAACAGATCATCTTCCCAGAGATTCATTTTGATAAAATCAATACTATCTACGGGATCAATATCACTTTCGTAACGAACACGGAAGTGGACAAAGAAGCGTTCGAATTATTCCAAGCCTTCGGTATGCCTTACCGAGCGGCAGGTAAGTAGGAGATTATTCATGGCGAAAAAATCAATGATGGAACGCCACGCCAAAGAGCAAAAATTCAAAGTGAGAGAGTACAATCGTTGCCCTCTTTGTGGTCGATCACGCGCTTATTTGCGCCGCTTTGATATGTGTCGTCTTTGCTTCCGGGACCTTGCTAGCAAGGCTCAGATCCCCGGTGTGAAAAAGTCCTCCTGGTAATTAGGTTAAGGTAAGTATGAGTCTTTCAGATCCAATAGCAGATATGCTAACAAGAATCAGAAACGCACAACAAGCGAAACATGAGCTTTGTGTGATTCCTGGTAGCAAAATCAAAAAGTCCATCCTAGATCTTCTTAAAGAAGAAGGTTTTGTAGATGATGTTCAAACAGTAAAAAACGGAAGTTTTGATGACTTCCAAGTGAAATTAAAATACGACACGGAAAAGAAACCGGTAATTCGTATGATCGAGAGAGTATCCACTCCAGGTCGTCGCGTTTATATCCAATCTGGTGAAATCCGACCGTTCCGAAATAACATCGGAACACTCATCCTTTCTACTTCGAAAGGTGTGATGACTGGTAAACGTGCTCGTAAACTCAGAGTAGGAGGGGAAGTTCTCTGTAAGGTATTCTAGAGAACGATATCACCATGTCTCGAGTTGGAAAAAGTATTATCAAATTGCCTGCAAAGGTAGAAGTGAAAGCAGAAGCTGAAGCCCTTACAATCAAAGGGCCTTTAGGGGAATTAAAAACTCCGCTTTACGAAGGTGTCAGCGCAAATGTTGAAAACGGCGAATTGGTTTTTACTCGTAAAAGTGAAGACCAAAAGACTGTGGCTCTCCACGGTCTCGTTCGTTCCCTTGCGATGAACTGCGTAAAAGGTGTGACAACTGGTTGGGAAAAAAACCTAGAAATTACTGGGGTTGGTTATCGTGCACAAAAACGCGGTAAAGATCTAGTAATGGCTCTCGGATATTCTCACGAAGTGGTTTTCCCTGAACCTACTGGTATCAAAATCGATGTTGCAGATCAGCTAAAAATCAAAGTATCGGGAATTGACCGACAACTGGTTGGACAAGTTGCGGCTGACATTCGTTCAAAAAGACCACCTGAGCCTTACAAAGGGAAAGGGATCAAATATCAGAACGAATACATCCGTAG
This sequence comes from Leptospira congkakensis, assembly GCF_004770265.1. Lineage (NCBI taxonomy): Bacteria > Pseudomonadati > Spirochaetota > Leptospiria > Leptospirales > Leptospiraceae > Leptospira > Leptospira congkakensis. The sequence goes on from NZ_RQGQ01000004.1 coordinate 202,103, forward strand.
AAAGGCCGGAAAAACCGGTAAGAAGTAGAACGTCATGATCAATAAGACAGCTAAAAATACGAAAAGATTGAGACGAGCGGAACGAGTTAGATACAAACTCCGCTCTACATCGGAAAGACCTCGGTTGGTTTTCAACAAAACAAACCGTTACCTCACTGCACAAATCATTGATGATGCAAAAGGTGTAACGCTTGTTTATGCAACCACTCTAGAGAAAAATTTTCCGAAACATGAAAATTCTAAGAAGAGTAAATCGGCTGCAACCGAACTCGGTAAAGTAGTCGCTGAGAAAGCGAAAAAAGCAGGAGTTTCCCAAGTGGTTCTCGACAGATCTGGAATGGTTTACCATGGAAAGATCGCTGCTTTTGCTGATTCTGCCCGTGAAGGTGGATTGGAGTTCTAAATGATGTTAGAAGAAGAAACAAAAGAATTTACTGAGAAGGTCGTAAAAATCGACCGAGTTGCCAAAGTAGTGAAGGGGGGACGTCGTTTCTCCTTCAACGCTCTATCCGTTGTAGGTGACTCTAAAGGAAAAGTAGGGATTGGATTTGGAAAAGCAAATGAAGTTCCAGACGCCATCCGAAAGTCCATTGAATCGGCAAAAAAGAATTTAAAATCCATTCACTATATCGGTCATACCGTTCCTCATGATGTTGTGGGACAGTTTAAATCCGCTCGAGTGATTTTGAAGCCGGCTTCCCCGGGAACGGGAATCATCGCAGGAGCTTCTGTTCGTTCCGTTTTGGAAAGAGCAGGAATTCAAGATGTTTTAACAAAGTCATGGGGATCTTCAAACCCGATGAACATTGTGAAGGCGACTATGGATGCATTACAACAGTTGGAAACTCCGTCTATGGCGGTAAAACGACGTGGTGTTAGCCTCAAACACTTGTTTGGGCAAGATCTATAAAAGGTAACTGACTATGGAAGAAGTGATCGTAACGCAAGAAAAAAGTTCTATTGGTATCATTCCGGTACACAAAAAAACCCTAATTGCACTCGGCCTTAAAAAGAAAGGTCAATCCAAAAAACACAAAATGACTCCCCAATTGAAAGGGATGTTACGACAAGTAGGTTACTTGTTGAAAGTGGAAAAGGTATAATTGTATGGCACAAGATAGAATTGAACAAGGTCGTGGATTTGGGGCAAAACGCCCGAAAAAGTCCACATCCCTCGGCAACAAAAACTTGGTTCCAGTTCCGGAAGGTGCAAAAACTTCTCCGAAACGTGTGGGTCAAGGTCCAGGATCGGGAATGGGAAAAACTTCCACTCGTGGTTCCAAAGGACAAAGAGCTCGTGCAGCTTCGATGAGACGTGGATTCGAAGGTGGACAGTTGCCTCTCCACAGACGTTTGCCAAAACGTGGATTTACAAATATTTTCTCTGTTGAGTTCCAACCAGTAAACTTGATCTCTTTATCAAAAGCAGGTCTTTCTGGGGAAGTAACTCCTGCCATTCTCAAAGCCAAGTCATTGATTAAGTCAGTAGAAGGACCAATCAAATTACTCGGAACTGGAGAAGTGACTGCTGCCATCACCATTACGGTAGATGCTTTTTCTGCCTCTGCAAAAGAGAAAATTGAAAAAGCGGGTGGAAAAGTCATCATTAGAGAAAAGAAAAAAGAAGAGAAAAAAAACTAGATAACCTATGTTTCAAACCATCGCTAACATCTTTCGAATCCCGGAATTAAGATCTAAAATCCTATTTACGATAGGTATGTTGTTACTTTTCAGAATGGGAACTCACGTGACCATTCCGGGTATCAATAGTTTGATTGTAACGGGCATTACTGCCGATCCGAGTGAAGGTTTCCTCGGAATGGTGGATTTGTTTGCTGGCGGTGCTCTTTTAAAATTTTCTATTTTTGCACTAGGGATTATGCCTTATATCTCTTCTTCCATCATCATGCAGCTAGTGATGGTTCTCATACCTAGTTTGCAAAAGATGCAAAAAGAAGGGGAAGAGGGTAGAAAGAAGATCCAACAGTACACTAAGTACGGAACTCTTATCCTTTGTGCGATCCAATCACTTGCTGTGATCCAACTTGCAAATTCTTGGTCTACCGGATCGGGAACAGCGCAGGCGAAATACCCAGGGCTAATCAATCCATCTGTAGAAGGTTACTTTCTACCGATTGCGATGCTCTCTATCACTACGGGAACAGTGCTTCTCATTTGGCTCGGGGAACAGATCACAGAAAGGGGAATTGGTAACGGGATTTCTCTCATTATCTTTGCAGGGATTATTGGTCGTATGCCTGAAGCACTCATTGCTATGTTTACTTCTGATACTTCTGATGCTCTTAGCATCCTTATCCTTATCATCATCTTTATTGTTTTGATCTCCCTTACTGTGATTTTAACCCAAGGGGTTCGTCGGGTTCCGTTAAATTACGGAAAACAAATGGTGGGAAGAAAGATGGTTCAGGCTCGTAGCCAATCCATTCCTTTCAAAGTGAATAGTGCCAACGTAATGCCAATTATCTTTGCATCCTCACTGATTCTTTTCCCGCAAACAATTGTTCAGTGGTTGTCCTCTAAGGGTGGTCAGTGGGCAGGTTGGGCAGTGATTATGGACTATTTCAATCCATTTTCACAAATTTGGTACCATGCCCTTTTTTACTATGTGATTTATACATCTCTAATCATTTTCTTTGCTTATTTTTATACGGCAATTCAGTTCAACCCACAAGAGTTAGCTGATAACCTAAAAAAATACGGTGGGTTTATTCCGGGAGTTCGTCCAGGAAGCCAAACCAAAGATATGATAGAGAAAATCTTGAATCGAATCACCCTGCCGGGTGCTCTTTTCCTTGCTGGTCTTGCTCTTGCTCCGTATCTCATCATAAAGTTTTTAAACCTCGGTTCTAACACCGGCGGGGGAACTTTAGTGTATACGTTCGGAGGAACTTCACTTCTCATTATGGTGGGTGTGGCGCTAGAAACATTGAAACAAATCGAAGCCCAACTCCTGATGAGAAATTATGAAGGATTCATGAAGAAGACTAAAATCAAGGGAAGAGTGTAACGAATGAAGAGACTCATATTTATGGGACCCCCAGGTGCTGGAAAAGGGACCCAAGCTGACATCATCAAAGAGAAATACCAAATTCCACAGATCTCTACCGGAGACATACTCCGTGCTGCCGTAAAAAACGGAACCCCTATGGGGATAGAAGCAAAAAAATATATGGACGCTGGAGACCTTGTTCCAGATGCTGTCGTTATAGGCATAATTCGCGACCGATTGGTCGAAGCTGATTGTGCAAATGGATTCATACTGGATGGATTTCCTAGGACGGTGGAGCAAGCAAAGGCTCTCTCGGAAATCCTCAAAGAGCTCCGCATGGAGCTCGACTCCGTTGTCAACCTAGACGTTCCTGACGAAGAACTCGTCAAACGGTTGCTAGGTAGAGCGATCAAAGAAGGACGCTCGGATGACAACGAAGAGACCATCAAAAACCGTCTGCATACTTACAACACCAAGACGTTGCCCCTGATAGACTTTTATAAAGGCTCTGGGATCCTTCGGCAAATCAATGGTTTGGGAAGTATGGAAGAAATCACTAACACTATTTTAAAATCGATCCAGTAGGAGATAGACCCTGGCTAAGGAAGAAGCAATAACTATTGACGGAACCGTTTTAGAACCGTTACCGAACGCTATGTTCCGCGTGGAACTAGAGAATGGTCACAAAGTTCTAGCACATATTTCGGGAAAAATGCGTATGCATTATATCCGTATTTTACCCGGCGATAAAGTTACTGTAGAACTTTCTCCTTATGACCTAACCAAGGGCCGTATCACTTACAGAAAGAAATAGGGAACTATAATGAAAGTTAGAGCATCAGTCAAAAAAATCTGTCCAGAGTGCAAAGTCATTCGCAGAAAAGGTGTAATCCGAGTGATTTGCACGAACCCAAAACACAAACAAAGGCAAAGATAGAAAGATATGGCACGTATCGCGGGTGTTGATTTACCATCAAACAAAAGAATATTGATCGGTCTTACATACGTATTTGGTATTGGTAAGACGTCCTCTCAAAATATCCTGAAAAAAGCAGGAATTGACGAATCTATCCGGGTGAAGGACCTTTCGGACGAACAAGAAGCCGCGATCCGACGAGTCATTGAAGAATCATACCAGGTAGAAGGGGATCTTCGTTCCGAAGTCAACCTAAACATCAAACGATTGATGGACGTAGGTTGTTACAGAGGTTTTCGTCACAGACGCGGACTTCCTGTTAACGGACAAAGAACAAGAACCAATGCAAGAACTCGCAAGGGTGTCAAGAAAACTGTAGCCAACAAGAAAAAGGCTCCAAAATAGAGGACTGATCCATGGCTGAAAAAGACGCAAAGAATAAAAAAGATACCAAAAAGGTTAAGAAAAAAGAAAAGAAGAACGTTCCACGAGGAAAGGTTTATATCCAAGCTTCGTTTAACAATACAATCGTATCGATTACAGATATGGCTGGAAATGTTCTTTCTTGGTCTTCTTCTGGAATGATGGGATTTCGTGGATCCAAAAAATCCACTCCGTATGCAGCTCAAGTAGCTGCTACGAATGCAGCTGAAAAAGCAATCGAAGCTGCTGGTCTTTCTGAAGTAGATGTAATGGTTTCTGGTCCTGGAATTGGACGTGAATCTGCCATTCGTTCTTTAACTACGAAAGGTATTGCAATCAAACTCATTAAAGACGTAACTCCGCTCCCTCACAATGGGTGCCGACCACGAAAAAGAAGAAGGGTGTAGGAATTAGATATGGCACGTTACAGAGGTCCAGTTGTTAAATTGATGAGAAGAGAGGGGCTTAACCTCTTTCTCAAAAATAGTCATACTTTACATAAAGAAAAATCTTCCCTAGAAAAGAGAAAGTACCCACCAGGTCTTCCTCCTAAGAAAAAAGGAAAGATTACTGAATACGGAGCTCAGCTTCGTGAAAAACAAAAAGTAAAACGCGCATACGGAGTTTTAGAAAAACAATTCCGTAGATACTTTGAAGAAGCAACTCACACTCCAGGGATTCCTGGTGAGAATTTACTCCAATTCCTCGAAAGAAGATTGGATAACGTTCTCTATCGTATGGGTTTTGCTGTGACTCGAAGACAAGCTCGTAACTTCGTAGCACATAGACACATTCTTGTGAATGGCCACCGAGTGGACATTTGTTCTTATCGTGTGAATGTTGGTGATAAAATCGAAATCCGTGAGAAATTCCAAAAATCTGCGTTTATCGAAGAAAATATCAAACTAGCTCAAGCAATCAATCGTACTGCTTCTTGGGTGAGTGTGGATTATACCAAGTTCTCAGGAGAAGTGTTATCACTTCCAACAAGAGAGCATATTGATATCCCTGTGAAAGAACAGGTAATCGTAGAGTTGTACTCGAAGTAAGAATTTAGAGAAGAAGGATACGACATTGTCTCCAAAGAATTTATTAAAAGGTTTTAAAAGACCCAAAAAAATCGAATTCACAACTGATGTGAATACACCAAACTACGGTAAGTTTGTTGCAGAACCTTTCGAAAGAGGAATTGGTACTACGATTGGTAACTCCCTTCGTCGTACGCTCATGTCTTCTATTGAAGGCGCGGCAATTTCCGCAATTCGGATTGAAGGAGTCTCTCACGAGTTCTCTTATATTGAAGGTGTAGCAGAAGACGTAACTCGTATCATTCTTAACTTAAAACAAGTTCGAATTAAATACGAGCCTGAAGACAAAGAAGCAAGCAAAGTAATCCATCTAGAATTAAAAGGTGCTGGTTACTTTCGTGCAGCTGATTTAGCTGTTGATTCTTCTATTGAAATCATGAACCCAGACCTTCATATTGCAACCCTCAATGAGGATGCAAATTTGATTATGGATTTGGAAATTCAAAGGGGACGTGGTTACGTTCCTGCTGAAGACAAAAAGAAAGACATCGAAGTACTGGGAACTATCCCTATCGATTCTATTTTTTCTCCTATCCAAAAAGTATTGTTTGAAGTATCAGAAACTCGTGTTGCACAACGTTCTGATTATGAAAAACTTACTATGGAAGTTTGGACTGACGGTTCTGTTTCTCCTGAAGATGCAGTAGCACAAGCAGCAAAAATCCTAAAAGACCACCTAACTGTTTTCATTAACTTTGAAGAAGAAATTGAAGAAGAAGAAGAAGAGTTGGATGAAGCTGACGAAAAACTAAAAGCAGCTTTATCTAAACATGTAGAAGAATTAGAACTATCTGTTCGTTCTACAAACGTTCTTCGCAGTTTGGAAATCGACTTCATTGGTGAACTCGTTAAGAGATCAGAAGACGAAATGACTAAATCAAAACATTTCAGCGAACAAAGTTTACAAGAGTTGAAAGCAAAACTTTCCTCTATGGGACTTTCGTTCGGTATGAGAGATTTTTAAGATGAATAAACGTAATAAAGTTAAACAACTCAACAGATCCGCAGATCATAGAAAAGCTATGATCCAAAATATGGTAATCTCTTTACTTCGTCACGAAAGAATTGAATCTTCTGTTGCGAAGTTGAAAGTGGCACGTTCTTATGCAGAACGAATCATCACTAGAGCAAAACGCAACTTAGATGCTAACTTGGCGAATTTGGACGAACAAAAGAAAAATGCTGCAATCTTGCACAATACACGATATCTTTACAGCCATCTAGGTGACCAAGAAATCGTAACAAAACTTTTGAAAGACCTTGCTAACCGTTATGCGGAAAGAGTGGGTGGATACACAAGAATCATTCGTTTGGTGAACCGTCCTTCTGACAACACTGCAATGGGAATTTTGGAACTTGTGGATCGCAAAACTCAAGATGAGTTAAAAGCTGAAGTAAGAGCAAAACGCGAAGAAAAGAAACCGGCTAAAAAGGAAGAAAAGCCTAAAAAAGCCAAAAAAGAAAAAGCTGCGGCGAAATAAGTTAAACCTTTCTCTAAAGCTTGAAAACCAAAAAGCCTACTCAAACCCTGAGTAGGCTTTTTTTTTATTGCAATCGTTCTGGTATCTGATCTTATTCTACATTCCAAACGAATGACTCCCTCTCTGTCCATATCCGATTCTATCTGGCATACAGCCTTTAGTTCTAGTCCTATTGGGATGGCGATTACCGATATGCAAACGGGTTTGTATGTTGATGTCAATGATGTATACTGTTCTTGGCTCGGTCGAACCAGGGAAGAGGTGATTGGCAAATCAACTCTCGATTTAGGGATTTATTCCAATTCCGATGATAGAGAATACATTCTGGCTAGTTTGAAAAAAGATGGGTATGTTCTCAATTTAGAAGTTCCGCTAGTTACGAAAACAGGAACCACAGTTACAATTCTCTTCAGTGGTCGCATCGTAGAAAACGGGAAGTATCTTTTATCGGCGGGACAGAATGTTTCTGCATTTAAAGAAAAAGAATACCTGGCACGCGTTTTACAAAGCGAACTTGTAATCAGCAAAGAACTTTTTGAAAGTGTATTTCGCCTGAACCCTGCTGCCGTAAGTCTCTCGAATGCAGAAACAGGGAAATACGATGATATCAACGAAGCCTATTGCCGTTTGATCGGATACAGTCGAGACGAAATTATTGGAAAAACCTCTCTCGAGTTAAATATCTGGATCACCAAATTGGATCGTGCCCGACTTTTGGAGGAAGTGCAGAAAAAAGGTTGGAGTACTGGTATGGAAGCAAGTGTCCGCACCAAAACCGGTGAAATTCGCCATGTAGTATCAGGAAATACGATCATCAATAATCATGGAAGGCCTACCTTACTTGCGATTCTCATCGATATTACAGAATCAAAACAAAATAAAGAAGCATTAGAATTTGCTGTTACTGAAAGAACAAAAGAACTCAATCGAATTCTAGAGGACCTACAAAAAACCCAGGATCAGTTGATCCTTGCTGAAAAAATGGCAACATTAGGTCAGTTAGTTGCCAGTGTAGCTCATGAAATTAATAATCCACTAGCAGCTATCTCTGCTTTTAGTGAACAAATTCACAATCGAATGGGGAACTTTGGAAACCGATTGTTTCAAATCAAAGAGTGTTTTTCCAAATACTCAGAAAAGGAAGTAAATGAGGTTATCTCTTGGGTGATTGAATTGTTTACAATCAAACCAAAATCCTATGCATTTGCGGAAGCAAGAAAAGCTAAAAAGACATTGGAAGGTATTTTTGATCGTCTAGAGATAGAATCTGCCTATGATTTAGCGGATCGAATTGTTGATCTTGGTGTTCCTGATTTTTTTCTAGAAAATGAAAAGATCTTACCTCTTTTTAAATCTTCCCCCTTACTTGAGTTAGTTCTTTCTGAACTGAACACTCTAAGAAGTATCGAGTCTATTCGTTTGGCAGTGGAAAGAACGTCCAAAATTGTTTATAGTTTGAAAAATTATGGGCGATTTGACCGAAACGAAGCAAAATCTCCAATCAATGTAGTCGATACGATCGAAACTGTTCTAACATTATACCAAAACAAAATGAAATCTGGTGTAGACTGCATTCGGCTCTATCATGCAAAACCGACGATTGCCGGTTATCCTGATGAACTGATCCAAATTTGGACCAATCTAATTTACAACGCTTTACAGGCGATGGCTTTTAAAGGAACTCTCACTATCCAGGTGGATGAATTAGAAAAGGATGTTGTGGTTCGTATTAAGGACGATGGACCCGGAATTCCAGTGGCCATACAAAAAAGAATTTTTGAACCATTTTATACAACCAAAGAGAAGGGAGAAGGTTCGGGGCTTGGTCTTGGGATTGTCAAACAATCAGTTGAGGGAAGGCACCATGGCCGGATCCAATTTCACTCAGAACCCGGCCATACAGAATTTGAAGTCAGTTTACCTAAAATCTAGCTAGCTGCATTTGTAACTTTTCTGCTATGGAATCAAACTCTTCGTTTTGGATCACAGTTCTGTAAGCAGCAGTCACAATCGGATGCCTTTTTTCATCCAGTTGGATGAGATTTGGCAAAACCTTTAAACCATAAAAGCCGTTGGTAATCTTTTCTGGCCTTGTCCCATTGGCAAGATCATACCCATACTTTCTGTCTCTTGTATCTGATCCGAAGCAAGCCAACATAAAATCAGTCATTCCTGATAGACCATTGAAGGTGGTTGGATCTCCCCCGAGTAAAACGCCGATGGATACCATTTCATTGAAGAAACGATTACTCAAATGGAATAGTGTGTTGTCTACGTTTCCACCTAACTCTCGTTTAAAATAACCTTCCACAAGTCCCATGGCAAGGGCGTAGATTGTTTTTAAAGCCCCACCAAGTTGTACGCCTTTTGTGTCTCTGGAATTGATTGCGGTTCTTGTGAAAACGTAGTTGTTGGAGAGCAGGTCTTGGAGTTTGGGAATGAGAGAATCTTCGAAAGCAGAAATTTCAAATCCAGAAATTTTCCTTTCCATGATTTGGTCGGGATAACAAGCCCCAGAAACGACAGCTAATCTTTCTCTTTCAATCAGTAACAGTTCATTCAAGTCTTCTAAAATAAGTCCTTTTTTGGATCCCGTAAATCCTTTGATTACGTTCACCATTGGGGATTTATTTTTTTGAAGGTAGGTTCTAATTTTTGAATAGATACTATCGAATTCCCAAGGATTGGTACCTTGGATGAAAAGTGTTGCCGACTCCATAACCTCCGGTTTGTCCGAGAATTCAATGTTTGGTGGGAGTTTATAAATCGGATAGTGGACTACATCTCGTCTTTCTTCATTACTTTGTTTTACAATTTCAGAATCGGGGGTGTAGATGGTGACTTTGACATTTTTATTTGCCATCACACAAGCAAAAGCCACAGACATATTGGACGATCCAATGATGACCACATGTTCATCTGGTTTTTTAGGAAGCGGAATAAGTTGGTTCGTTTCGCGAACGTCCCCTTTGTAAAGGTTTCGATAGGTTCCGTGTTTGTGTTTGTTTAAATTGCTGCCAACAAGAAGTGCTAGATTATCAATGATAAACTGTTTTTTGTCACCAGTCCCTGGAAACGAAATCTGTTCAATATGTTTAGGGAATGTTTCCATTTCCTTTTTCGTAAGTTCCCCAACAAGCACTGGTTTGCCGATCACAAGTTTTCCAACTGCTTGGTTGAAAAGTAATCCTTCAATAGGAAGAATTTTTTCTGTTCCTTCTAGAGAAATGGGAAGGATCACTTTGTTAGCAACATAGTGGTACACTGTGTCCACAAAAGGCATAAGCCTTCCATCCCGGGACCTAGTTCCTTCTGGAAAAATAGAGATTACCTTTCCATCTGATTGTAATTTCTGTGAATTACGAAAGGCTCGCATATTGATTTTGGTCATTACATCCGAAAGAGAGGGATTGTCTGCCATATCCTTTTTGGAACAAACAAGAAGTGTCCCAAACATATAAAGTCCAAGGCGGGTGAAGTCCGGTTCGAAGGCAAGTCGTCCTGCGATAAATACTAGGGATTCCGCAATCTTTCTCCCTTCTGGTCCTGCATTGTACAAAAGAGTGAAAATGGCAGGTGCATCCAAATGGCTGAGGTGATTGGAAATTAAAGTGACTGGGTATTTGCCGATGACACCATCTAAAAGTTTGAGATTTTCTGTTCCCTCTACTTTGAATTTTTTCATGATGGGATCGAGAAATTTTAACATAAAATCCCGAGGTTCTGGACGGATGTCTGTATACACTCCAATCTCTTCCAACCGTTCCGGTTCTTGAAAGATATCCATGACCTTTGGTTTCGGTGTACTTTGTGAGAGAACTAAAAACTCTTCTAAAATGGACTTTGCTTCTAATTCGGTGAGACCGGATTTTACAAATAGGTGAATGTTCTCAAAAAATTCTTTATGCCAGCGACCCAAAGTGGCTTCTTTTTCTGTCATGTATGCCTCTAAACCGACATTAAATTACTGAAAACTTTCGATTTGTCTATTCGATTTTTACAATTGATTGCGTAAATCCAGGATTTCTCTAAACTGACTTCTTGGGTGATCGAGATCCCGGTATGAATCAAAAACACAAATCAATTTCCTCGGAACAAAAATGGATTCCGGATGGATTTCATTTTTTAGGCCCCGAAGAAAGCAAAAACCGGCGGATTTTACTACAAACTTTTTCGGAACTCTTTGAAAGAGAAGGGTATTCTGAAATCAATTTACCTTCCTTTGATTATTCTAATTCCTTTCGCATTCATTTGGATCATGGTCTGGAAAGTTTGCTCGTTTCTAAAGATTGGGACGGGAATGAAATTTCCCCTGGTGTTGACCTAACACTACAAGTGGTGAAGGGAATGGCTGCTCGTTCCCATTGGGAAGAGAATCAAAATGTATTTTACTTTGCACGTAAGATTCGTGACCACAAAAAACGCAATGCGTCGAGGCGTGAAATCTTACAAATTGGTGTGGAGTCGCTTGGGAAAAGTGATACAAACCAAATCATATCTCAAATTCAAATTTTAAATAAACTTTGGCAAAGTGCTGCACCCAAGGTTTCCTTTACGATTGTTTTTGGACATTCTGCTTTTTTTCGTTCTGTTTTGAAAATCCTTGGTTGGAATGAGGAACAAACAAAGGTTCTGCGTCAACTTCTATATACTAAAAACTTACCGGAACTTGTTTCTCTTGCAGCACGGGAAAACACTTCTGAGTCACATATGGAAATGATCCAACTGTTGCTTAAAGCCATCCCTGTCAGTGAAATGCCAAAGTTTCAAGAATCTTTACGAAAGATTTTAGATCCTAAGGAGTGGGAGATTCTGAAAGAGGATTTGGAATCGATCACTTTGTTTTTTAAAGAATGGTCGAAGGTTCAGGGAGGAATTCCAAGCATTTGGGATCCATCGCTTGTTCGTGACTTATCCTATTATACGGGATTTATGTTTCAAGGATATGTGGAACATGATCCTGAGCCGGTTTTCGCCGGTGGTGTTTATAATGAATTGTATGAAAGTTTTACTGGAATTAAGAAAGATGCCTGTGGTTTTGCCCTGCATCTCGATTCCATAGAAGAAATCGTAAATAAGGTGAAATGAGGGAATTATGCCTGCAAATTTAGTTGTCGGAGCACAATGGGGTGATGAAGGAAAGGCAAAGGTAATCGATTATCTTTCCAAAGATACAGATATCATTGTTCGGTACCAAGGTGGAGCAAACGCCGGTCATACAGTCGTGGTGGGTGGAAAAAAATATATTTTTCATTTGGTTCCTTCTGGAATTATTTATGATAATACCACTTGTGTGATTGGAAACGGTGTGGTTTTGGATCCAGAGTATTTTTTAAAGGAATGCGCTGATTTAGAATCTCATGGATTCAAAGTGAAGGAAAAAGTCCTTATCAGTGACTCTTGTCATATCCTCCTTCCTTACCATCGTTTGATTGATGAAGCAAGAGAAGCTGGATCCTCTCCCGAAAGAAAGATTGGAACTACCAAAAAAGGGATTGGGATGTGTTATGCAGACAAAATGCTTCGTAACGGAGTCCGCGCTGGTGACCTTTTAGACAAAGAACTTCTCAAACGAAAACTCACTCACATTTTAGAAGTCAAAAACCAAGAACTAGTCAAATACTATGATTTAGAACCAGTGAACATTACGGAAATGTATGATTTTCTTTTGGACTTCGCGGACAAAATGGGAAAAAACATTGTGAACACAGTGTACTACCTAAACTCCGAATTACAAAAAGGAAAACGTGTTCTTTTGGAAGGAGCACAAGGGACTGGACTCGATATCGATTTTGGTACCTATCCATATGTAACCAGTTCGAATCCTACAACAGGTGGGGCACTTGCCGGATCGGGAGTCAGTTTTCGATACTTACAAGACGTGATTGGGATTACCAAGGCCTATGCAACCCGAGTGGGGGAAGGGCCATTTCCTTCGGAAATTTTGGGGGAAGCTGGAGACGTTTTGCGTAAGTTAGGCGGTGAGTATGGTTCGACCACAGGAAGGCCAAGACGTTGTGGTTGGTTTGATGTCCAAATGATCAAACATGCGGTAACAGTCAACGGGATCAATTCCCTTGTTTTGACTAAAATTGATGTACTCAGTCATTATGATTCTATCCCTGTAGTAGTCGGATATGAACTCAAAGGTAAGAAGTTAGATTTTTTTCCATCCCAAGGACTAGAAGACGTCAAACCGTTGTTTGCTGAGTTTAAAGGATGGAAGGATGATATTTCTGGAATCAATTCTTTCTCTAAGTTACCAGCACTTTGCCAGTCGTACATTAAGTCCTTACAGGAACTAGTGAATACTAAGATTGGAATTGTTTCGACAGGACCTGATCGTGAACACACGATCATCATGGACTAAAAAAATAAGGAACTCTGGATCTTTTTTTTAAGTAGTTGTTGACCGAGAAAGGTGGTTCGATATTCTTGGCTACAGAACGAGTCGTTAGCTCAGCTGGTAGAGCAATTCCCTTTTAAGGAATGGGTCCGGGGTTCGAATCCCCGACGACTCACATAAGAGTTCCAATCACTCTTAAGCGTTCTTCTCAAACGGTGCCATCGTCTAATGGTTAGGACACAAGGTTTTCATCCTTGCAATCGGGGTTCAATTCCCCGTGGCACTACCAAACAAACCTCTCTCAAATAACAAACTTCACAAACTCCCTTATTGTACTCTGCGTTACATTTCTCAATGATCCCTACTCGTGTCAGATAGAAGTCGTATAACAAAGGATCGGCGGGATTGATCTGAGTAAAAAATTCTTTAATCAGATACGCATCCTTCACTCCAAAACTTTTACGATTTGTAATTCCTAAAATTTGAATTAATTTTTGGATATGAACGTCCAAGGGAAAGGGAATTTGGTTTGGTTTGATTCTTTGATAAATTCCAAAGTCGGGATAGATGGATCTCACCATCCAACGTAAAAAAAGGGATAAACGTTTTTTGGGAGACTTGGATGTTGATTTTCCAATTAGAAATTGTAATCCGTAAGAGAGAGTTTTTTTCCCACTTGTTTTTTTCAGTTCCTCTTCCCAAAAACTTTGAAACCTTTGGATGGACTTTGTTTCTTCAAATGCTTCGTTTTTATCTAGAAAAATTGATTCTAAGAGAGGGGATGTTCTTTCCTTCTCAGCAATCACCCTTGCTAATGTTTGAAAGAAGATTTGGTTGTCTTTTTTCGTTTGGAATCTATAAACATTTAAGCCAGAGAGAAAGGTCTGAAACTTTGCATCCTGATCTAATAAGGTTTGGTAGGGGGATGATCCAAGATTAAAAAAGATTGGTTTTAGAAAACCTTGGATGCTTTTTACATTTCCATAAGCATACAAACAAGAAATAAAGGAAACCACTTCAATATCGAGTGGATCTTCGTACTGTTTAGGAAAACATATGGGATCTGTTTCTAAATAACTTAGATTTTGATACTTCTTTCTTAGGTCTTCTAACTTAGTATGCAGAAGGTCTAAATCAATCGGCATTCTTCATGGCAACGTAAGTTCTTGAGGTTAGTTTTCTTCCGATTTTCTCTTCCATAAATCGGCTGGCTGAAACTAGAGAATCCAATTGGATTCCTGTATCATATCCCTCCCTATGCAAAAAATAAACTAAGTCCTCGGTTGCAACATTACCCGCCGCTCCTTTGGCATAAGGGCAGCCGCCAAGACCTCCAGCAGAACTATCAAAACTACGGATTCCCATACCAAGCGCTTGTTTGGTGTTGGCAATGGCCATCCCATAGGTATCGTGAAAGTGACCTGCAAGTAAAGTTTTGGGAATTTTTTTGAATAGGACTTCCAAAAGAGATTCTACTTCCGAAGGAACTGCAACACCAATGGTTTCTCCGAGTGAAATTTCGTATACACCGGCATCTAATAAACGTTCAGCGATATTTAATGTTTTTTCCGGTTTGATTTTCCCTTCGTAAGGACAAGCGATGACTGTTGAAATATACCCTCGCACTTTGATTCCATCAGTTTTTGCTTGGGTAAAGATGGGTTTGAAAAAATCCAAACTTTCTTCGATAGTCATATTGATATTTTTTTTGGTAAAGGTTTCTGAAGTAGCGGTGAAAACGGCAACTTCTGGAAAACCTGCTTCTTTTGCTCCTTCATAACCTTTGGCATTTGGTGTGAGTGAGGAAAACCTGACCTTGTTTTGGAACTTAGGAAGGACAAGGGCTGCAAGTTCTTTGGCATCTCCCATTTGTGGAATTCGATCTTTCCTAACAAAGGAAGTGAGTTCCATATGTTTTACGCCGGTTTCTACTAGACGAGATATGAATTCAAATTTATCCTGAGTGGAGAGAATGGTTTTTTCGTTTTGCAGTCCATCTCTTGGTCCTACTTCTGTGATTTTAACTAGTTCCAATTCCCAAATCTCCTTACTCTTTAGTCTCCCTTGGAAAAAAAGAAACGCAATGATTTTATGGAGTGAATCTTATGTTTGCTCTTAAAAATATTACTGTCAAAGTGAATGGACGAATCCTTTTCAATCAAATCAATCTAACGGCAGATACAAATAAAATTACGGGTCTTATTGGAAAGTCGGGTTCAGGAAAATCGACATTGTTTCGGTTGGCACTGGGCCTTTTGAGTCCCACAGAGGGATATGAATGGAGTGGTTCTATCGATTGGAAAGGTACTCCCTTATCAAAAAAACAAAACCCAAATCTCCAACCTGTGTTTCAGGATCCACATGGTAGTTTTTCTCCTTTTGGTTCCATGAAAGATTTACTTCTCGAACCAATTCGCATTAAACATGGATATTTCCTAAATGATGAAATCAAAAAGAAAGAAACTTTAAGGATCGAATCTTTTTGTGAAAGGTTTGGTTTAGGGTTAGATTTGTTAAAAAAGACCAAACAAGAGTTAAGTGGCGGACAATTGCAACGTTTTGCCATCCTTAGATCTTTGCTAACAAACCCAGAGTATCTCCTTCTGGATGAACCAGTCACTGCACTCGATGTACTGGTTCAAAAAAAAATTGCCGAAGAACTCAAACAAATCAACCAAACGGATCGTTTGGGAATGTTTTTTGTTTCTCATGATTTAGGATTTTTATCTTATATGTGTGATGAGATTTATGTTTTGGATGGTGGTGAAATTGTGGAAGCAGGGAAACCAAAAGAAATTCTTTCCCATCCTAAATCAGGTCTGTTGCAAAGTTTGGTAGCAGCCAGAAATCACTCGTTTGGTGGAGTTGTTTCTTCTTCTGAATCATCCAACTGAGTTCGTTTGGCCTCAGCAAATTTTTTCGCGATGTCACGCCTTCTTGCGATGACTTTAGATGAAACCGTGGCAAAAAAAGGATCGTTGGTAAAACTTAACATCTTTGTATATTCTTCTTCGGCCGTTTCATAGTCAGTGACTTTGGATGCAGTTTCTGCAAAATAATAATGGAATTTTTTATCGTAAGGTTTTGGTTTCCCTTCGGCTGTGGTGAGAGTGGTGCGATTGAAAATTTTATAAGCTATATGGAAATTTCCTTTTTCCATTTCAAGCCTTGCAAATCCTAATTTAACATTTGGACTTTCTTCTTCTATCTTCAGAGCTTTATTCAAATAGAGAAGGGCACGGTTTTTGAGTCCTGTCGCGAGATAATGATCCGCAAGACGGATAAGAGCTTCTGTATCATATGGATTTTTTTCCACTGCCAATTTGTAATTCATGATGGCATAATATACTTGCCTTGTGATCTCGGATAGAATTGCGATATGTAAGTAGGTTTTAAAATACTCGGGCATCTCTGCTTTGGCGTATTCAAATTCAACCAGAGCTTTTTCGTATTTCATATCCAAAGAATATAGTCGTCCTAAGTTGTATCGGAAGGGAAAAAATTGCGGATCAAACCTAACACCGGCTTCCAAACGTTTGATGACTTCATTCCTGGTATTTGGTTTTCCGTTCAAAAGAATTTCAATGGTATCGTTATTCCATTTTCCGGAATTGGTGATGGTTTCTGTTCCGTATGTAAAACTTCCGTTGGATTTGGGTGGTTCCCCTTGGAAGAGTTTTCCTCGTGCCAAGATAAAATCATCTTTTTGGTAGATAAAGGATCCGTTTGGAAAATCGGAGGTATCAAACTCCTGATCTTTGCCCCAGAGGATTTCTGGGTATTCCTTGTTCCCAATCAATTTTTGTCCCCAAATCAGACTGGGGATAAAAAACATAAGTGCGAGACTGAAGCTACGAAAGAACATGGTGTAGAATGAACCAAACCCTTTTGGAAACAAAAGCGCTTACTATAAGTGTCGGCGAAAAGGTCTTACTTAGAGAGATCAATCTTTCATTTTTTGAGACAGGGCTTGTGGCAGTGCTCGGAGAAAATGGAGCAGGGAAGTCGACTCTGTTAAAAGAGATTTACCACCATTCCCTCTCTTCTCCCAAATGGAATTGGAACCAAGGCAAAAAAAAACTGAGTTACCTAGGCCATGAGTTAGGATTTTACTCCTCACTTAGTTTAGAAGAAAATTTAGATTATTTTGCGAAGTTAGATGGGACGAAACCAGATCTTCAAAAAAGAAAAACTCTATTAGAAGCCTTTCGTTTGCAAAAAAGAATTTGGGATCCCATTCATACATTCTCACGTGGAATGAAACAAAAGGTGGCCATCCTTCGTGTTTTACTTTCTTCCGCTGAAATGATATTATTTGATGAACCCTATACGGGCCTTGATGCCGAATCATCAAAAATTTTGAGTGAACTTTTGAATTTGGAATCGAAGTCAAGACTCATTCTAATCGTTCTCCATTCTGTGCCAAAAGAACTACAATGTACATCCCAATTACAAATTGAGAAAGGAGGAGTCTTTGTTACTCACCTTACTTAAAAAAGAATTTTATCTGATTGGTCGGTCGCTCGGTGGGATCGTTTCTCTTTTCACTCTCAGTGTCTCTGTTGTTTTTATTTTTTATACTTCCATTGAAGTAAACGAAATGTTGTCGGAAAGAAGCATTCGTGGGATCAAATGGGCGATTATCTTTTTACTGAACTTTGTGATCGTCAGCCAAAGTCTTTGGGAAGAACGAGAGTCCATGGGTTGGGAAGCCAGTCTTTCTTTTGTAAGTCCAATTTCTCTGTATCTGGCCAAGTCTCTTGCCATTTGGTTCTGTACGATTTTAGTGAATGCATCCCTTGTCCTTATCCTTTCTGTATTCTTTCAAAACATGAGTGTCGATCGCTACTTCGGAGAATGGCTTTTTGCCAATTTGGGGAGTGGGTGTTTGGTATTTCTCGGAGTTTCTCTTGGTCTCATTGCCTTTGAAAGCCGGCTGAAAGAAATCATCATTCCGCTTTTGCAACTTCCCTTTTCCATCCCTCTTTTTCTTTTTGGATTGGAGGCTGAAAATCGGTATTGGCTGGAACCAGGGTTTTACCTACCTTCGGTGGGTTTGCTTCTCTTTTTTATGTTATTTTACGCAACTCTTGGTTCGGTGATGATTGAGATTCTAAGGAATGAGCATTAGGGCCTTGTTTTCTCCTCGAATTTCTTTCTATCTTTGAAAATCTGGAAAAAAATGGAACGTAAGATTCGGATATTCCACCCTGTTTTCGATATCGGTTTTTATCTCGTTGTTTCTATCTCACTAGTATTTGCCGTTATCTTCTCGTTAGTGTATCCGAATGTCATTTTGGAACAGGGTTTAAGCCACAGAATCTTTTATTTACACGTTCCCGTCGCCTGGGTGGCGTTATATGGCCCAATCCTGTCCTTTTTATTCTCCTTGATTTTTCTTTTTTCAAGAAATATGCTTTGGGACAGGCTTGCCTTCACGGCGAACCAACTATCTTTTTTATTTGCCGTTGGTGTTTTGTTTTCCGGTCCCATTTGGGCCTATAGTGCTTGGGGTGTTCCTTGGGACAAAACGGATGCTAGGTTGCAGTCCTTTTTTATCCTTTGTATTTCGCTTGTTAGTTATTTTATTTTTCGTTATTTAGTTCCTTCTAAATCCAAAAAAGCCATTCTTTCGGCTTACCTTTCTGTACTTTGTGCTGTGAGCGCCATCCTCACTTGGGGTGCCATCCGTTGGATTGAAAATCCAGGTAACCATCCGGGGAGTGTTCTTGGAAAGGGAGGAATGGATTCAGATATGAAACAAAGTATGTGGCTCGGGGTGATTGCCTTCCACTTTCTATTTCTTTTCCTTTTTCTTGTTTCCAACCGCAGCGAAAAAATCCAAGATATCAGATCCAAATTGAAATCGGAACTGGATTAAACCATGGCAAAAGAAGAATCCATTCATACCATCCTGATCGTGGATGACGTTCCCGAAAATGTGGAACTTTTGAAATACCTTTTGCAACAAGAGGGATTCAAAACCTATACCGCATACTCTGCGGAGGAAGCAAGGCTCGTATTATTAAATACTGCCATCGATACACTTTTGTTAGATGTGAATATGCCAGTCCAAGATGGATTTTCGTTTTGTCGGGAACTGCGAACTATGGACCAGTTCAAACTCCTTCCCATTCTTTTCATTACATCGATTGAGAGAGAAGTAGGATTTCAGGAAGCCATGAAAAATGGTGGAGATGATTTTATCAACAAACCCTTTAACAAAAGGGAACTTGTAGCTAAAATCCATTCTGTGATTCGTTTAAAAGACTTACAGGACGAATTGTACACTCAAAAAAGTAAATACGAAAAAGAATTACAAACTGCAAGAAGGGTTCAAGACCAACTCATCCCTGAAAAAAGTTTTATTTGGAATGGAATCAAAGCCCAAACCTTATTCCATCCTTATTTACAAATTGGTGGGGACTTTGTCGATTCT
This sequence comes from Leptospira congkakensis, assembly GCF_004770265.1. Taxonomy (NCBI): domain Bacteria; kingdom Pseudomonadati; phylum Spirochaetota; class Leptospiria; order Leptospirales; family Leptospiraceae; genus Leptospira; species Leptospira congkakensis. Next base: position 221,806 of record NZ_RQGQ01000004.1, read on the forward strand.
TGGATCGAAGAAAAGAAACTTCATATCGTGATTGCGGATTGTTCTGGGCATGGACCGAGTGCAGCCCTCATTGGCGCGATGTTCAAAATGCAATTATTCAATTTAGTTCCTTCTATGGGTCTCCATGCACGAGTAGAACATTTACGTAAAAACATGGAGCTCGTTCTTCCGGAAGATTATGCCATTACTTTTTGTTATGCGATCCTTGATTCCGATTTAAAACTTTCTTATATCAATGGGGGTCACCCTGCTCCTATTGTTTATATCGATGGAGAAACAAAATTCCTGAAAGGAATGAGTCCTATGATTATGGGGATTAACTTCACTGCTAACGATGAAGTGCAGACGGTTCAACTCAAAAATGGATCTATGTTTTTTATGTACACGGATGGTGCCAGTGAAGCTATGAATTCCAAATCCGAATACATTACCGAAGAAGGTATGAAGGAAATTTTCCACGAGTCGGTAAAGTCGGGAACAGATATCTTAAAGGCAGTTCAAAATAGAATTTTAGAATTTTGTGGATCTTCCACTCCAAATGATGATATGGCCATGGTGTGTATACAGTTATGATTCCTAGTCCTAATTATAAAGGCAAAGTCAGAGATGTTTATGATTTGGGAGATTCACTTCTCCTCGTCGCTACCGATAGAATTTCTGCTTTTGATGTCGTGTTTGAAGAACCAGTTTTGGATAAGGGTAAAATCCTGACTCGAATCTCCACCGCTTGGTTTCGTTTTTTTCCTGAAATCCAAAACCATTTGATCACGGACGATGTTTCTCAATTTCCAAGTCCATTTCAAAATGAAGAATCACTTCGAGGGCGTTCGGTTCTAGTCAAAAAAGCCAAACGAATTGATTTTGAATGTGTCGTTCGGGGATACCTAACCGGATCTGCTTGGAAGGAATACAAAACGGTTGGAACCATCGCTCATGTAAAATATCCCCCAGGAATCCTTGAGTCTTACAAGTTTGAAACTCCCATCTTCACACCAGCCAGGAAAAACGATTCCGGTCATGATGAAAATGTGAGTGAAGCCACAATGGAAGCGGAAGTCGGAAAGGAACTGTATTCTAAGCTAAAGAATCTTTCCCTTCAATTGTACAACAAAGCCCACGACCTTATGGCAAAACAGGGAATCCTCCTTTGTGATACAAAATTTGAATTTGGACTGATTGACGGAAAACCCATCTTAATTGATGAAATTTTGACCCCGGATTCCTCTCGGTATTGGGATGGCTCTACCTATGAACTTGGCAAAACGCCTGCCAGTTTTGATAAACAAATCCTTAGGAATTGGCTGGAATCCACGGATTGGGACAAAAATCCTCCCGCTCCCGCTTTGCCCGAATCCTTGATCCTAGAACTACGTAAAAAATACTTGGAATTGGAAGATAAAATCACGCTATGTTTGTCGCAAAAATAAACGTTACCCTCAAAGAATCGGTTCTTGACCCACAAGGCCAGACCGTTCTCCGCACCCTTCATGACCAAGGGAAAACTTCTATCTCTGATCTAAGAGTGGGAAAATACATCGAAATGAAAATTAGTGCCAGTTCACAATCGGATGCTGAATCTTCTGCAAAAGAAATTTGTGAATCTTTGCTTGTGAACCAAGTAATTGAAACTTACCGGTTGGTTGTGGAGAAAGTATGAAGGTTCGAGTGATTACCTTTCCTGGATCCAACTGTGATAAGGATGTGGGATCTGTTCTCGAATCTGAATTTGGAGCCAAGGTAGATTACACTTGGTACAAAGAATCCTTTTCCGATAGTCCTGATCTTGTGGTTTTGCCAGGCGGATTTTCCTTTGGAGATTATTTACGATGTGGGGCTATGGCAAAGTTTTCCAATGCTATGGAATCGGTTGTGAGTTATGCAAACAAAGGTGGAAAGGTATTAGGAGTTTGTAATGGATTTCAAATCTTGACAGAGTCGGGACTCCTCCCTGGTGCTTTACTTCATAACAGAACTTTAAAGTATATTTGTAAAGATGTGGATCTCCTTCCTGTTTCCGAAAACCAAATCGCAAAGGGAATCAAAGGAACACTTTCCATTCCGATTGCTCATGGAGAAGGTGCTTACTTTGCTGATGCTACTACTTTAGAACGATTAGAAAAAAACGGACAAGTGGTCTTTCGTTACAAACAAAATCCCAATGGATCTTTGAATGATATCGCAGGAATTTGTAATGAAGCTGGAAACGTTCTAGGAATGATGCCCCATCCGGAACGCGCAGTAAATCCTTATACAGGAAAAATGGATGGGAAACAAATCTTAGAGGCTCTATTAAAAAAATAAAAATCTTTTTAACCTTTTCTTGCTTTTTCGTCTAATTGAATTACAAGGGAAGGTATGCGATTTCAAGAAGACTCTATTGATTGTGTAGACTTCATTCTCAAAAAAGATGAAGTTTTGACCATCATCTTAGGTGGAGGGAAAGGAACTCGTTTATTACCTCTTACAGAAAAAAGATCCAAACCAGCTGTTAGTTTCGGGGGTAAGTACCGCCTCATCGACATTCCCATTTCCAATTCACTTAACAGTGGTTTTGAAAAGATTTTTATCCTCACTCAGTTTAATTCATACTCTCTCAACCGACATATCAACAGGACTTATGCTACCAATAATATCCACCAAAAGAGTTTTGTGGAAATCATTGCTGCTGAACAAACTGTGTCCAGTGCCAATTGGTTTGAAGGCACAGCTGACGCCGTGAGAAAGGTTCTCCCTTATATCCGAGAACAAAAACCAAAATATGTTCTCATTCTATCCGGTGATCAACTTTACAATATGGATCTTTCTGATTTTATGCAGAGCCATCTAATGGATCCTGAAACAGAAATTTCTGTGGCCACCAATGCCATTCCAGAAGATCAAATTTATGGATTAGGAATTGTAAAAGCGGGAGTGGGTGGGTTCATCCAGGAATTCATTGAAAAACCCCAAGACATAACCCAAGTTGAATCTTGTCGTACAAAAAATGGGAACTTCCTTGCGAATATGGGGATTTATATTTTTAACACATCCACTCTCATCGATGTATTGGAAGATCGGAATATGGCAGACTTTGGAAAAGAAATTTTACCAAAGGCGATTCGCGAAAGAAAGGTTAAGGCCTATACTTACGATGGTTATTGGGAAGATATTGGAACCATCAAAGCTTTTTACGAAGCCAACTTAATGTTAACCGATCATATCCCTAAGTTCAATTTATACCTTGAAAAAACTCCGATCTATACTAGGGCTAGGGCTCTTCCTCCCTCTAAGATCATCCAAGCAGTGGTCAACCAAGCTCTGATTTCGGAAGGAACCATCCTAAACCAGTGTGAGGTGCATCGTTCCATCATTGGGGTGCGCCAACTCATTGCCTCGGGAACGAAAATTTATGACTCCATCATTATGGGCCTCGACCATTACGGGTATTTTGACCGGAAGTCAGGAAAGATCCCGATCGGGATTGGGCCTAACTGTGAAATACGACGGACAATTGTCGACAAAGACTGCGCTATCGGAGCTAATGTGCGTTTGTTAAACGAACAAAACCTCCAAGAGTATGAGGATGAATATGTGCGAATCCGAGAAGGGATCATTGTAGTTCCGCGCCATACTGCCGTTCCAGATGGGTATACCATTTGAGATAATTTGACATATTTATGTAAAATATGAGTCAAAATTCCTTCGGATTGTCTTAAATTTGGGGATTTTGACTTGTCAGTTTCCTGCAAGGTTCTAACGTGGACGAAAGGGAACCATGTTCACAACGGAATCAACGGAAGGAAACCAGTTTTGGAACGAGACATACTTTGTCCCTCACTTCCAACCCATCGTCAATGCCATCAATCGGTCCATTTCAGCTTACGAAGTTCTAGGTAGGCAATTCAATCCTAAGGAAAACACCTATGAGTCTCTCGGTGGTCTTTTCCACAATAGAGATCAGGATCCAGTTCCCGTTTATAATATTGACCGCATCCTTAGGGAAAAGGCAGTCCAGACTTTAAAAGAGAGCAACCTTCGGACCAAACTCTTTTTCAATATGATGCCGAACTTCCTATCAAGGGTTCACCATACCGATCTCTTTGCTGAAAATTTCCATATCATCCAACTCATTGAAAAATACGGGATCGATCGCAACCAAGTTGTTATCGAAATCACAGAGGACGAATTTGATGGATCGATTGATCGCCTCATCCAAATTGTTCAAATCTTCCGAGACTATGGGCTGAAAATTGCTATCGATGATTTGGGAACTGGATTTTCCAATTTGGAAAGAATTGGTTATCTCCATCCCGACATTATGAAAGTCGATATCCGTATCATGCGAGAGAGTTTGAACAAAAATTCTTTTCGGCAGGTGCTGGGTGCCATTTCCGAAATGTCGCAAAAACTCGGAAGCCAACTTCTATTTGAAGGGATTGAAACAGAAGAAGAGGTGAATCTTGCCCTTTCTATGGGAGCTAATCTTTTGCAAGGTTTCTACTTTTCGACTCCGAACCCTCATTTTCTCAACCGCAATACTTTCTCTGATAAAATGAAGTCTGTCCTCGAAAACTTTTCTAGCGTTCGTTCGAAAGAACTACGAGAGAAGGGAGTCAGGGAGCAGCGGATCATTGACCAACTCCAAGATCTGTTTTATGAGCTTTCTGATGTCAAAGAAGAGGATTTCTCCTTCCGGTTTGGACAAATCTTAAGTTCTTTGCCAAGAGAAATCCTAAAAGTCTTTGTTTGCGACGGAGAAGGTTACCAAATCACTCCTACTTACGATTTAGATCGGGTCAATGGTGGGTATTTGGAAAGATCCCGCCAAATTGGGAACAACTACGCTTGGAAACCCTATTTTTTGAAACACAAAGAAGAGTCGGAACGGTTTCGCAAAAAATGGGGTGTTACCTATCCCTTATATGATATTTCCAACCAAAACCAATATGTGATTTTTACCTTTTCACTTATGAATGGAAAGATCCTGATTGCCCAGGTAGGTTGGTCGGAATAGAATCTTGTTTTTTTTGAGTGGTGCTTTTTCCTGGTAGAAGGGATTCGTCTAAATTATAGAATCATTCTAAATACATACAATACAGGATACCACCTTGTCCGCTATTCTCGAAATTAAATCTCTACATGCCAATGTAGGGGACAAAACGATCCTCCGGGGAGTCAATCTCACAATCGGGCCCGGAGAAGTTCATGCCATTATGGGACCCAATGGGTCAGGAAAGAGTACCCTTTCCAATGTCATTCTTGGTCACCCGAAATATACGATCACTTCTGGAGATATCCTCTTCAAGGGAGAATCCATTTTAAATAAAACTACGGATGAAAGGGCAAGGCTTGGACTCTTTTTATCTTTCCAATACCCAACTTCGCTTCCTGGGGTTACCATTGGAAATTTTCTAAAATCAATTCTCAAAGCACATCGTGGAAAAGATATTCCTGTCAAAGAATTCAAACAGGAACTAAAACAATCCATGGATCTTTTAGAAGTCCCACAATCATTTATCGGTCGTTATGTGAATGATGGATTTTCTGGTGGTGAAAAAAAACGTGCTGAAATTTTACAGATGAGTTTATTAAAACCAATTTTGTCCATTTTGGATGAAACCGATTCTGGTTTGGATATTGATGCCCTGCGAATTGTTTCGGAAGGAATCAACTCCAATAGAAACCCAGAACGTTCGATTTTACTCATCACTCACTACCAAAGGATGCTTAATTATATTGTTCCTGATTTTGTACACGTGTTTGCCGATGGAAGGATTTTGGAAACTGGTGGTAAAGACCTTTCTTTAAAATTAGAGGAAGTTGGTTATGATTGGATTTTGGAGAGAGAAGGGGTCAAATGAATTCCTCACTCACAAAAAATCGATTGGTTCTGACAAAAGAACGAAACACAAGTTTTCGTAATTCCCTATTTGAAGTTTGGAACCAGTTAGAAATTCCAAAAGATTCAGACGAGGCATGGAGAAAATTCCCAATTGGTTCTGTTGATTGGAAAGAATTACAATTTGATCCAAAGGAAATCAACACAGGTTCCTCTGAATCAGAAGAAGATACCGCTGAACAATCATTATCTGAAGAAACTATAAACTCTATCCTAGATGATATTCTAAAATATACACCGAAAGATTATTTTGCTTACCTTAGTTTGATTGCTGCCCCTAAATATGAAATTTTCCTTTTGGAAGAAGGTGAGTCGGAATTTCATTTCGAAGAAGATGGTGATCGACCAAAACATTCTGTTCGAATTTTTTATCTCACAAAAGGGAAAACAACCAAAACACAAATCCAATTACAAAATCATCATGATGGTGAAGACTTACATATGACTTCTGCCCTTGATTTTTATATTGCAGAAGATTCTTCCTTTTTAGAAATTTTGGATCGTGAATCCAGCGATCTAGATTTGTATAGGTTTCGAAATGTTTGTATTCTTGGCCGCAGCGATTCTCAAGTAAAATACCATTATTATCCTCTGGGTGGATTTCGTTCTAAATTATTTTTACATGCACATTTACTAGGGAAAGGTGCCGAAGTTTCTGTGGATGGAGTTTCTGCTCTTGGTGGTAGAAATTTAAAAGATTTGGATATGGAAATGTACCATCATGCAGACCATACCACAAGTAAAATTAGTTATAAAGCCATTGTGACCGATAAATCCCATCATATATTTACTGGAAATTTGAATATCCCACCAAACTTAAAAAAGGTGACCGCCCACCAAGAATCGTTTAACTTATCCCTGAATAAAAAAGCGAGAGCCGAAGCCAATCCTAAACTAGAAGTTTTGGCGGAAGACGTATCTTGTACTCACGGTGCCACTGTGGGGGATATTGATGAAGAGCAGTATTTTTATCTTTTATCACGGGGTCTCACTCCAGAAGAATCTAAGTCCTTACTCGTCACTGCATTCTACGGTGAAACCATTCATTCTATTGGATTCTCTGAAGAAGTGAAGTTGTCTTTGGAATCGGGGATCAGAGAGATTCTCGTGGGAGGCAAATGATGGCCTTTAAAAAATTAATCTCTGTTTCGGAAGTGGGAGAAGGCAGTTTGGTCGTTGTGAAAACTCGCCATTTCAATGTGGTTGTGACAAAGGTCGAAGGTGAATACTTTGCCTTTGAAGATTCCTGTACTCACGATGGGGAAGAGATATCTTGTGGAAAATTAGAAGGTTGTGTGATCACTTGCCCGAGACATTTTGCAAAATTTGATGTTCGTACGGGGGATGTTTTAGCCCTTCCTGCCACGGAACCACTCGTGATTTTTCCCGTCCGTGTGAATGGTGCTGATTTGGAAGTGGATTTGGAGGCGGTATGAGTTTAGATCCTTACCAAATCAGAAAGGATTTTCCTATTTTGTCGCGCACTTTGCCAAACGGCAAACCTCTTGTGTATTTAGACAATGGAGCTTCCTCACAAAAACCAAAATCTGTGATTGATGCCACTAACGAGTATTATTCGAATGATAATGCCAATATCCATAGAGGGGTTTATTATTTATCCCAACATGCAACCGAACTATTTGAACGCACAAGGATCAAAACCTCTCATTTTTTCCAGGCACAATGTGCTAAGGCAATTATATTCACTCGGGGGACGACCGATGCCATCAACCTAGTGGCACAAACTTGGGGTCGAACCAATATCAGTGAGGGGGATGAGATTGTTTTATCAGTTCAGGAACATCATTCCAATTTAGTGCCTTGGCAAATGTTGGCTTTAGAGAAAAAAGCATTTTTAAAATTCATTCCCATTCAGAAAGACACTACTTACGATTTATCCAACCTAAACGAAATCATCACCAAAAGGACAAAACTTGTAGCCATAAGTCAAATGTCCAATGTCACGGGAACAATTCATGACCTAACAAGGATTATCAATCGCGTAAGGCAAGTGGGTGCAAAGATTTTAGTTGATGGAGCACAGGCTGCTTGCCATATGCCTATCCATTTGGTGGATATGGACGTGGACTTTTATGCGTTTTCAGGCCATAAAATGCTTGGGCCAACGGGAGTGGGCGTTCTATTTGGCAAAGAAGAAATTTTGGAAGCTATGCCACCTTGGCTTGGTGGTGGGGATATGATTGAATCCGTTGAACTAGAAGCTTCTACTTATGCTGCCCTCCCTGCTAAATTAGAAGCTGGAACTCCCAATATTGCCGGAGTCATTGGTTTTAGTCATGCATTGGATTATCTTCAAAAAGTAGGAATGAAGAACATCAAAGAACACGAACGGATGTTAACCGAGTATGCTTTGGAACGACTCAATCGAATTGGTGGTCTTCATATTTATGGAACGGAAGATTTAGACAAAAGAGGGGGGGTTGTATCCTTCACGATGGAGGGAATCCATCCTCATGATGTTGGATCCATTTTAGATGAAGAGGGTGTTGCCATTCGTGTGGGCCACCACTGTTGCCAACCACTCATGAAACAATTGTCCATCCCTGGAACTTGCCGTGCTTCTTTTTATTTATACAATACAAAAGAAGATATCGATGCTCTGGTGCATTCGATCGACAAAGTAAAATCAATATTCGGTCGTGTCGCAAGAAAGTAACTTTGAAGATTTCCTAAAATGGAAATCTTACGGATTATGGGAAAAACCGTCCGAGAAACATCGGACAGCGAAAGGATTAAATCCACTTTGCGGTGATGAAATTTTAATTTATTATCGTTTGGATGAAAACCATTCCATTCAGCTTTTGGGGCTTGGTGGTGAGTCCTGCTCCATTTGTTCTGCTGCAGCGGGATTTCTTTTTAAAAATAAAACCAATCTAGATCGAACCAAATTTCAGTCTTACTTAACAGATAGAAAAAATATTCTGGAAGAGCAGGATTCTTGTTTGATTCAGGACGAAGAAGAGTTATCCTTTTTTAGAATCCTTCGCAATCATCCCGGTCGTTATCGTTGTGGTCTTTTGCCTTGGCAGACCTTAGTAAAATTAAGTGAGGAAATTTTATGATTCGTGATCCTGAAACAGAAAAGGAATGGGAAGTGTTCCATAGTGTACGTATGGTGGAGGATCCCGAAATTGGAATTTCACTCATCGAACTTGGTTTGATTTATGATATCAAAGTGGAAGGGGAAAAGGCAGACATTACCATGACCTACACTTCACTTGCTTGCCCTGCAGGTCCGCAAATGAAACAGGACATTGAAAATCACGCACTTCGTGTGGACGGAATTAGTGAAGCCGTTGTTCATGTCGTTTGGAATCCGAAATGGGAACCTCGTGCCATGGCGAGCGAAGAAGCCAAAATGCAAATGGGGATCTTCGATTGAAGTTTCTTTTGAAAACTCGGTTTTTATTTCTCCTTCTGATATTTAACGGTTGTGAGACGATCCCATTTTTACAAGATTCCTTTCGCGGGAAAGGGGAAATATTTGTAAACCTCCCACAAATCGAAGGTTCGGCCGACAAACGAAGTCGGTATGAATTTTCAGGGAAAGAGATTATCATTTCTTCTGACCATCCCTTAGCTTCGCAAGCCGGAATGGAAGTTTGGAAACAAGGTGGGAATGTGGTGGATGTTTTTACTGCTTCCAGTTTTGCCATTTCCGTGCTTCGTCCTCAGTCGACCGGTTTATTCGGAGGTGGATTTGCTGTAGTTCATCTTCCTTCCAAAGGGAAATGGGCTTATGACTTTCGGGAACGTTCTCCTAAAAAAGGTATTGCTTCTGTTTATAAAAACTCCGATGGTTCCGTCATTCCAGAGAAAACATTAAAGGGTGCCTTTAGCGCTGGAGTTCCTGGAACCGTGCAAGGGATTTTGCAAATCCAAAAACAACATGGAAAACTACCCCTCAGTGTGATAGTAGCGCCAGCACTGCGTTATGCGAGAAATGGATACTCTGTGTATGGTGATTTAGCAAATGCCGTCACAAAAACTTGGACCCAGATGAATCCAACCATGAAAAAGGCATTTGGAATTGATAACCGAGCGATTCGGGAAGGGGAACTTCTCATCCAAGAAGATTTTGCTAAAACTTTGGAGAGAATCGTTGAAAATGCAGAGAAAGAGTTTTTGGATGGGGAAACTGTTCAACTTGTTTCAAAGTATTATTCGGAATATGAAAACTTCATCACGGAAGAGGATTTTAAAAACTATAAAGTAAAGGTCAGCGATCCTTTGGTTAGTTCCGTTTGGGGACATACCATTCTCACCATGCCACCTCCTAGTTCTGGAGTTCATTTAATCACTATGATGAATTTGTATTCGGAAATGCAAAAACGAAATACATTTCCAAAAGGAGACGTTGGAGAGATTGTTCGCATTACAGAAGCTATGCGAGTTTCTTACAGGGACCGCGCGGAGTTTGGGGGAGATCCTGAGTTTACGAATGTTCCTGTATCTAAATTGATTTCGGCAGATTATACTAAAGAAGAAACAAATGAAATTGAGAGAAAAGTAGTTTCAGGAAGTTGGCCCGTTCCGAAAGACGAAACCAAAAAACAAGAATCATACAATACCACCCATATTTCCATTATGGATAAGGATGGAAATGCAGTCTCCACAACCCAATCGGTGAACGGAATTTTTGGAGCAGGCCAGATGGTTCCGGGAACTGGCCTTGTTCTAAACAATACCATGGACGACTTTGCTGTAGCACCAGGTGTTCCGAATCTCTATGGACTTGTGGGTTCCAAGGCCAATGCCATAGAACCTGGGAAAACTCCACTTTCTAGTATGAGCCCGACCATCCTTCTGGACGGTGCAGGCAAAACCAAAATGGTGATTGGGGCCCCCGGTGGTTCCCAAATCCCAACCTCTATTTTTAATACTCTTTACCGGTATTTGATTCAGAAAGAAAGCCTCTACGAAAGTGTAGCTTATCCTAGGATCCACCACCAATTCCAACCCGATCGGATTTTTTTAGATCCAGAAATAAAAGACTCCTTTCCGCAATCGGAATTACCATTTTATCAAGTCCAATATATTAGGCATCGTGCGAAAGTATTTGCCGTTGTGAGAGAGGGTGACCGTCTTATAGGCGTGTCAGATCCCAAAGGGGAAGGAGTCCCTTTAGGTTTTTAAACCATGAAATCAAAGTTATTAACATCGACTAAAAAAAATTCAACACGTGCATTATTATCAGAAGAATACAGAGCTTGTTTACTAAGCGCCAAACATGGGTTAGAAAGAGAAAGTGCCAGGGTGGATGGAAAGTCGCAGCTTGCGTCCACTCCTCATCCCAAATCACTTGGAGCAAGTCTGACCCACCCTTTGATTAAAACAGATTTTGCCGAAGCACAAATTGAATATGCCACGAATGTGCATAAATCCATTCCTGATGCTTTACGAGAGCTGACTGAGTTACATGCCTTTACGGCAAGCCGCTTGGGTTCTGAATACCTTTGGCCTTTTAGTATGCCGCCGGTTTTGCCAGCAGAGAACAAAATTGAAGTAGGAAACTATGGAACGTCAATAGAAGGTCGAAAAAAAACCATCTATCGAAATGGACTGGGCCATAGGTATGGAAAAAAGATGCAAACCATTTCGGGAGTGCATTACAATGTTTCCTTCGACACTTGTATGTTGTCTGTCGTCTCTGAAAAACGTTTTAAAAAACCTTTAACCCCTGCGACGAAGTCACAAATTTATTTTGATACCATTCGTAACTTTTATAGAATTTCCCCAGCCTTATTGTATTTATTTGGATCATCTAGTTTAACGGACGTTACTTTTACGGAAGAGTCCAAACAAATCAAAAAGAGAGATTCCAAAACTCTAAAATCGGATTTTGCTACAACCCTTCGTCTTTCTAGTATTGGTTATACAAGTAAAGTACAAGGAAAATATCCGATCTCCGTAAATTCGTTAGAAGAGTATGCTTCTGATATGTGTCAGGTGGTTTCCAAATCCTACACTCCTTACAAAGCGTTCAATGGAAAAGCTACTAACCAATTGAATGACCATATTTTACAATTGGAAAACGAATACTATTCTCTTGTTCGACCAAAACAGGTTCCAAAAGGTGATGAACGCGTTGTGGATGCTCTTGTGGAACGTGGTGTGGAGTATTTAGAAATTAGACTTCTTGATTTGGATCCATTTTCTGCTATTGGTGTTGAAGAAAATAGACTCTATTTTTTACATATGGTTCTTCTTTATTGTATGTTGAATGAATCACCTAAAGCTGATTTGGTGGAAATGGCCGATTGGAGAAAAAACCAAGAAGTCACCACTTGGTTCGGTAGAAAAGAAGAAACTAAAATTAAATTTCTCGGAGAAGAGATGAGCCTTCGGGATTTGACATACCAACTTTTTGTCGAAATCCAACCCATTGCGGATCTTTTGGATGAAAATGATGCAAATGGCCCTTATAGCAAAGCCTGGGAAAGTCTTTGGGAAAAATGGAATGATCCTAGCCAACTTGGTTCTACTATGTCTGAACTTGATTTAGAAATTCATAAATCGAATTTTAGAGAGTTTGGGCTAACCCTTGCTAAATTGCATAAAGAAGAACTTCTGAATTACCCACTTCCACCGAACTTGGTAAAATATTATGAAGACTTAAGTGTTCAGTCCATTTACGAACAACAAAAGATAGAAAACTTAGAAGGCAGCCATTTAAAGAAAAATCAAAAACCCATTCAAATCAAACCCTTAAAACTTTGTAGCGGGGTTTGAAGTGACGGATACAAAACCATTACCTTCTGGCTTTGAAGATTTAGAAATTTCCACACAAATCATCATTCGAGATGCCCTAACTCGTGGGATTACAATTGAGATGGTAGACCGAAAGGAAAATTTCCTTCGGCTCATACAAGGAAATCATTCCGAATTTGTCAAAGAGGCAAGTAAAACAAGACTCGATAGTTTGATGACTTACCTCGTTATGGAGAATAAAATCGCCTCTAAACTCGTGTTAGAGGAAAATGGGATTCGTGTTCCAGTTGGTAGAAATTATTCGAACTTAGAAACAGCCCTTGCCGACTATACTTTCTTTTTAGATAAAAAGAAAGTGATAAAGCCTGTGACAACCAACTTTGGACTGGGAATAGGAATCTCCGAACCGGGAGATAGTTTAGATAAGTTTACATCTTTTGTCAACATTGCTCTTGGACTTTCTAACTCCATCATCATTGAAGAATTCATCGAAGGGCCTGAGTATCGATTTTTAGTTCTTGGGGATGAAGTGATCGCCGTTTGTAACCGAGTGCCAGCAAACGTAACAGGGGATGGAAAAAGTTCAATTCGGGATTTGATTTTAAAAAAGAATGAAGACCCGAGACGGGGAGAAGGCCATAAAACCGCATTGGAAAAAATTCAAATGTCGGAAGTGGAATTACAAATTCTAAAAGACCAAGGTCTTAATTTTGAATCGGTTCCTGATTTAGGGAAACAGGTTTTCATAAGAAAGAACTCCAACATTTCTACCGGCGGGGATTCATTAGATGTTACGGACAATGTGCATCCGGATTTTAAAACCATTGCTGTTTCCGCGGCCAAAGCGGCTGGGGCTGTGATTTGTGGGATCGATATCATCTCTTCTCAGATTGAATCAAAACCGAATGTAAAAACCTACGCCATTCTAGAAATCAATTTCAATCCAGTGCTTTATATCCATGAGTTTCCGTACTCCGGCAAACCAAGGTTTGTTGGGAATAAGATTTTAGATTTACTGGGCTTCCAGTGATCGATAGATCCTTTTATCAATGGTTTGATTTTAGGAATATTAGACTATATTTGTTGTAAGATCTGTGTAAAGAAGGACTTCGTCAGAAATGTAAGCAGATTCTTTCGAACTGAAATATTTAATTAAGATATTTTAAGAATATTTAGACCTTAAGTATGCGATGATGTCAGCAGATTCATACATCTGGACATTGCCATCCACAAGGAATGGGACTTGGGATTGCCCTCCTAGCCTGACTACTTCGGCTCGACCAGGAGTTCCTTGAAAAGCCTCTACGTATTCTATGTCTTTTCCCACGACAAGCCCAAGGGATTCCGCAGCGCGAATCACTCTTTGGCAGTAGGGGCAAGTATCATATTGGTAGAGGCGAATCATTCGAAATTATCCTGCTTTTTTTGTCAGTTCACCGGACTGAGCCATTTGTATGGTGATGTCATGACCACCCACAAATTCACCCTTGATATAGAGTTGTGGAATGGTAGGCCAGTTTGTGAATTCTTTGATTCCTTCTCTGATTTTCATATCAGAAAGAACATTAAATGATCCAAAAGGGATTCCGAGTTGTTTGAGAGTTGTGACAACTCCTGCAGAAAATCCACATTGTGGCATTTCCGGTGTTCCTTTCATAAATAGAAACACGTTTTCTGATTTGATTAAGGATTCAATTTTATCCTTTAACTCTTGTTCCATGGTTATTCGCTCCTAGTTTCCAATGCCAATGCATGGATTTCTTCTTTTAATTCATCTTTCAAAGTGGCATACACCATACGGTGTTGTTCAATGAGACCTTTGCCGGAAAAACCAGAAAAGGTAACCACAGCCTTGATATGGACTCCGTCCCGATAGGGATCAAGAATTTCAACTTTAGAGCCGGGTAGGCCATCTTCAATTTTCTTTTGGATTTCTGGGATTGTCATCCTATAGTATTCCTCCCATCCACGAATGGTGGGCTTTGATAAATTCAAGATATTCTTTAGGCACTTCTGGTAAAACAGAATTCTTTACCGATGGCAGTGAAAGTAGAGTTTCACTCCATTTCGTAATTTTAGGAAAATCTTTTAGTAAGTAAAGTTCTGGTTTGTGATCTGCCAAAAACTGTAACCTCATAAAAAATGGGGCAAAAGCAGTGTCCACTAAGTGCATTTTCTCTCCGGCAAAATACAGTGTTTTGCCTTCCAACGCAGGTAGACCGGCTTCTAGAATTTTGAATTTGGAAAGGAGCTCTTCACGTTTTTTATCGGAGTCCGATTTTTCTTTGGCCATGGTCCAACCGTATTGGTCCACGAGAAGGGCACTTGCAAATTCTGTCCAGGAGCGATGTTTTGCTTTCTTAATGGGGTCCTTGGGATGAAGGGCAGGTGCACTTGTTTCGTCTAGGTATTCATTGATGACTGCGGATTCGAAAATCACATCGTCTCCTACTTGTAAGACGGGAACTTTTCCAAAAGGAGATATCTTTAAAAACCAATCGGGTTTGTTTGCGAGGTCAATGTATTTGATATCGTAATCCACTTTCTTTTCCAGAAGGTTGATGACGGAACGTTGGACAAAAGGGCAAAGTTTAAAGCTGATGAGAACTGGTTTGGTCATATTCATTAGACTGGGTTATGGGGCAGAAAGATCCATTTCCAAAGCATGGAGTCCTTTCTTAAATTCTTCTCCAAGTGTCGCGTAGACCAATCGGTGGTTTTCGACAGTGGATTTTCCGGAAAATAACGAGGACACCATTTGCAGACGGAAATGGGTTTCTTTCGAATCCTTGGTCATTCCTGGATGACCCGCATGTTCGAGGGAAACATCCCGAAGGGAAAGGGAACTTGGTTGGAATTTTTCCTTGAGGATTTTTTCCATCCTGCTGAGTCTTGATTCTTTAGTTTCTGATGCCATAACCAATTTTCATTAACCTCACATTGATCCAAAAAAGAAGTCCTGAAAGTAGAGTGATGAATCCAAAAGAAAAGTATAAATTTACATCGGTAACACCAATAAACCCATACCGAAATAAGTTCACCATATATAGGATTGGATTACAATAAGAAACGGTTTGCCAAAATTCAGGTAAGTTCTTTATCGAATAAAACACACCACCAAGGTAAGTGAGAGGGGTGAGTATAAAAGTGGGAATGATGGTCACATCATCAAACTTTTTTGCAAAAAGGGCGTTGGCAAACCCACCAAGAGAAAACAAAATTGAAGTCATAAGAATGGTAATGACGATCACAAAAGGATTATGGAATCTAAGGTTTGTAAAAAACAGGGAAGTGAGAGTGACTAAAATTCCCACAAAGATACCTCGAACCACTCCACCAAACGTATAACCAATGACGATTGTATAAGGTGATGTAGGGGATACGAGTAACTCTTCAATGTTTCTTTGGAACTTACTTGAGAAAAATGAAGATACCACATTGTTATAGGAATTGGTGATGACACTCATCATAATGAGTCCCGGCACAATGAATTCAATATAAGTAAACTCTCCAATTTTTCCAATTTGGCGTCCGACGAGTTCTCCAAAGATTAAAAAATATAAGGCCATTGTAATGACTGGTGGGATGAGAGTTTGCACCCAAATCCGAATGATTCGAATCCATTCTCTTCTCACAATGGTATGTAAGGCTGTGAAGTTTTGTTTCCACATAATTAGTTTTTTCCTGTTAATGATAAGAATAGTTCTTCCAAACGATTGGATTTGTTTCTAAGACTTAAAACTTCTAATTTTAGTTTTGTCAGTTCCGTAAATAGCTGGTTTACCGATTCTTTTTTGTCCAATTGCACTTCTAAACTATGATCGTCTAACCATTCCCAGTTAAATTTTTTTGACATAGGTTTGGATTTGATGGATTTTTTCAAATCGATGATAAAGGTTTCTTTGTCCAAACGGTGGAGGAGTTTTTTCATCGATGTATTTTCGACAATTTCCCCTTTGTCAATGATTGCGATGTTTTTACAAAGAGATTCAGCCTCTTCTAGGTAATGAGTTGTGAGAATGATGGTTTTACCTGCTTGGTTCAGTTCCTTTAAAAAATCCCACATGGATCTACGGATTTCTATGTCTACACCTGCTGTAGGTTCATCCAAAATTAGAAGTTTTGGATCGTGGACAAGGGCACGCGCGATCATAAGCCTTCGTTTCATTCCCCCGCTGAGTTGGCCAGCGGCTGACTTCCGTTTGTCGATGAGTGAAAGTTTTTCTAGATAGTATTCTACTTTTTCTTTGGCTTCTTTGTAAGGGATTCCGTAAAAACCAGCTTGGTTGATGAGAATCTGCTCTACTGCCTCAAAGATTCCAAAGTTAAATTCTTGGGGAACAATTCCGAGAAAGGTTTTGGCAAGGTCAGGTTGAGTGTCAATGTCGGTTCCGAAGATTTTGACTTTCCCTCCTGATTTGCCTATGAGAGAACTTAAAATTCCAATACTTGTGGATTTTCCGGCTCCATTGGGTCCAAGTAAGGCAAAAAAATCTCCAGCTTCCACTTTTAAGTCGATGGAACGAAGGGCTTTGACTCCGTTCGGATAGGTTTTTTCTAAACCTTCGAGTTCTATTGCATATTTTTGCATTTATTTTCCTACTAGTTTTCTTGTTAGGTGGTGTGTTGGGTATTTTTTGTTTTTGATGTTTTCTTTTCTTAGGTTTTTTTGTGTTTCTTCGGGAAGTAAGATGATGTTTTTACACTCTTCAGAACAACAACCTAGAAGTTCTTTGGAACAATCCTCACATTGTATGAGAAGGACATGGCAACCAAGGTTCGCACAGTTTGTATGGCGGTCACTTGGTTTCCCACAAACATAACAAACGGTCAGGATATCGTCCGTTACCCTTTCTCCTAATCTGTCATCAAAAACAAAATTTTTACCTTTGAACTTTGAAGGGACCCCTGCATCTTGGACAGCTTTGGCATAATTGATGATTCCACCTTGTAATTGGTGCACCTTCGAATAACCTTTATACTTTAAGTAAGCACTTGCTTTTTCGCAGCGTATTCCACCGGTGCAGTAGAGTAGGATTTTTTTGTCCTTATCCTCTTTTAAAAGATCTTCGACAAGGGGTAGTTCTTCTCTAAATGTTCCTACGTCAGGTAGAATTGCATTTTCAAAATGCCCCACTTCGGATTCATAGTTGTTCCGAAGATCCACAACGATGACTCCAGGTTCTTGTAACGCTTCATGAAACTCTAATGGTGTTAGGTGGGTTCCCACATCGGAAGGATCAAACTGGGAATCATCCAAACCATCTGCGACAATTTTCTTTCGAACTTTGATGGCCAGTTTGATAAAACTTTCCTTTTTGTCTTCTACTGCATCGTTAAAATAAATTTTGTTTAGTTCGGGTATCGAATCCACTGCCGTCCGGAGAAGATGATAGTTTTCAGTGGGAATCGAAAATTGGGCATTGATTCCTTCTTTTGCTAAATAAATTCTCCCCAAAATTCCTAAATCCTCGAAGGCATCATAAAGGTGATCTCGAAATTGAAGAGGGTCTTCGATTTTTACATATCGGTAGAAGGAAATGACTCGGCGTTCCCTTGTGTCACTTTCCACGCGTTTTTTTAAGGTTTCTTTATCGTAACGATTGAATAAAAACTTTTTCATTTTGTCCCTTTTAGTTTTTCTTCTTTTACTTTACGGAATGCATTTCTTGTAATTTCAGAAATGGCGGGATGGATGTAGATCATTCCTAAATAATCATCCAACTTTGCCTTTAGATGCATACCAAGAAGGATTTGGTGGATGAGGTTTGCTGCTTCCTCCCCAATGATATGGGCACCTATCACTTGTTCTGTTTCCTTGGAAACAAGAACCTTCACAAATCCAGAATCGGACATTCTCGCCATTCCCGTGGCACTGGAAGAATAGGGGTTTACTCCTTTGTAATAAGGAATTTGTTTTTGGATGAGTTCTTCTTCTGTAAAACCCACACTGGCAATTTGTGGGTGAGTGAAGACAGCTTCAGGCATCGGTGGGTAATTGATGGGAAGATTGGTTTTTGTTCCATACAGATGGTCAAAGAGATACTCCCCTTCAAAGTTGGCACTATGCCTGAAAAAATAACGACCAATCACATCACCAAAGGCATAAATTCCAGATTCTGTGGTTTCTAAGGTATCACTCACTTGGATATACCCACTCGCGTTAGTTTGGATCTTTGTATGTTCTAATCCTAAGTCATCGGTGTTCGGTCGGATTCCTGTTGCTACTAGCAGTCGTTCTGCGGAATGGAGGGTAGATTTTCCCTCTGCTGTTTTTCCTGTTACGGTAAAGAATCCATCTTTGAATTCTACTTTTTCAATTTGGTAATGAGATTCAATTGGAAAGGGTAAATGTTTGTTTAATTCGTTTTTGATCTCGCCATCGGCTGACCGCAAAACATCTGTTCTTGTAAGTCCTGTCACTTGGCAACCGTAAGCCTGATAAGCAGCTCCGAGTTCCAAAGATATAAATCCAGCACCGATGATGATCAGTGATTTCGGAAACTTGTCCGGTGATAGAGCTTCTCTCGATGTCCAAAAGGGAGTTTCCTTTAATCCGGGAATTTCTGGGATATTGGGTCTTGTCCCTGTAACAATGAATATATGTTTGGCGGTATAAGTTTCTTCGCCATCGGATAGAATCCGTTTGTCTATGAACCGAACTTGTTTTGGATAATAATCAATATTTGGATTTTTGTCGTAGGCCACAGGAATGGAATCGGAATCTTGTTTTACCGTTTCGTTCACTCGTCGGAATATTTGAGTCACATCGGCTACGGGTTTTTCTTTGAAAAATACAGGAAACTTTTCCGTTCCCTCTGAGAGACGAATGAGTTCCGAAGGGTAAATCACCATTTTCGACGGGATACAACCTCGGTTGAGACAAGTCCCACCAGGAGTTTCCTTTTCAAACACAGCCACTCGTTTGCCAATTTTGGAGGGTGGGGTGACAAGTTTGGTTCCCGCACCAGCACCAATGACAATGATGTCATATTCTTTCATACAGGTTCCAGCATCGAAATTCGGCAGTTTTCTGTAAATGAAGCAAAATCTCTTTTCCTAAATTTAGAAAGAACTGCCGCCTCCCGTCCATTTTAAATCGATTTATAAACCCCACCATCAGCTCTGACGGAGGCTCCGTTGATCATGGAAGCAAGGTCACTGGCCAGAAAAACAATTACGTTTGCGATCTCTTCCGGTTTTGCAAATCTTCCCGCGAGGGACGAGGGTCTATTTTCACGAATGAAATCATTTGCCATTTCTTCTTTCGATTTTCCCTTTTCCTTGGCTAGGGCATCAATGAATTCTTCTACCCCTTCGGAAAGTGTGGGACCTGGTAGAACAGAATTGACTGTAACATTTGTTCCCTTACAAACTTCAGCACTTCCCCTAGAGATGGAAAGTTGTGCGGTTTTACTCATCCCGTAATGGACCATCTCTACCGGAATGTTGAGTGCTGATTCACTTGAAACAAAAACAATTCGGCCGTAGTTTCTTTTTAACATTCCTTTCAAATAGTTTTGTGTGAGTTCCGCGCCACTTAAGACGTTGGTCTCATACATTTTTTTCCAATCCTCTCTCGAAATTTCGAAAAAAGGTTTTGGTTCGAAGTATCCTGCATTGTTGATTAAGACATCAAGATCCGGAATTTGTTTGGTTAGCTTTTGGATTCCTTCTTCTGTTGCCAAATCTGCCGAAACACCACCTAACTTTGCACTGGGTAAGATGGATTTAATTTCGGCCTTGGCTGCCTCCACCGCACTATCCGACCGACCATGAAGGAAAACTTCTGCTCCTTCTTTTGCAAAACTGAGGGCGGTTTGAAATCCAATCCCTTTTGTAGATCCTGTCACTAATACTTTTTTATCTTTTAAACCTGTATTCATTTTCTCATTCCTCCGAGTACAATTTTACCAATTGTTTTTCCTGTTTGTAAAAGTTCGTGTGCTTTGTTTAGACTCTCTTCCGTCATCTCACCCAAGTCCACTTGGTTGGTAGGAATGATTTTTCCTTTTTCCACAAGTCCTGCAATTTCTTCTAACAATTGTTTTTGTCTGATACGATCTTCTGTTTGGAACATAGACCTTGTAAACATAAACTCATTCAAATACCCGTTACTTTTGGATTTAAGAAGATTCATATTGAGAGGAGAAGCCGATTCTACAATGGAACAAATATTTCCAAAGGGAAGGAGCACCTTAGCCAAATTTTCAAAATGATCTATCGGATCACTAAAGAGAAGGACTTCGTTTACACCATTTTGTCCCAAGGATTGGATTTGTTCCAGATAATCTTTCTTTGGATTCACAACTAAATCCGCACCGAGTGATTTCACCCAAGCAATCGATTCTTCCCTGGAAGCTGTGGCGATGACCTTGGCCTTTGTCATTTGTTTTAAGATTTGGATCGCGATACTTCCCACTCCACCCGCACCAGCAACAATGAGAATATTCTTTTTTGTTAGAGGCTCTAACTTTAATTTATCAAAAATGGATTCGTAGGCTGTAATCGTTGTTAACGGGAGGGATGCCGCCTCTTTAAAATTTAAGTTTTTTGGTTTTTTCCCAACGATCCACTCGTCCACTACTTGAAATTCTGTATTACTGCCTGGTCGTTTGATGTCTCCCGCGTAGAAAACTTCGTCTCCTAGTTTCAAAGTGGATACTTTTGCACCAAGTTCTGTAACAACACCCGCTGCATCCCATCCTAAAATTCTAGGTCCAGGATTTTCTGATGAGATCGAATTTCGAACCTTATAGTCCACCGGATTGACTGAGACCGCCATCACTTGGACACGAACATCATGATCTCCCAGTGGTTCCATTGGAATCTCTAACGACCGTAATACGGATTTCTTTTCTTTGGGATCATAAACACAACCGATTGCTTTCATAAATTCCTCGTTTTAAAATAGGAGTCAAGAGAAAGGATTTGATTGTCTATAGAACTAAGTGCTAAAAAATAACACACCATGTAAATCATTTGGATTCCAACAATTTCCCATTTTTCCAACAAACACATTCCAAAAATTAAAGAACACATCAGAAGGCTTCCTATTAACAAACTCCATTTAGTATTCCAACCGATAAGGATGAGAACACCTAATATTAATTCCATGGGCGGGATGATATACCCCATGGTGTTTACGAGAACAGATGGAAGTGGTGTATCGGAAAACAGAGTTTTGATCCATTCTCTAAAAACTTCATATTTGTTTCCCATTCGAACAAGGCCATGTCCCAAAAGGTTGGCTCCAATGGCGATTCGTAATACCAGACTGGCTAATGTGATTCCGCTCGTTTCTATTGCATTCATAGAACTTGGTCTTTCCTTATGTCGATTTTTGTAAATAAAAAAGATTCAATGCGCTACTTGCTTGACTTATTGTATATTTTTAGTTTACAATTGGGAAATGATTCCCTCCATTCGTGACCTCGATGATCTAAAAACCTTTGTTTTGGTAGTACAAGAACGGAGTTTTACACAAGTGGCTTCTCGGATGGGAGTGACGAAGGCAGCCGTCGCCAAAAGAATCCAAGGGTTAGAGAAGGTTTGGAATACCCAGTTGTTTTATCGGAACACAAGGAAAGTGATTCCTACAAGAGATGCCGATCTGATTTTCCAAAAAGTAATCACAGTTCTTGAAAACGTAAAGGATTTGGAAAACTCGATAACTAAAAAGGATGAGTTAGAGGGAACCCTTCGAGTCACTTGCGTAAGTTCTATGTCTAACAATTTTGTATCCGAAATCATAGATAAGTTTCAAAAACAGAATCCTAAAATTACCATCCAACTCATCGTCACTGATAGTTTGCTCGATCTTATGGAAGACTCCATCGATATCGGAATTCGTGTCGGAATGGAAGTTCCTTCTGGTTTACTGGGAACGGAGTTATTTAAAAATCGAATCTCTATTGTAGCTAGTCCCTCGTATATCAAAGCTCATAAACCAATCCTTTCACCAAAAGATTTAGAAACCCATAATCTTTTGTATTTGGATTTACATAAGGTTCTTCGTTTTTCCGGGACCAATCTTAGTTTGAATGATGTGAGTCGAATAAGAAATTTTTTATCAAACGATGCGGCAAGTTTGGTGCAAATGGGGCTCAAGGGAAAAGGAGTTCTTATCAGATCTTTTTGGGACATAGAGGAGGCAGTGCAAAGTGGAAAACTAATTCCTATTCTCGGTTCGTTTCCTTTGGAAAATTTTGGTCGTGTTTGGGTGGTTCATCCGAACAATAGAACGCCTTCTCGGAGGATGATGGTCTTTCGTAATTTTTTAGAATCGGAGTGTAGTTTCAAATTCAATCAATAAAGGGGTTTTTTACTTTTTGGATCTTTTCGATGATTTCATTTTTCCTAATTTCAAATGTATCGGGTGGATCCAGTTTGTCCCAGGACTCATAGAGTTTTCTTCTCGATTCAGGAATTGCAATTCCATATTTCCATTCCATATAAAAATAGGTTCGGGCAATGTCTCCGCGAATGTTTGGTTTTGGTTCTGCTGTTTGTTCTTTGAAATTGATTTCAAAATCGCAAAGACCATACATCCTTTCTTCTCCTTCGATTTCCCCATAAGAGAAGATTCCTCGATCCGCATTGATTTCACCAGGAACTGGGACAATATTGTGTAAGTCCGCCTCAATTTTGTTAAACTCTGGATCGGTAACCTGACAACATTTACGTCCCCGCACCAGTTTTCCATTGGATTCACAATCTTTTTTAGTCCAACATTCGCGGGTACTACCAAAACTATGAGCAGGGACTATATGTTCCCATTCAATCCATGTTTGGCGGTGGTTGTCTTTTCGGCTACTTAGACCACAGGACTCAAAGTCAATTTTCAGTCTTCCATGGACTTCCGAATCTTCGGAGAACTTACAACCGCAGTAAAAATCGGTTCCTACTTTTTTATAAAATCGTTTCAAAACACGTTTGGCTTTTTGAAAATCAAAATCTCTTTGTGGTATTGATCCCTCGGTAAACTTTTCTTCTGAATCAGAATATAAATAAACACTAACAAAGGATAATAACAAAATACTAGTTGTTATGAGTAGGGCATTCTTCCAAAAAGACTGGGAATTTGAAAATTTTCCTTCCGACATAAATGAATTACCAGTTGTCCCTTAACTTTCGTAAGGTTAAAAATACAGAACGATCATCGGATACTTTTTCCTGCAATTCTTCCAGTCTATTTTTGACAGAACTTGTATGCCTTCTGAAAAATGGATTCAGTTTCTTTTCTGTTCCTATTTCTGAAACTTGATAGGGTTGTAGGGACGTTTGAAATTCTTCGCGGAACTTGTTTTCAGGATCTATATGTTCTGCAAATTTCAAATTGTTTTCCCAATAATCATGTCCGGGATACAATAAACAAGAGTCAGGAAGGGTTTCATATCGTGATCGTATTGTATCGTACAAAACATTGGGATCTCCGCCGCGAAAACAGTTTCCCACTCCCACGTTAAATAAAGTATCACCCGAAAAAATTCCTAAAACTGTTTTTGGATTTTTATGAACAAAACTTAGGTGAGAAAATGTATGACCAGGTGTGTCCCAAACAGCTAACGATTCTTCTTCTACAGAAAATACAATATCACTTTCCGCTAAAATTTGGTCCATCCCTGGAATTTTATGTTTGGCATCTTTATGTCCGTAGATGATCGCTTTTGTTTCTTCTTTTAGTTCTAAATTCCCTTGGGTATGGTCCCCATGTTCATGGGTATTTAAAATTCCTTTGATTTTGACTCCTAACTTTCTGGCATAACCAAGAACTATCTTTGCATCAAAGGGATCAATACAGTATGCCTCGCCTGTTCTATTGGAATAAACGAGGTAACTAAAGTTTCTAAGAGGAGAGTTTGTAAAAATGGGAAGGATTTGAATCATTTTGATATTCCTTCCCAAGTTTCTAATACAGGATTCGAGTGCGAATGGAATGTTTATGGGCTTTGATTTTATCTTTTAGTTCATCACCCAAATTTTTATCAATTTCCATGCTCAAATAACCAATATTAGATGAGGTACTTAAGTTTTGTGTTAAAATGTTCCCACCTAAATCAGAAATGATCGAGTTGATATCTCTTAAAAATCCTGGTTGGTTTTGGTGGATGTTTAAAATCCGGTGGTATCCCGATTTTAAATTCCCCAATTCAATGTTTGGAAAATTAACAGAGAAGGTAGTGGATCCATTGTTCACATATTTTAAAAGTTTTTCAGCAACTTCTGTTCCAATATTTTTTTGTGCCTCTTCCGTAGAACCACCGATATGTGGTGTTAAGATTAGGTTTGGTAATCCTTGGAGTGGGCTAACAAATGGATCGTCATTGGATTTTGGTTCCTCAGGGAATACGTCCACACCTGCACCAGCGAGTTTCCCGGATTTTAATCCTTCCACAAGTGCATCAATTTCTAATACTTTTCCACGAGAAAGGTTTAACAAATAAGATCCAGGTTTGACTAGATTCAAATGTTCTTTGCGGAATAGATTTTTGGTTTCATCTGTTTCGGGAACATGGAAGGTAATAAAGTCAGATTGTTGGAGCAGTTCTTCATAACTGTGGACAGAAGATGCATTTCCAAGAGGAAGTTTTGAAATGATATCGTAAAAAACAACCTTCATTCCCATAGATTCTGCAAGAACGGAAACTTGAGATCCAATATGTCCGTAACCTATGATTCCGAGTGTTTTTCCCCGAACTTCAAAACAACCCTTTGCAATTTTATTCCATTTGCCTAAATGTACATCACGCGACTGGTCGCTAGCTTTTCTCGCAAGCATAATGATCTCAGCGATGACAAGTTCTGCCACCGATCTTGTATTGCTATAAGGCGCATTGAATACGGGGACCGCACGTTTTTCTGCTTCCTCAAGTTCTACTTGGTTGGTTCCAATACAGAAACAACCAATGGTCATTAATTTTTTAGCATTCTGAAGAGCTTTGGTTGTAACATTTGTTTTGCTACGAATGCCTAAAACATGTACATCGGAAATTCTTTCGATGAGTTCCGCTTCTTCCATCGCATCTTTGACGAGGGTCACGTCAAAACCGTCTCGGTGGAAAAGTTCGTAAGCATCCTTGTGGACGTTTTCCAGAAGTAGGACTTTTATTTTTCCTTTGGGATAAGATACCATAGGAACAGGATTTTTTCCTTTGCCAAACCTTGCACCTCGAAAAAGGTTGAGCTTACCATGGAAAGAATCTTCTCCCTCACCCGAATTTCCTCCATTTTTCTCAGTTTTCTGGTTGTTGTTTCCTGCTCTGGAACCAAAGCCTATGTGGTCACACCAGAACCAACCTTAGAGCAACAAACGGCTATTTCTAAAGATCTTTGTTTACAACGATTTCTTTGGGTGTTCCCGGGGAAACGTCCTTGTGTGTATTTCAAAGCAGAAAGGGACAATGGCACGGGTCTTGTGCAGTATTTCCTGCTTTATGAAATTGGAACCTTTGACGTCGACATTCCCATTGGAGTCTCCCTAAAGTTAGGGGAAACTTGGTACAACCTCAAACGCACCAATACCGATTATTCTGATACAATCGTAATCAGTTCAGCTATTTCTTCAGAACTCATTCCTAAAATTGGCGAAAGTCAATCGATTGCCATCAGTTATACAAACAGAAAAGAAACCATCAACTTCAACTTAAGTTCTGATAAAACGGCTACCTTTCAATCTAACTTATCGAAACTCATCCGCACAATCGAATCAGAACCAAAACTCAATATCAATAAAAAGTAAAGTTTTCTGTTTTGATAAAAAAGAAAAGCCTCTTAGGATCGTATCCTTCGGAGGCTTTTTTTATGTTTCGAACTTTTCTTTAAAATTTTTTAAAACAAACCAGGAAACTAGTTTTGTATTTTTGAATTTTAAATTCATTCAGGTCGCATTAGCGGGAATAGGATGGTATCACGGATGGAGTGAGAATCTGTGAGTAACATCACCAAACGATCAATTCCAATCCCCAAACCACCTGTTGGTGGAAGTCCATATTCAAGTGCGCGGATATAATCATCGTCCATCATAAAGGCTTCATCGTCACCAGCTTCTCTTTGTTTCACTTGTTCTTCAAATCGTTCTCTTTGGTCGAAAGGATCGTTTAACTCAGTGAAGGCGTTTCCAATTTCGCGTCCAGCAACATAAGGTTCAAACCGTTCCACATATTTTGGATCGTCTTCTCCAGATTTTGCCAGTGGTGAAAGTTCTTTGGGAAAATCAGTGATAAAGATAGGTTGGATCAGGTGTGGTTCGACAAGGGAACTAAAAACATCATCACATACTTTCCAAATGGAAACAGAATCAGAGGAATCCACACCTTTGGCTTTTGCCTGTGCGATGGCATCTTTTAGATCTGTGATTTTGCTAAAATCAATTCCAGAATATTCTTTAATGATATCAATGTATTTTGCACGTTTCCATGGAGCCGACAAATCAATTTGGTCTTTTCCATAAGGAAACTTTAAACCTTTACCAATGGACTCTGCCACAGAAACAATCATTCTCTCTGTAAGAGACAACATGGTTTCCATATCACCGAATGCCATATAGGCTTCCATCATTGTGAATTCAGGATTGTGTTTTGTGGAGATCCCTTCGTTACGAAAGTTACGATTGAGTTCAAACACTCTATCCATTCCACCAACGATAAGCCGTTTTAAATATAATTCTGGTGCAATTCGTAAAAATAACTCCATATCGAGAGTGTTGTGGTGGGTCACAAAAGGGCGAGCTGCGGCACCACCAGCAATCGGTTGCATCATGGGAGTTTCTACTTCCAAAAATCCTTCATTTGTCAAAAATTTACGAATTTCGGAAATGATTTTAGAACGCATTTTAAATGTTTCTCTTACATTGTCGTTCACAACTAAATCCACATAACGCATGCGGTATCTTTGTTCTACGTCAGAGAAAGCATCAAAGACAACTCCGTCTTTTTCTTTGACAACAGGAAGAGGGCGGATACATTTTGCCAGAAGTTGGACACTTGTTAGGTGAAGGGTTGTTTCCCCTTTTTGTGTTTGGAATAGCCATCCTTCGATTCCAATCCAATCTCCTAAATCCAAAGATTTGAAAAGAGAATAGTTTTCTTCCCCTAAATCATCCCGAGTGGCATAAAGTTGAATCAGACCTTCTGCATCCTTTAGGTGAGCAAAACTTGCTTTTCCCATCACACGTTTGGCATGCAATCGACCACCAAGTTTGAAGGATTTTTTTTCTGTTTGGTTTGGATCAAATCCGGCAATCAATGATTTTGAATTGGCATTGGGAAAAAAACGAAGTGGGTAGGGGTTGATTCCTTTCGTTTTTAAATCGTTAATTTTTTGAATGCGTTGTTCAATCAGTTCGTTGGAATCTTTAATTTCATCCATTTATAGGACACCTCTAATATAAGAATACAGATAACGTACAAATTCGCCGGTGATTTCTCTGACCCCATCTTCCGTTAAGAACCAATTCGACCCGGAGAATTCCGATGGAAATCCGTAAGCGGTTACCTTGATGGGCAAACTGGCTAAGGTTTTGCGGTAGGTTCCTAAAACTCGTTTGGTTTCATATTCCCGAGAGAGGAGTAAAATGCTCCCAAGATTGTCAGAAACGGCTATTTTTAATAGGTTTTTGGATGCCTCGTCTGTGTCACCCATTTTGGATACAGGAATGATCAGAGACGATACAAGACTCGCACTCAGACCTATCGAATTCAATGCGTCTTTAATTTTTGACTCTTTTTCCTGGGGTGAATACAAAAGGTTCTGTGTTTTATCTTCACGAATAACAAGAATTAGTTTTTTGAAATCCCCACGTTCCGACAAAGTGGCAACCGCTTTTAATATCTTTTTAGAAGGAAGCTGGTTTGTAATTTCGAGAACTGCCAGATCGGATTTTTGGTAGGTTTCAGAAGACTTTAGCCAATAAGGGGAAGAAAGAGTAAGACCAACCAAAACTAATATAGGGGAAATAAATCCGGTAAGGAGCAGTTTGAGTCGAAACGTAAGATCAGATACTTGCATACTTGTGACCCCTACAACCTACCGAAAGGTAAGTGCAAGTGACAAGAGAAAATTCATCTCCTTGACGAAAGAACCCGTTTTCCTAACCTGTCCTACATACACGCCCGCTCGGATGGTGGAATTGGTAGACACGCTACTTTGAGGTGGTAGTGCCGCAAGGTGTGGGGGTTCGAGTCCCCCTTCGAGCAAAATCCTAATCATCACAAAACATTTATTAAATACAATCAAGATCGACTCGAACAGTTTTGTGAGCATTAATATCACGACCCATCGGGAGTGATATTAATGACAAGCCGACCCGGAAGGGAGGCGACGAACAATACCGTGCCTCGAAGCGTGGTTCGGACAGGAAGTCCGAACAGCGGAGAGGTCGAGTCCCCCTTCGAGCAGTGGTTACCACTCTCTCACGCAAATTTATAATATCCTAAAAACTTTACAAACGTGAGCGAAAATAATAGTCTTAGTTAGTTTACATTCTGTTATACGGTATTTTGTAGTGTTTCCATCCAAGTTTTATCCATCACTTTTAATCTGTTTTTCTTTAAATTCTCTTTTACAATCCATTGGATCTGTTTGTTTTTGTTTTTTACAAATTTTTCAAAAATAGTTTTGCCTTCTTTTGGAAGAGAAACAATGGCAACGCTCCATCCATACCCAAGTGTTTTTCTTAAAGAATTTTGGTTTTCGGATAGTTTTCCGTCAATCTTAGCAAAGGACATAGTAACCTGTTTTAGGATTTCTAATAATTTCAAGACAAACGATCTTTCTTTTAAGAGTTTGGGTTCGCATAGAGCTGCAACAACGGCCCTTTTTTCTAAATCATTTCCATCGATCCAAACTTTTAAATTTTCCAATATTTCTTCTGTATTATTTTCTGTAATTTCCTGAATGCCAATCGCAACAGCTTCCCTAATTCTCCAACTGCTATGAGATGCATATTTTCTAATGGTCGAGAGTGTTTTCTTTATATGATTATTATTTTTTATACAAAATCCAACGATTCCGCACATGACTACAAATTCTTCTGGAGAATTATGTAAATCGTCATGGCAATAGGATAAACATTCAGATATATCCTTTGCAGATGCAGTTTTTGAAAAGGAATAAAGAAGTTCCAAATTTCCCCTTGGGCCAGGGAGGCGGGAATTCTTTAAAAGATTTTCAATTGTTTGGGACATCGATTTTAAATTGATTTTTTTGGTTCAAACCATTGTTTCGATCATGGATCAATGATTTTACACTGCCTTTATCAATTCTTTTCATAAAATTAAAAAATATGGATTCAGGCTGAATGAAGACTTTGGTCCATTGACTCATCAGAACGAACCGAACCATAAAACCTATTTCAAATACTTTTGAAAAAATCCTACTGCTCTAGACTCCGCTTCCTTGGGAGCAAAATTCCAAAGGCGCTCATGCCGATTGCATTCGGGAGACCAAAGAGATTTTGGTTCTCCCGCTTTTGCAAACAAATCTTTTGCGTGATGGTAATCTACATAATCATCCTTTGTACAGTGAAAGATGGCAATGGGTCTTGGACTGATGGATGCAATTTTATCAATGGGTCTTACTGAATCAATGTCCATATCGCCGCGTAAGTTGAGCGCTAGTTTGACTACCGGAATCAGTGGGTAGTATGGGATTCCAAAATCACGTTTTGCTGATTCTACAAGAACATCAATGGCACTTCCATAACCACTGCTAAAAATACCCGCCTGGATTTCTGGATGGTTTGCCATTGCTATGATACTTGTGGCAGAACCCATGGAGAATCCAAAGATTCCAATTTTTTCATAGCCTTTTGATTTTAAAAATTCAATGGCTGCATCCACGTCTTTTTGTTCATGAAATCCCATGGATGCAAATCCTCCATGGTTACGACGTAAACTAAGTAGGAGTAAATTGTATCCGGCATCGTGAAGGCTTTTCGCAAACCGAATTCCCTCATTTCTTTGTCCTCCATGTCCATGGACAAGAATGATTGTACCTTTGGATTGTTTGGCGGGAATCCAGTAATTAACAAGGTTCAAATTGTCCGCTGTTTTGATTTCGACTTCTTCATATTCTAATCCAACTTCACTAGGTCCGTTGCAGAAAACATGGTGGTCTAAATTACACTTTACATTTGGATAAAGAACTAAACTGGAAAAATAATAGGCGATAGCACTTAGTAAAATGATACTGAAAATCAATCCAGAAATTGTGTATTTTTTGATCTTGTTCATGAGCCGATAAAAATATGAAAAATTTGAAATTCTGCAAGTAAAAAAACATAAGGCTTTGAATTTCGGAGATATGGAATCTGCGCTAACGGTATTTTTTATTTGTTGTATGAGTGTTCTGAGTCCTCTTTCTGGGGTGAGTGATGGCGAACTGAGAGGTTGTCCACCTTCACCTAACTGCGTTTCTAGTCAAAGTATGCAGTACAACATTGTTCATAAAGTGGATCCAATCACGTATACAACATCAAGGCAGGTTGCCTATGAAAGAATTTCCAAATACTTCCACGACTCCGAGAACATTTGGATCAGTGAAGAGAAGGAAGGCGAATACATTCGAGTGATTTTTTTCACAAAGGTTTTTCGATTTCCTGACAGAGTCGAAGTATATTTTCCCGAGGGAAAACAAGAAGCACAGGTTCGTTCTCAGTCCATCTTTGGTTTTTGGGATATTTTTGCCAACAGAAGGCGGGTGAATCAGTTTAGAGAGTTACTCGCGAAAGAAGAATCACAATAACGCATTGTGGTTCAAAAAATAAATTCCCCCAACTATCCTTTCTATTTTCGATCCGAACAACCAATCACCAAGAATGGTGATTCTTGTTTCTTTACAAAGTTTTTTCCATTCTTCAAAGTTTGCGCCGTCAAGCTGTAATGGGCCTTCCCGACCCAGGAGTGGGAGTTGAGCCTGTGCATATTTCCATCTATGGTTCCAAATTATATTAGGTGGAGGGGCACCAAACTTTGTTTTCAATTCTTGGATGAAATACTCTTCGTACTTTGCTTTTGGTTTTTTGTTTTCCTCCATCCAATCTTCAAAATGGGATTCTGAAAAAATGGCTCCAAATTGAACGAGAAGGGCAGAACCTTCTTTAAATTCGTTTGGATATTTGAGACTTTCCCAACTTTGATACTCCCAGTCGGAACCTCGATCTAAACTGGTTGTAATTGGTATGATAGAAAAAGGATCCAGACCAAGTGATTTCCAATCCGGTTTCCATTGATCCCAATAAAAATAGCTAACCAATGTTTTGCGGTAATCGTTGAATGGTTCTAAAAAATCAATCCAACTTTGGATTTTTGAATTTTTTTCTGACCTTTCAAAAATTTCCAAAATTTGTGGTATAGGAAGGGTCAGGATGACTGAGTGGGAACAAACTGTATTTGATTCTTTTGTTTCAGAGTTTTCAAATTCTAAATTCCAAGTTTCTTCGCCAGCAACCTCTATCTTTTTTAAAATCTGCCTTTGGATAGGTTTTACATTGCCGATCATTGCTGAGACAATTTCTGCCATCCCATTTATCGGATAAAAATGGGATCCGTCATAGATTGGTTTTACTTGTAATTGGATATGTTTTGATTTCCAAATTTCTATAATGGAATATTTTGTTTCCCCGCCTAACCAGTGGACTTCCATTATATCTCGAAACATTGTGGCTCCAAAATCATAGGAAAAAGAATCTTTTGATTTGCCTGAGACTCGACCTCCAAGAGATCTTCCCTTATCATAAATAACCACATCGGGATTCATCATGGCCACAGCTCCGCCAGAAACTCCAGAACCTACTACAATTGGAACCTGGTAACAAAAAATTGGTTTCACTGTTAAACCCGCTCCCTAGAGCAGATTGAATTATAACTGTTTGATAAGAGCTTTCAAATCATTTATGACTGAAAAAGGAACAGGTTTGATTTCTTCTGCTAGTTTGATTGTATCTTGGATGGTGCGAGTGAGAACTTGTTTTTCAGCGGTATAAGCAGTTTGAGGCAATTGGGACTTGTTTTTCTTAAAAATCGTGACTTTATTATCAATGATTTCAATCATTTGGTTCAAATACTGAATCTTCTGGTCCATAGGCAAATGGTGTAACATAATGAATCAAAATGAGAAACCAATTTTTGGATAAACAAAAGAAAATCGTCGTAGGGGATCCAATGACAGATGCGATTTGGGATTCTTTCCTTCCTCAGAAATTCCAAATACTATCACCTTACCAATGGACACCTATTTCTGTGATTGAAAGAACTTGGAAATTTCTTTCAGAAGATGAAGTAAAGTCGGTTGTAGATTTAGGTTCCGGAGTGGGAAAGTTTTGTATTTATTTATCTTTAGTTTCAGGTAAGTCTTTTCCCATTTTTGGTTTGGAAGACAGAGAAGAATTGGTTTTAGTTTCAAAATCTATTGCGGACCATTGGGGTACAGAAAATGTCCAATGGAAAACAACTAATTTCCTAAAACAATTTCCCTTTGGTCATTCTCATTATTATTGTTTTAATCCTTTGTATGAAACGATGAAAGGTCATCATTCAATTGATGATTCAAAAGAAAAATCCGCAGGTCAATTTGTAAAAGATCTACAAACTTTTAAACAAAATTTAGTTTTGTTGCCATCAAAAACGAAACTAATCACCTTCCATGGGTTTGGTGGAAGTTATTTGCCAGGGTTTCGAACTATATTAAAAGAAGAAATTGCGGGAGGAGAATTCAGAGTTTGGGAAAAAGAATGAATTTTTTCCCAAACTAAAATCAGCAAGTACTCTCCATGAATCGCTTAATGGAAGCTTTGCCCTATTTTTTCCTTTGCAAATGTGGTTTAGCGATCAGTAAATAAACGATACCAGTAGAGATGACAACAAGAGTTGTAAAGATCATTCCATAATTGATGTACCAAGGTTCTTCCGGAGTTCTTGGCCAAATCATATTGGCAACTGCTGTGATCCCATAAAATAGTGCCAGACCATTGATCCAAACTCCCAGTTTTCCTAAGGTAAAGGATCCAGAAGGTTTCCAGCCCTTTACCCTTGCATATAAAGCTGCAAGAACCACCATTTGAAAGGCAACGTAAATTCCCGCTGAGGCAAAACTAATGATGGTGGTGACAGCATCTTGTAGCCAGTATCCCATACCAGTGATGATGATGGGAATGAGCCCAGTGATTAGAAGTGCATTGACTGGAACTTTTTTTATTTTAGATAATTGGTTTAAATGTTTACTACCAAAGATCATTCCATCGCGCGCAAAAGAAAACAATAGGCGACTTGCAGCTGCTTGTAAACTAAGGAGACAGGATAAAAAAGAAACCATAACTACAACGATCACCATTCGGTAACCGACAAGTCCCATTGCGGAGACAAGAGTGGTTGTGACAGGATCCTGGTCCTCTCCCGAAATGGCTTTGTCTATATTGGGAAGGGCGAGTAATAACGCCAAACAAACAAATGTTGCCGCACCACCTCCAATATAAATGGTCATCCGCATTGATTTTGGAATCGAAGAACCGGCATTTGGTGTTTCTTCCGCAACATCTCCACAAGCCTCAAATCCGTAATAACAAAACATAGCCGCCACTGAAGAAGCAAGAAATGCAGGAAAATAATTTGTACCTTCGCCAAAGGAAAAGGTATTCCAAAGTATAGAAATAGAATTTACTTTTGCAAAGAGGAGAAGGTATCCACCAACAGCTATGGCTCCCACAAGTTCGCATAAAAATCCAAAAAAAGCAACTTTGGCCAAAAGTTTTGTTCCGCTTAAATTTAAGATGGTGGAGATTATAATCATAATGATCGCAATCCAAATAAACCCAGAGTTACCAAGTTCTACTCCCAAAAGTTGCGTCAAAAAAGGAGCTCCACCAACGGCTACAGCAGCCACAGTTGTAAAGAGGGCCCAGGCATAAACCCAGGCTGACATCCAAGCCCAACGTTCTCCCACCAAACGCAGAGACCATGGGTAGATCCCTCCCGAGATTGGATACTGGGAAACAATTTCACCAAAAACCAAACAAACGAGAAACTGTCCTAAGCCGACTAAAAGATAATTCCAAATCATGGGTGGGCCACCCGCTTGGATGGCTAGTGCAAATACGGAATAAACACCAACAACGGGGGAAAGGTAAGTGAACCCAAGGGAAAAATTTTCCCAAAAACTCATACTACGGTCAAATTCTGATTTCAGTCCGAGCGCTTCTAATTGTGCTGAATCTTTATCGAGAGCTTTTTGATTCATGAAAGATGATTATCCTTTTTGGTGGTAGGTTAGGATTGGTTTTAGAGGTAGGCTCGTTTTCTACAAACGATTTTGTTTTTCCATTGACTGAAAAGCCATTTAACAATCTAATTTTTCACAAGTACGGATACTCTATATGAAACAAACACTTTTTTTAGCAATGATGCTATCACTCTCAATCAGTTGTGCAAGTTCGCAACCTAGTGACGGAAGCTCTGAAGAACCAGGCCTTATGAACAAAATCATCGAAAAGGCCAATTCGGAAGAAGGGCAAAAGGCCATCCAAATGGGTAAGGAAAAATTACAAGATCCTGCCACTCAAGAAAAACTAAAAGGGCTGTTCACTAAGGAAAAAAAGAAAAAAGAAATTCCTGGCGTTCCTGTTCAATAAAACTTTCAACCAGTCGCAAACAAAACTCACTCTATCCCTTCTGATTTTTAGAATGGGTAGAGTGTTTTTAGTCCAACCAAAATCTACTTAAATCTTTGTTTTAAACAGATATATACTTTCATCTTACAGCTGTAAACTGGCTTGGTCGGGAATACTTGGTGACGGTTTCATAAACAAATATCCTTGCGAATACTCGATGCCTAAGGTTTCTATCATATCTTGAATGGCAGGTCTGTCGACAAACTCTGCCACAACCTTGGCTCCAATTCCCCTTGCTAGTTCCACAATCCCTTGTACAAGAAGGTAAGCGGTTTTGTTTTCCGGTAAGTTTTTAATAAACTGACCATCAATTTTTAGATAATCTGGATCCACTTCTAGTAACCTAGCAAGGTTGGAATACTGAACTCCAAAATCATCAATTGCAATTTGGCAACCAATTGTTTTTAAATCACGAATGGTATAGAGGCTATTTTTGTTTTCGGAAAAACTAATGTCTTCTAAGATTTCAAAGGTTACCCTTTTGGCATCAATTTTGTAGTGAAATAATCGGGCTTCTACCCATTTGCTAAAACTTTTATATTCTAGTTCTGATTCTGTAAGGTTGATGGAAAAGTCATAAGGTTTGTCAGAAAAATAACTCATTGACTCATCTATCATCTGTAAGCCGATCATTCGAATGCTTCCCGTAACTTTTGCTAGTTTTAAAAAAACATCGGGTGTTAAAATGGAATCCCTATCTTTGATTCTGGCTAAACATTCGAATTTTTGGATTTGTTTTGTTTTGTTGTCTAAAATCCCTTGAAAGTACGGAACAATTTGTTTGTTTGTAATGGCCGTTTGGATTTTTTGACTCCACTGGAAATTTTGGAGATGGTGGTCTGTTGACAAGTCATCCGTATAACTGACAAAATCAGCAGACCCTTGTGTTTCTGCCCGAAACAAAGCGAGTTTTGCTTTGTAATAACAATCTTCTTGGCCATTTGCAGAAGAATACCGGCATTCTAAATGAAATCCAACATCATCTAAAATCAAATCGTCGGATTTTAAAACCATCCGAAAACTTCGCATCTTTTCTACTAGTTCTCCTTCCGATAGATGGGAGAGGACAGCGATTTCATCCGAGTAAATATGAAAGACTTTTTCTTCGTTTTGTAAATGAACGGTAAGGAGTTGTAATAGTTTTTTAAAGACCTTCCGGTACACTTCAATCCCAAAGGTTTTGATGATACTAGGGAAACTCATAATTTTTATGAGTAAAATGGAGTGTTGGATTTTTGAAGTTCCATCACCTTTTAGTTGTTTCACTAAAGATTCAAAGTTTGGATATTTGGAATCTCTGTGAAAGTATAAGTTGTCCGCTAATTCTTTGTTTTTTTCCTCTAATGATTTCTCTTGGAAGTAGGCGTCAATGGCTTGTTTGATGGTCAGCTCCAAATCATGAGCATCCCAAGGTTTGGAAAGATACCGATACAAACAACCATGGTTTAGAGCATTCCCTATTGCTTGTGCAGGGGCTTGCCCAGTTAACATGATTTTTTTCGTCCGAGGGTGCGTTTCCTGCATCTCGATTAAAAATTCATCACCCTTTTGGCCAGGCATTACGTGATCGCAAATGACAACTGCTAAATCTGCGGACGAATCCGCAATTTCTTTCATAATTTCTTTTGCTGTCTCCGCACTTTCTGCAGTTTCAATCGTGAAATTTGATCCAAACACTTTTTTTAATTGTTCTTTAAGGTTCCAGAGGATAAAGAATTCGTCATCGATGCAAAGAATATAGGGTTTTTCGTTCAAAGCGGTACCTAGAGAAGAGATACAAATAATCCCTATATTTCAGAATATGCAAGAAATATTTGATGTTGACATTTTCTTCAAATTGGATCTAATCGACCCGTTCCAAGGACTTTGGAACATGCATTTGGTTTTACGAGGACAGGAATGGTTTCTAACAAAATATATGTGGGAAATTTGAAATTTTCCCTTAAGGAAGAAAATATACGGCAGATTTTCTCCGTTTACGGAGTAATCCAAGATCTGAAAATGATTCATGATCGGGAAACTGGTAATTTTAGAGGGTTTGCATTTATCACTTACGGCAATCCGGAAGAGGCGGAAGAAGCCGTCACCCAAATGAATGGCCAGCCAATCGACGGAAGGAATCTAAAAGTTACCTTTGCCGAGGATAAAAGAAAAGAGAAACAGAACTAAAATTCACTTTTCTAGGATCACCTATCCAATAAAGAAGGAGGATGACTCCATCCTCCTCTCCTATCCACAAACTGGAAGATTATAAACCGAACCCATGGTTAACACCTAGGGTGAATTTGCGTTTTGACTTAGATTTGCACCTGACAGTTGTCAGAGCAGACTATGAAGTAGTTCTGAATGGAAACCAAATAGAACCTCTTTTTTTACATGGTGAATCTGTAGATTTTTTATCCATCCGCATTGACGGAGCCATTCTCGATCCAAACGATTACCAAGTAACTTCTTTAGGGATTCTCATTCCCGATCCTCCTAAAAAGGAGTTTCGACTAACAGTAGAAAATGGTATCAATCCCGCTAAAAATACATCCCTGGAGGGATTGTACAAATCTGGTTCCATGTTGTGTACGCAAAATGAACCCGAAGGTTTTCGTAAAATAATTTATTCCATCGATAGACCTGACAACATGATGCGTTTTCGAGTGACCATCTCTGGTGATAAAACTCTTTTTCCTGTGATGTTATCCAACGGAAACCTCGTAGGCGAAAATCAATTAGTTGATGGCAAAAGAGAAGTCATTTGGGAAGATCCCTATCCAAAACCATCTTATTTATTTGCTTTGGTAGCCGGTGAATTAGAAGAAACAAAAGATTCTTTTGTCACAAAATCAGGAAGAGAAATCACCTTAAAAATTTTTGTAGAAAAGGGAAATGAAGAGAAGGTTGGTTTTGCTTTTGATTCCTTAAAAAAAGCAATGAAGTGGGACGAGGATACATTTGGCCTAGAATACGATTTAGATCTGTTTATGATTGTTGCTGTAGAAGATTTTAATATGGGGGCGATGGAGAACAAAGGATTAAATCTATTTAACGCCAAACTAGTGCTTGCTGATAAAAAATCAGCAACGGACGAAAGTTTTGAAGCAATCCTTGCTGTGATTGCACACGAATACTTTCATAACTGGACAGGAAACCGAGTGACACTCCGAAATTGGTTCAACCTCACTTTAAAAGAAGGACTGACAGTATTTCGAGACCAATGGTTTACAGAAGATATGACAGACCCTGCTGTCAAACGAATCAAAGATGTTCTGTTTTTAAAGGAATATCAATTCCCCGAAGACCAAGGACCCATGTCCCATCCTATTTTACCAAAATCATATAAGGAGATGAATAATTTTTATACAGTCACTGTGTATGAAAAGGGTGCAGAGGTAATTCGATTGGTATCGGAACTAATTGGTCGGGAAAATTTTAAAAAAGGATTAAAACATTATCTTTCAAAATATGACGGCCAAGGTGTTACTTTTGAAGAATTTGTTTCTTCGATGGAAGAGGTTGTTGGTCATTCCATTCCTAATCTCAGAAACTGGTATCATCGGAGCGGAACACCGGTCATATCGGTAAAAGAATCCTATGTAAAAGATTCGAATGAATGGATTATCGATTTGGTTGATGCGGGATCTAACAAATATCCATTAGTATATTCTAATTCTTTGGCAATATTCAATCGTGAAGGTTCTCTGTTAAAAGAAGAAAAAAGAATTATGACAGGGGAAAGAGATCAAATTCGATTGTCCGCTCTCGATGGAAATGGAACCAAACCAATTGTATCCTTTTTTAGGTCTCTTTCCAGTCCAGTGCGTTTGGAGTATAGTCAGTCGGAAGAAGAAACTAAAATACTAGCCAAAATGGAAACCGACGGTGTAACTCGGTTTTTTGCTTTTCAAAATCTTATTTTTGATTGGTTTCGTAAATCGTTAGTTTCCGATCAGGAAGAGAACTTTGATCCTATTTTGGATACCATTAGAGATTCTTTTGGGAGAGGTTGGGATAAAACATACCATAGTTTTTATCTTTCCTTTCCTGGTTTGACACAGATTAGCGAGAGTTTGGGTTGTTATGAATATGTAAAACTCAGCCATTTAAGAACTTCTGCGGTTCAGAAAATATCAACTCACTTTACAAACCAATTCCAATTGTTATTCGAAGAAAATCGAAAAACAATTCCCGTTCAAACTAAAGAAGAAATAGGGAAACGAAGATTAAAAAATATTTGTTTATATTACCTACTTTATGATCCCGGAAAAAAGTTTGAAAAACTTGCGGTTATGGAACAGAGAGAAGCGAAACATATGAGTGAAGAAGTTTCTCCTCTGAAATTTTTATTAGAAGTTAATTCGAAAGAACAAGAAAATGCTGTCAGTTTGTTTTTTGAGAAGTGGAAACATGATGGATTGGTTTTGGATGTTTGGTTTGCGGCCCAAGTGGCATCGGGAGAAGATCGATCTAAGGTTGCTGAAAAACTGGAAAATCATCCTCAGTTTAACATCCGTAATCCGAATAAGGTAAGGTCGTTGTATTTTAGTTTAGCAAGAAACCCACTCTCGTTTCACAAAGAAGATGGGAGTGGTTATCGGTTTATTGCCGAGAGGATCAAACGTCTAAATGAAATCAATCCGCAGATGGCAGCCGCTCTCACAAAACTATTTTCGCCAGTCTCTAAACAGAAGGGAGAACTCCCAAAGATTGCAAAGAAAGAGCTAGAATCCATAGCAACCCTCCCCAATCTTTCGAAAGAATTAGGGGAGGTTGTGGGAACAATTCTAAACTCTCTTTAGTTATACATAGATTTGATGAGATCTTTGTATTTATCATGAATGACATTTCTTTTCATTTTGAAAAGATTTGTCAGTTCATCACCCACTTCCATGGCTTTCGGTAAAAAGCGAAAGTCAGATAGTTTTTCAAAAGATTTAAAACCATTTTCAGAGGAGATTTGTTTTTTAATTATATTTTGGAAATACAATCTGACCTCTTTGTTTTGATTTAGATCTTCACCGTCTTTAGGATTTAGGCCTGCTTCTTTCATCCGATCGTTATCTGGCCAAACAAGTGCTGTGAGGGATTTTTGATCCTGACCCACTACAATCACTTGGTTGATGAGAGCATTTTCCAGGAGCAAATTCTCGATAGGAACAGGTTCTACGTTTTCACCACCTAATAAAACTATGGTGTCTTTTACCCGACCTCGTACTGAAAGTGTATCATTAAAAGAGATAAATCCTAAATCTCCGGTATTCATCCAACCATCAGTGATAGTTTTGGAAGTGGCTTCTTCGTTTTTATAATAACCTTTCATGACCTGAGGTCCTTTGATATGAATGACTCCCATTTTTCCCTTAGGAACGGATTCGCCTTGTTCATTCACAATTTTAACAATGGTTCCTTCTGGCCATTTTCCAACAGAACCCTGAACCACTTGCCCCACAGCGCGCACTGATATAATGGGTGCGCATTCGGTCATTCCATACCCTTCATAGACTGGAATTCCAATAACATTGAAGAATTCGTCCACATGGGCAGGGAGTGCTCCTCCACCGGATATAGTGCCTGTTAGATGGCCACCTAAAACTTCTCGAATTTTAGAAAAAACAAGGCCGTCTAGTACCTTTGCAAGTAAAAACAAATTGAGAACATAACCGATGGATATGGTTGTGTTTTTGGCTCGTTCGAAGGGAGATTCTTCCTTTGTGAGAAGTCTGTTGCCTGCTAGGTAGTCCTGGCCATCTTTGAATTTTTTACAAATATCATAAGCAAAATCAAAAAGTTTCCGTTTGTTCTCTGGAGCCTTCTCTAACTTTTGTTTGATGCCAAGATACAAATTTTCCCAAAGCCTTGGGGCAGAAGCCATAAAACTTGGTTTTATTTTTTGGAAATCATCTCGTAAATCTCGAATGTTGGTATAAGCAATGGAAGCACCTTCGGCGATGATGGCATAGTCAATCGCACGTTCAAAGATATGCCAAACGGGCAAAATAGACAAAGTCCTGTCCGAACTTTTTAATCCCACACGAGGAGGAACTTTTACCACATTGTAGACCATGTTTTGGTGAGTGAGCATCACACCCTTTGGCATCCCTGTGGTTCCAGAGGTATAGATGATGGTAAATAGATCATCTGGTTTGACTTGTTTGGATCTAAGTTCTAAAGAGGGGAGATTTTTACGTAGAGATTCACCCTCGGTGATGAGTGTTTCCATCGGTATGGATAGGGAATCCGTCGATTTGTAACCAGGGTCCAAAATGATTACTTTTTCTACTTTTGTATTTGATAGAATGGGTTTTAGGGAATCGTAAAGTTTTTCATGTTCGACAAAACAATATTTGCTTTCTGAGTGAGTGAGAATGTATTCAATTTCTTGTGGAGTGGAATCTGATCCTCTTGGAACATTGACAGCTCCATTTAACAGAGTTGCGATGTCAGCAATAGCCCATTCGGTTCTGTTGTCTGCCATAAGGCCTATTTTTTCGCCGGGTTTGAGTCCCATTTGTAAAAGAGAGAGAGCCAAGTTTTCTGCTTTATGAAATATATCTGAAAAAGTACGACCCTTAAAGTTTTTTCCCGCATCCTTTCCAAAGAACATTTCTTTGGAGCCATAAGCTCTATTAGCATAATAAAAAACATCATTCAGCGTCGTAAAATTTTTCATTGATCGTTTTAGTCTCCGTAGGAGCTGAATATCATTGTTTTTTTTGTTTATTCAAGTAATATTTTCTTTTATGCGATTTCCCGTTAGGAGAAATAAAGAATTGTTCAAAAAGAGGATCTGATTCCATTTTTTCGATCAATTCAAAATCGTTTAACAAAGCCTGATGAGTCCAAAGATTTCCTTCTTCTTCTCTGTTTGTGGCGAAAGAGGCTCTACCTAATTTATAATATACAACAGGTAAAAATTCTTTTTCTCCTCCCAGGATTTGTGCTCTTTTTAGATTTGTGTAAGCATCTTCATAACGTCCAAGACTGAGTTCACAGGATCCTCTGTAATAAAAGAGAAAAAAACGAGGATAGGCAGTTAGTCTTCTACTATTTAATTTTTCTAAACTGGACAAACAAGCATTAGGGTTCTTATCCATAAATTGGGAATAAGCCAAATTTAATAAGATTTCTGGACTAATTTCGCCATGTGTTTTTCGGTAAATTTCCGCCGTTTTTTGATAACTATCTTTTGCAGCCTTGTAATCACCTAAAACATAAAGATAATAATAAGATCGATAAATCAAAACATCGAGTGAATCAGACTCACAAACGCGGTAGGAAAAAAATTCATCTAATGTTTTTGTGAAAGAAGTAAAATCTCTTTCATTGTATTCAATATTTGCAATTTTTTTGAGGAGGGAACAAGTTCTGGAAGTACCAATGGAAACTTCCTTTTTGTATTCTGATAGAGATTTTCGGTAAAACTTTAATGCTTCTGGAAACTTTTGATTGGATTCTAATTGGATGGCTTCTCTTTCCTCTTTTTCTCCCACTCCTTCACAATAAGATTCTTTTTCATTTTCATAGTGGCAGATCCGTTCTCGAAATCCATTTTCGTTGGAATCATATTCAATCCGAACAAGTTGGCAATTTTTATAATACCACCATTCGTCCATGGCTCCAAAGTCATTTTTATCTTTTGTGATTTCTTTGGGACAACCAGCACTAGAGTAATAAGTAAAACTATCTTTTTTACCGTTTTTGGTTTCATCTTCTTCTGTTAAAAAAAGTTGTCCTTTAGAATCATAATAATCCCAACGATAAGGAAAGAACTCATCTTCATTCAAAAAGAAAAAAAGTTTTAGAAGGGAACTTCCTTCTTTCCAACCGGAAAAACAAGAAAAGGAAAGTTTTCCACTTAAAAAATTTTGAGCGGAATCTCCGTATAAATCTGTTAGGTGAGACCTGATGTCTTGTTTAAATCTGGGGTATGGATAATTTGTATGATACTTATCTAGGTACTTTTGACAAAACCAAAAGATTTCATGGTTCAGAGCTTCTTTGTGTAGAACAGCTGGAATTTCACCCCCAAACCGAAAGCTAAACCTTTTGGGACTATGATCTGAAATTTCGAATTTATCTTTTGTATTTTGAAGAGCTTTCCAATAATCCTCTAAGAGGTTGGCACTTAGAGGAAAACTGAGTAAAAATAGGGAGGTTGTGAATGAAAATAGAAATCTCAAGACTTACTTTTTAGATACAAATCAAATAAAATGGGATTTTCATAGGGATTACCAACTTTTCTGATCGAAAAAAGTTGTAATAGAGGTGGCCCGTTTTCCAAATAAAAAGCCCCGTGTTCATTATTGTATCGTATAATGCCTGTATGTTGAGTGAGGTTTCCCCCTTTGGCAACAGTATGTTCTATAATATCTTCTTCAAAAAGGTCTTTGTCGTATTTGTCTTTTAGGCCTGTAAAACTATTAACAATATAATTGTCTTCGCTTGCGATGGGTTGTCCAAATTTCAAAAGTTTCCCATCGAGGGTTAAACTGAAGCCTTTTTGAGAGAATTCTTTTTCTTGTTTGTCCCAAACTCGGAACCGAATTGTGAATGCCATAACTGAACCCAAATTAAGTACTACGAAGTCCTTTCCAAGGAAAATTCAAAAAAAAATCGGTGGTCAACGAGTGAAATATGAGAATTCTATGCCCCATGAAGGTGATCTCAGTTTCCAATATTAAGGGAGGGAGTGGTAAATCCACCACAGCCGCTCATTTGGCCTGCGCCCTGGCAAGGCGTGGAAAAACCCTCGTTGTGGATATGGACATGCAAGGGGATTTGACAGACTATTGTTTGCCCGATTTGGATCTAAGTTCTTTGGATGAATCCAATGTAATGACCGTGCTACTCGGAATGAAACGAATGACTGATTGTATTCGCGAGACCAAACAATTTGATGTACTACCTTCAACTTTAAGTTTAGCCAAACTCACCAAATACAATCCTGAT
Source organism: Leptospira congkakensis (assembly GCF_004770265.1). NCBI lineage: Bacteria > Pseudomonadati > Spirochaetota > Leptospiria > Leptospirales > Leptospiraceae > Leptospira > Leptospira congkakensis. The sequence continues at coordinate 266,016 of NZ_RQGQ01000004.1, forward strand.
TCCAGCAGTCTTTGTCTACAATTCAAACGTGCTTTGGATGAAGTTCGAAACACCTATAAGTTTGTGATCATTGATACACCCGGATCTGCGAAACATGAATTAACAACGGCAATTTATAATTCAGAACTGATTTTAATTCCTGTAACACCGAGTAAATGGACCATCCGTGCAGTGAATTTATTATTAGATGAAATCACACAAACAGAAACTATATTTAGCCAAAAGAAAAAAACTGCTTTTGTTCCTTCCTGGTTTGGGCCATCCAAAAAACATAGGGAACTTCTTGAAAAATTAAAACAAATCGAAGAAATTCCCACACTCGGTGAAATTCCCAAATCAGAAACAATCAAATCCAAAACAGAAAAACAAGAATCCTTAAAGAAAGATAGCAATGCTTGGCATGCCTTTGACAGGCTTGCTGACGAGTCCATTGCTCTCGTGGATCCAGAACATTCGATATTTTCTTTAAAACCGTAAGGAGGGGAATGAAAAACTACTGGTTACGTATGTGTGGGAATTTTGATTTTTTTGTTTTCTTTTGACTAGTGGTTTGCGTTTTCCTGCGTTCTTTGGCAATGGTTTCGATATGTTTTGCAAATCCAGGATGGTGTTTTAAAATTTCAGCGAACCGATCTTTCCCTAAGGTATACACATCACAATAAGATCCTGCTTTAATGGTTGCGGTTCGTAAGGAATCGTCAATCAAACTCATCTCTCCAAAAAAAGAGCCAGAGTTGAGTGTTGCGAGTAAATCTCCCGTTTTTTCTTTAATCACTTCTACATGACCTTTTGATAAAAAGTACATATTGTGCGGAACATCACCTTCCTTAAAGATGATATCTCCTTTCATATAAAAAGCAGGTTTTAATTCTAAAACTACTTCTCGTTTTAATTCCTCTGGTGCATTTTTGAAAAAGGGAACTACGGAAATCAAATGACTATGTAAAAACATGGATACATCAATTTTAATTCCAGAAGGAAGATTCTCCCAAATTTCGGTTTCATCTATCCCATGTTTATTTTCCCAAAGATTCACATAATAGGATCGAATGCGATTGGCGAGATTGGGTGGTAGTTTTTTGTATTTAATAAAACTGTTAATTGTATTTAGTTTTTCTTGGAAGGTAACTCGTGATACATCTAAATTAGATAATAAAGTGGCTATATTACCAATGACGTATCCATAAATACCGACACCTAAAATCATAACACCCATTGTATAAATGGTTTGGCCATTGGTTATAGGAGTGATGTCTCCATAACCAATGGTAGTGAGTGTGGTTACTGACCAGTAAAGTGCTCTAATGTATCTTGTTGCCATATCCTTATCTGGCAAAAATTCAGGGCCTAGATGGATCCATCCGCAGGCGACCCAATGTGCAAAAAGACTTGTCCAATACACAAAGAAAATCAATCGAAAACTCATAGGATTGATTACTTCTATGAGTTTGAACCTGTCATCTGAATCGGCACCAAGGGCCAAAAGGCGAAGGGATTTAAAAAGTTCAAATACTCGAACCGAACGTAATAGTCTCAGAATTTTTAAACTATCCGTGATTCCAAAGTATTGGAAAAAAAATCCACCAAAAAGATCAAAAGGAAAGGCTGATAAAAAATCGACGAGAAACCAAGAAGACAAATAGGATTTTGTAACAATCTTACGATTGTGAATGAGAATTCGGTCTTTTAAAATCGCGGTATTAAAATTCAAAATGACATCGATTCCAAATACCACCTGGATGGCCCTTTCAAAATAATTCACCCCAGCTGTTAGTTTATAGTGAAAGACCAATCTTATCGGGACTTCGATGGCAAAGTAGGTAATACAAATAAAAACAAAAAGATCCCAAATTCGTTTGTAAGGAGAATTGGGATGGATCATACTATGAGTATCGACAAAGAAATGTTTTATATTTGCCTTCTTTTACAGAAAAATAATCCTGAAAGGAAAAGAGGTGATTATGTTCGGTGGAGCAGGCGGAAACAAGTTTGATATGCTCAAACAGATGAAAAAGATGCGATCGCAAGTAAAAACCATGGAAAAGGAACTTGCCGGTCTCAATTTTGTAGGAATTTCTAAAAACAAACTTCTATCTGTGACTTTGGATGGAAAATTTCAGATGAAATCTATTCAAATCGAAGATGAATTGATTGATAAAAAAGATAAAAATCTTCTAGAAAAATCCATTCAAGAAGCTTATACCAAAGCCTTACAGGATGCACAAGCGGGTGCCGCCAAACAAATGCAAGCTATGGGTGGATTTCCAGGTTTAGGGATGTAGATTGAATTCTCCTGGTTTCAAATAAAAAAGCCTACAATGATATGTAGGCTTTGGTTCGAAAAAGAAAAGGGACAAACAGTCCCTTTTTTTATGTCGTTCTAGTTTTAGGAAGCCGGAACGATTTCTACTTCTACGCGACGGTTGGATCCATCTTTTGGATCAACATTTTTAAGAGGAGTAGAAGAACCTAGACCTTGAACAGCTCCAATTCGTTTGCCTTCCACACCGTTGGAAGTAAGAGCATTTTTTGCAGTCACAGCACGGTCTTGAGAAAGGCGTAGATTTAGATCTTCTGCACCAGTTCTGTTGGCATGTCCAGAGATATTGATTTTAGTTTCTGGGTAAGCAGCAAGAGCTTCTGCTAACTTATCAATATTTTCTTTACCTTTACCTTTAAGGTCAGCCTTTCCATCTTCGAAAGCGATTCCCCCGTCCATAGTGGCAGTAAGACCAACTGTTTCTCCACCTCTTTCCGTTTTCTCAAGATTGATTCCTTGTTTTTTCATTTCTTCCGCCATGTTGTCATACATAGTGTTGAGATAGAATCCAGTTCCAAGACCAGCCAAACAACCGGCACCAAGACCAACAATCTTACCTTTGTTTTGCGGTTTCTTTTTTTCCTGTGCCAAAGATTCTTTGATTTGTCTTTGGAAATCGTTCTTTTTGTTTTTAGAATCTTTTTTTCTTTGTGCTTCATCATAAACGGCACCGAGAGCAAGTCCCACTCCGCAGCCAATGGAAGTACTAAGAATTAGCCTTTTTGTGTTTTCTGATAACCCACAAGAGATTGTGGAAAGTAATGATAGGGAAAGAAGTCCCGAGATGATTTGTTTCAACGTAATGTCCTCGCTTACACAGCTAGTGAAGTATAAGGACAAAGTTTGAAGAAATCCTCCCTGTTTGCAAGGAGGATTTCCATTTCTTTTTCGATCGGATTAGTATCTGTCCGTGAGGAGTTTTACTACGGATTCCGGTCGGAGGTTTGCTTGCGCGAGCATAGCCACACCTGATTTGGTAAGGATTTGGTTTTTGGAATACTCCACCATTTCCGTTGCCATATCAGCGTCTCTTACTTGCGATTCAGACGAAACAATGTTCACATAGTTGTTACTCAGTGATTTCAATGTTAAATCCAATCGGTTGTAATAGGCTCCGAGGTCAGATCTAAGTTGGTTGACCTTGGTGATCGCCTCATCCAAAACTTGGAGTGAATCGGAAGCTTTGTTTGGAGTTGAAAGAGTCAACTTATTTCCAGCTGTTTTCAGTTTGAGGGAAGAACTTGTCATCGTGTTGATGTAGAGTTCTATTTTCTCTGAACCGTTTGCACCCACTTGCAAAGTCATTGGATTTTTGGAAGCACGAGAAAACCTTCCATCCAATGGTTTGATTTTGTTAAACTCAGCAGAAGTTCCGATTCTTTCCACTTCTTCCACAAGTTGAGATACTTCTAACTGAACCAGTTTTCTGTCTTCGTTAGAGTAAATCCCGTTTGAGGATTGAACGGAAAGTTCGCGTAACCTCTGTAAGATCGAGTTTACTTGGTCTAAAGATCCTTCGGTAACTTGGATGAACGACATACCATCCTGGGTATTTCGTTCTGCTTGGCCAAGGCCCCGAATTTGTGATCTTAGTTTTTCTGACACTGCAAATCCCAGAGAGTCATCTCCTGCTCTGTTGATTCGCATACCTGTTGCTAGGTGCTCCATGGATTTGTCCATGTCACGGCTAGTGTTTGTGAGCGCCCGTTTCGCAACTAGCGCGCTGATGTTGTGATTGATAATCATTGTCACACCCTCCTGTGTGTCCATGACCCGCTTGTTTCCCTACATGCGGAGAAAAGTAAAAACCACTGCCCAGAGTATCCGTACCCATCGGGAAGAGAAGGGGTTGCCTGTCCTCGGTTCTTCCGTGAATTTTGCCTTTCCAGAATATTCTATACCAAAAAACTTATGTCTGTAAAGAAATTTTAGCGGGCAGGAGCAGGAAATTGAAAATCTACACCAAATTTGGCGATGGTGGCCAGACCTACCTTGCATCGGGAATTAAGGTTTCCAAAACAGATCGTAGGGTTGACCTCTACGGAAGTTGCGACGAATTGAATAGTACAATTGGTCTTGCTCTTTCTTTTGCCAAAGACCTAAACTTAGAACCTGAATTCGTAAATTTTATTAAAAGCATACAAAGTTTCCTTTTTGAAATTGGATCCGAACTTGCGGGTTATGTGCCAAGAGATTCAAAAGAGGGAACTGTGGTTCACGCCTCCGACGTAGAAAGTTTAGAAATAGAAATTGATCGTTTGATGGAGGTTCTACCGGAAATTAAATTTTTTATTTTGCCGGGAGGATCATCCATGGCTAGTGCCCTTCATATAGGTCGTACCATTTGTCGGCGTCTGGAAAGAGACCTACTCGTGTACATTGAATCCGGTGGAGAGATCCATTCTGACTTACGAATTTATATCAATCGTTTATCCGACTATTTATTTGCGGCGGCCCGTTTTGCGAATTTTTCTATCGGACAAGAGGAAACCATTTGGAAAAGCCGAACCAAATAGACCCAATAGAATCTCACATCCATCCCAAGGGGATCACTCCACTTTTTCTCACAGAAATGTGGGAAAGACTCAGCTATTATGGAATGAGGGCACTTCTAGTTTTGTATTTGGTAAAGTCACTTGGATTTTCTGATGCCGATGCTGGGGCTGTGTATGCATTTTATACTAGTTTTGTTTACCTAACACCTGTTCTTGGTGGGTATTTAACAGATAGATTCCTTAGTTATCAATTTTCTATTTATTTAGGAAGTTTTTTAATGTTGTGTGGGCATATCTCTTTGGCGTTTTCTGATTTGTCTTTTTTTTATTTGGGTCTTGTTTTGTTAGCCTTAGGGAACGGTTTTTTTAAACCCAATATGTCCACCATCTTTGGTAGGTTATATGATGGAAAGCCGGGTCTACGAGACAGTGGATTTACCATTTTTTATATGGGAATCAATTTGGGTGGCCTTATCGGTCCTATCATCTGTGGAAGTTTAGGCGAACGAGTGGATTGGCATTTGGGTTTTTTATCTGCCGGTGTAGGAATGGCCATAGGAATGGTAGTTTTTTATTTCGGAAGCAAACGATTGCCTGCTTCCGTTTGGCAAAAAGAAAGATACCAGGTAACGGCTGTAAATTCGAGTTTGGATGACCACCAAACTAGGCCTAAAATTTTACTCATAATCCTTCTTTCTTTTTTTAGTATCTTCTTTTGGATGGCCTTCGAACAAATGGGATCCTCACTGAATCTATTTGCTTTAAGGAATACGGATCGGTTTCTTTTTGGATTCGAAATTCCTGCCTCCGTTTTACAATCCATCAATCCCTTGTTTATCTTAATTTTTGGTCCTCTCGTTTCTATTCTTTGGTCGGTACTTGCCAAAAGAAATCAGAACCCAAATCCAGTTATTAAATTTGTCTTAAGCCTAGTGTTACTTGGGATTGGATTTTTAGTGATGGTGGTGGCAGCAAAGTATGCAGAAACAGGAGTTGCTGTATCGATTCTCTTTTTAGTGTTTGTTTATTTTTGGAATACCTTAAGTGAACTTTGCCTTTCTCCTGTCGGACTTTCCTTTGTTAGTTTTATGGCTCCGACAAAATATGCCTCAGTTCTTATGGGAATTTGGTTTTTGTCGAATGCCTTCGGGCATTATGCTGCAGGGATTTTGTCCGGATACCAAAACCAGTGGGGGAGTATGGCGAACTTCTATGGATTCTTCGTGATCTGTTCCTTTTTTGGTGCTTTTCTTTTGTATGGAATCTATCACCTAAAAAAGAAATCCATCTTAGTTTTGTTAACAGGAAAAGAAGTTCAAAATCCAATCGGAACAAATTAAGGAAAAATAAAAAGATAAGCGGTTAAAATGGAAGGAAGAATTGGAACGAATCATCTCGTAGATTCGAAAAATTTAATTCATTAAAGAATGATCTTACCCTTTTGTTTCTAAAACGAGTGCCTCAATTTCTTCATATTTTTCTTCGCCGGCAAGACCAATTACTTGTTCGGCGAGAAGTTTCGCTTTCCAAGTGGATATTTCCTGAACTTTTTCACCGACTTCTTTCATCAGTGGCAAAGCGGAACTCAAATCCCGAAACCCGAGTCCAATGAGGACAGCCGTGAACATGGGATCACTTCCAATTTCTCCGCAAATGCTAATTGGTTTTTTTTGGGAATTGGCCACATCGGCTATGTTCTTTAACAGTAGTAAAAAGACTACTTGCCAGGGATTATACAAATCTCCCACCAAATGGTTGTTACGCTCTACTGCGAGTAGGTATTGCAAAAGGTCATTGGTTCCCACGCTATAAAAATCCACATGATTTCCAAGAAAAGGTAAGTTTAAGGCACAGGCCGGGGTTTCTACCATAATACCAATAGGAATTTTTTTGGTAATCACAAGCCCTGCTGCTTTTAGTTCCTCTAAACTTTCGGAAACCAGTGCCTTGGTCTGTAAAATTTCAGAAAGAGTTGTGATCATAGGAAGCATGATCCGCATGGTTCCAAATTCACTCGCACGGAGTAGGGCTCTTAGTTGTTCTTTGAAAAAATGAGGGTGCCTGAGGAGGTAACGAATCCCACGATTCCCAAGAAACGGATTGGCTTCTTCATATCCATTTTCCATTTTATCGGCACCAATATCCCAAACTCGGAAAGTCACTGGGCGACCTACCATCTTGAGTAAAATTCGTTTGTAGACAGCAAATTGTTCTTCTTCCGTGGGTTTGAATTCTACGTATCGTATGAATAAAATTTCGGTTCGAACAAGACCAATCCCGTCAGCTCCTTGTTCAAATGCCAAATCCACTTCGTCTTCAGAATCAATATTGGCACGAAGGGAAAATTTTTTTCCGTCTTTGGTTTTGACTTCTTTCGGGCCGTCGCTGATTTCGCGGATTGGTTGGACTTTATGGATTTCGCTTCTGATCCCAGCAAGTTTGATTTCATCGATTCCTGGCGAACGGTTTAAAATTCCCTTTGTTGCATCTAACAGAATGTAGTCGTCGTCTTCTACGTGTGAGGTGATATTTTTCAAACCCACAATGGTTGGGATTCCATAGTTTCTGGCAATGATGGCAGTGTGTCCCGTTTTCCCACCAAAGTCTGTGGCAATCCCTCGAAGCCGGCATTTGCCAAGTTGGATCATTTCGGAAGGAGTGATTTCTTTGGCAATGAGGATGACATCATCAGGGATTTTGGTTTGGTCGGCTGCTTTGTCTGGATACAGGTTGGATTCTATCCTTTTTCCTATATCTAAAATATGGTCGGCACGTTCCCTAAAAAATTCGTCGGGGATAGATTGGAATTCATCATATAAGGAACTAACAGCTGTTTCTAGGGCAAGACCCGCCGATTCATTGTTTTGTGCAATCCTCTCAAAGACACGAGCGCGGAAAAGGGGATCATTTAAAAATACAATTTGTGATTCTAGAATTTCAGAAAGTTCTATGTTTGATTTGGATTTTTGGACTAGGTCACTTAAGTCTTCTTCGGTTTTGAGTAGACCTTTTTTCAGTAGGTCTACTTCTTCTTTGATTTCGTCTGGGGATAAGTCTGTACGGTCTTCCCGTTTCCGTTTGAATTGTTTCCACCGGAAAACTTTGCCATAAACCGTACCTGGATAGGCTGAAATGCCTTTGAATGTGGTTTTTTCTTCCATCCGTCCCCTTGGCAAAAATACTTTTGGAAAGGGACTGTTTGGAAAGTAAAAAAAGCCGGATTCTAGCGAACGGCTTGTTTTTTAGAGAAAAGTGGGACTCGTTTGCTTTTGAACTGGGTGAGTTCGTTTCCTGTGACCTGGCTCATAATGCACTTAGCAAGGGAGATGTCTAGGGCATGACCCGCTTTGGATGCAATGAGGTGTCCGCGGAAAGGTCTTCCCATCACAGCCAAATCCCCGATGAGATCCAGAATTTTGTGACGGACACATTCATTGTCATAACGTAAGGTTTCGTTCAAATACCCGTCATCTGTGAGAACTACCGCATTGTCGAGGGATCCACCCATAGCAAGTCCTCTCGCTTGGAGGGCTTCCACATCTTTCAAGAACCCAAAAGTTCGGGCAGGAAGGATGTCTGTTCCTAAAATGGATTCGTCAAGGGTTGTGGTGTAAGATTGTCCTCTGAGGAGGGGGTGGTTGAAATCTATGCTGTAAGTGACTTTGAGTTCGTCGGAAGGTAACATGACGAGGTATTTGTCCCCGTCCACAACCCAAATCGGGTTGGAAATGGTAATGGGTTCGATGGTTTCCTCTAGAACCCGGATTCCTGCAGAGCGGATTCCTTCCCAAAACGGCAGGGAGGATCCATCCATAATCGGAACTTCTACGGAATCAATTTCAAAAATACAATCAGTAATGCCTAAGGTATGAACTGCAGCGAGAAGGTGCTCGATGGTTTGCACTCGGTTGGAACTTCCATCTCCAATGGTGGTGGCGTTGCTTGTGTCGACTACATGGTCGAGGGAGATGGGAATGCGGATTTTTTGGGTTCCTTTGTAGAGATAAAAAATCAGTCCTGTATTTGCTTCCGCTGGATGGAGCCGTAAAGTCACCATTTTCCCGGAATGGACCCCAATTCCACGCAATGTGATGGAGTTTTGGATCGTTTTTCTGTGTATCGCCGTTACCATAATCAGTTCCTACTTACAAATTTGTAGAAATGGGGGTAGGGACAATTCCAAAACCGGAAGCCCAAGTCAAAAAAATGTCTCCTTTTTACAACAGTGTGGTGGGAATGTGACGGGCCCATTTTGTGCGTCAAACTAAAGAATTTAACTACAAATGGAACCGTATTTTACGTGTTAGTTCTTAAAATGCACTGAGTGCGGAACGAATGAAACTGGTAACGGGAGCTTGTTCTCTAGTATCTTCCAGACCTTCCCTCAGTTCTTTCAAAACCACTTGGGCATCGCCCAGCGTTGTGTTGACCGACTTGTGGACATCGCTTTCGTTGATCAGTTTTCCAAGAGTTCCTTGGCCTTCATTGATCTTTCCTGTAATGTTTGCGATATTTTGGACAGTTTTACGGATATCAGAGCGGTTTTCCGCAATCAGTTCCGAAAGAGAAACCAGTGGGTCTTGGGTTACTTTTCCTTGGATGGGCATGAGTTTTCCCGAACGAGGAGAGATCTCCACCTTGGTGAGGGCGGGTTCTGTCATCAGGTATTCTTTGGTTTTGGGATCCACAGGAAACTTGGAGCCTGGATCTAGAGATACCACGCGTCCTGAAAGGAGACTCTCGTTTTTGATATTGATTTCGTAATTGGAGAAAAGTTGTACCTTTCCCTTGAGTAATAAGGTGAGTTCTACCTTGGTTCCAATTCCCGTTTCTCCATCGGGGAGAAGGTTTCCGTATTCATCGATTTGCACCAGACGAATTTTAGAAACATATCCAAAGGGCACACCATGGATGGTGACCTTGTTTCCGATTTTGATCCCTTCTGCATCTGGAAAATAGACGGGGAGTTGGTATCCCGATTTTTGAAAAGGGCCACCTTCTGTGACAATAGTAAAATAACCTACAGCCACTAGTGAAAAGATAAAAAGAAGACCGACGATGAGAGCACGACCTATAGTAGGCATTCCCTAAAGTTCTCCTGGACTTAGAAGCAAAGTCAATTGGATTTTCCTTTTTTTAATTCAGAATGATCCAGAATCATTGGACCTACTGTGTTTCCATGAATGAACTGTTGGATGACTGGGTTCGGTGATTTTTGAATTTCTTCTGAGGTCCCGCAAAACAGGACTTTGCCTTCGTAGAGAAAACTAATCCGATCCGCAATCCGATAAGCAGAACTCATATCATGTGTAACAACAACGGAGGTAAGTCCCAGTTCCTTTTGTAAGCGAATCACCAGATCATTGATGACATTGGACATAACGGGATCAAGACCCGATGTGGGTTCATCGTATAACACGATTTTAGGTTGGGAAGTGAGGGCACGAGCTAGACCCACACGTTTTTTCATCCCACCTGAGATATTACTGGGTAACGTGTCTTTGGCGGGAACAAGATCCAGCCACTTTAATTTTTCCATCACAATCCGATCCAGTTCGGCCCCGCTCGCAATTTTATGTTCTCGTAAGGGGAGTGCCACATTTTCATAGACGGTGAGCCAGTTGATGAGCGCCCCCGATTGGAAAAGGACTCCGAGTTTGGATCTTAGTTCTTCTCTTTTTTTTTCACTGGCAGTGACAATGGATTCTCCAAAAATTTGGCAATCCCCTTCATCAGGATCGAGGAGTCCTGTGATATGTTTGAGACTGACCGATTTTCCTGTACCAGAGGGACCAAGGATGACCATCGTCTCTCCTTGTTTGACGGTAAGATTCATCCCTTGTAAGATCTTTCGTTTGCCGAAAGTTTTATGGACGTTTTTCATTTCAATGGCAAAGGTTTCCATAATTTCCTTCATTTATAAAATAAGGCAGTCAGCACATAACCAGAAAATATGACCATAAGAAAAGAAGTGACTACGGCTTGCCTTGTGGTTTGACCCACGCCGATGGCACCACCTTCTGTTCGGAGTCCCTGGCTACAAGAAATGGTAGAGATGGCAATGCCAAATACATATCCTTTTAAAAGCCCTACATATAAATCTTTCAAACCTGGAACAGAAGAAATACGATAATAGACATCTTGGAAATAACTAATCATATCAATTCCCAGTTGGAAATGACCAACAATTCCTCCACCTAAGATTCCTAATGCGGCAGAATAGACACAAAGTACAGGGACCATAAGAGAAAATCCCACAATCCTTGGCATCACAAGATACCGGATGGGATTGATCGACATGACTTCTAATGCGTCAATTTCTTCGGAAACTTTCATGGTTCCAATTTCAGCGGCCATTGCAGAACCCACAGAAGCTGCCAAGATCAGAGATGTCATAAAGGGGGACATCTCCCTTGTGAGGGTGATGGTGAGTAAAAGTCCAATTTGGCCCTCAGCTCCAAAGTCCCTGAGTCCAAGGCCGGTGTTCAGTCCAAGGATCATTCCTGTAAAAATAGAAACGATAGAAACAACAAATAGAGACCCAACACCAGCAATAAACATTTGTTCCAGAATTTCTCGGCGTTTGAAATAGAGATGATGAGACTGGCCTATGGAACGGAAAAGAAGTAATACGGTGTAACCAATGGCATAGAGTAAAGGTTCCAAGGTTTTGGAATAAATGCGTTTCATATTTCCCACCAAAGGATTTTGTATTTGTTTTTTATATCTCTAGTATCAATGCCAAGAAGCCCATAAGCAAAGTCATAACGAAAACCAGTGGGTGATTTTGAATATTCTGCTAAAACGGGAATATGGATATGTGTTTCATCCTCTGTCCACCGGTGTGAGTATAACCTTGTGATTAAGTGCAAACGTTTCTCTCCATTGGATGACCTTTTGTATTCAATGATGGAAAAAATTGGTTCCCAAACATCTTCCATCACTTCAAAACGAACGGGAATGATGGCAAGGGTATTCCATCCAAAATTTCCATCGCTGTCTTTGTGGTAACGAAATAAGGGCCAAAGTTTCCAATAGTAATCTTCTCTACCAGTTTGGACATATTCACTTTTCATATGGGAATAAAAAGGTAATAAAAAATGAGAGGTGGCTTTTAAGTGTGAGGTATTTTGCGACAAACGGATGTAAAATGGAGTGACAAACTCAGCTTCTTTATTTGCAAAATAGGAATATCCGTAAAAAGGAAAAAATACAAGTTTCTCCGTATCTTTTTTTTCAGAGGTAGTGTATTGGAAAAAGATAAATAGGGCAGTGTAATTGGTTTGTCCCGTTTTTTTGTCATACCCATAAGAGAATAAAGAATTTAAAATCGGAAACCAAAGATAGGCCCTGCTTTTCATATTCCCATCTTTTGAATCCTTACTGTTATAAAAGGGGAAAAAAATGGAATAGGAGGTTGGTTCCTTTTTATCTAACCTTTCTTCCCCCCATTGGAAAAAAGGCCAAAGTAAAGATTGGCGTTTGTACTTTCCTTCGTGTTCTTTTTTGGAATAGAATGGAAAGATTCTAAAATCACTTCTAGTTTCAGATCCACCCCACATCACCAAGGGCCAAAGGATGGATTTTGCTTCGTAAGTTTTGTATTTCCATTCCGAATACACAGGAAATAAAACATAACCTAACTCTTGGTAAGAAAGTTTGTTTCTGATTTTTCCATAGATGGGAAAAACACTGAAATAGTTTTCTCTTTGTGATTCTCCCTTACCCCAAATAAAAAGTGGGGTGAAAAGAATGTCCTCATCTTCGTCACCTTCCTCATGTTTGAATCCCGTCCCACTAAAGAAAAACAAGGAGGACCAAGTATACCAGTAATTGGTTTCTTCTTTATAGTAAAAAGGTGAGAGATAACTTTTAAAACGGAAGGCATAGGTTTTGTCTTGGAAACCCATGTAAAAGGGGCGAAAGGCTAAATAACTTTGGCGTCCTCTTTTTTCCGATTCATATAAAAACCAAAATTGGTGGTAATCGGATTTGATATCTTCTGTAAAGGAACTTGGAAGTTTGGCAAAAACTCCGGAACTGAGAAAGAAGAGACAAAAAACAATTCCGAATTGAATTTTAAAGCGGGAATCCACGTAATTTCAATATCTTCAAGTTTCAAGAAAAGGAATCAAGTGATTTCATGATCCAAACCAAAATCGCACTGCTTTTCGGGGGCATCTCCGGGGAACATATCATCTCCATTCGTTCTTCTCATTTCATTTTCAATACAATAGATCGGGAAAAATACCAAGTTTGTCCGGTTTATATTGACCAAACAGGAAAATTTTGGATTGCCGATGGAAAAGATCCTATTTATCCAGATCCGACTGGAAAAACGGAGTCCGATTTTTTAACTGAATTTTCTACTACAAACCAAATCACAAAATCCACATCTGGTGCGGGATTATTAGAACATGGATTTTCGGCCGCCTTTCTCGGATTACACGGTGGGCCTGGTGAAGATGGAAGGATCCAAGGATTTTTAGATACATTAGGAATTCCGCATACAGGATCCGGTGTTTTGGCCTCTGCTCTTGCTATGGACAAATACAGAGCCAATCTTTTGTTCCAAACCATGGGAATTCCCGTGGCACCCTTTGTGGATTTAGAAAAAGGAAAATCGGATGCCAGGAAAATTGTTTTAAACTTACCTTTTGAATTCCCAGTCTTCATCAAACCAACGCTTGGTGGTTCCAGTGTCAATACAGGAATGGCAAAAACTCCTGAAGAAGCAATGCTTCTTGTGGATAAAATTTTTGTTTCAGAAGATAGGGTCCTCATCCAAAAACTAATTTCGGGAACGGAAGTTTCCATTGGAGTTCTTGAAAAAAAAGAAGGGGAAAAACGAATTCCATTTGCTCTTGTTCCAACTGAGATTCGTCCCAAATCAGAGTTTTTTGATTTTGAAGCCAAGTATACAAAAGGTGGAAGCGAAGAAATCACTCCGGCACCTGTAGGTGATGCAATTACCAAAAAACTCCAAGAGTATACTTTGGTATGCCATGAAGTGCTTGGTTGTAAAGGTTACTCTCGAACCGATTTTATCATCAGCGATGGAGTGCCTTATGTTTTGGAAACGAATACACTTCCTGGAATGACAGGAACCAGTCTCATCCCCCAACAAGCAAAAGCCCTGGGGATTGAAATGAAGGAAGTTTTTACTTGGCTTTTGCGAATTGCTCTTTCTTAGGAAAAAAGTACATTCCCAGAAGTATAGCGATAAGGCTTGCTATGGTTCCATAAAAATGGCTAGTCATATCGTCACCGTAAACTTCTAGAATAAGCCAAGTGGTGATTCCTACAAATAAAGAAAAAAGGGCGGATCTTTCATCTGCCTTTTGACTCATGAGTCCAAACACCATAGGGATAAATAAAGTCACAAGAGAAATTCCACCAGAATCTTCCACGAGAGCATAGATCGAAGGTTTTCCGACTGCTAGTAAAAAGGAAATCCCTGCTATGATAAGAACAGAAGTTCTAGAAAGTAGTAGTAACTTTTTATCATTCATATCCTTAAATGCGTATTTTAGAATATTCTCCGATAATATAGAAGAGGGTGCAAGGATAGCCCCCGATGCCGTGGATAGAATGGCAGAGATAAGAGCAGAAAAAAATAAAACTTGGATCCAAGGACTTGAAAACTTAGAGATCATTGTTGGAATGAGAAGTTGTCCTGTTTCCGAATTTAAGTCAAAATCAGGAATTAAACTTTTGGCATGAAGACCTAAAAACAATGGGATGAGGGCAAATAGTAAATACAAAATAGAAGAAAGATAAGAGGCTCGAATCGCTACTTTTTCTGATTTGGCAGACATCACTCTTTGGAAAATATCTTGTTGGGGCAAAGATCCAAAACCAACAACCATCCAAGCTGATAAATATAATGTCCAAGCATGATAATTGGATTCTGGAAAAAAATTAAAAAATCCATCTGGTTTTTCCTGGATGCTTGACCATATGGATTTAACACCATTTAACTCATAGATCACAAAAACAAGACCAATGATGATGGAGATGGATTGGAAAAAATCGGTCATGGAAACGGACCACATTCCTCCGAGATAAGTATAAAAAACAACAAGACAGGCTCCAATCACAATGGCCGTGAATTGGTTGATTCCAAATAGAATCTGCACCATAATTCCGAGTGCCACAAACTGGGCAGCGACCCAACCAAAATAGGAAAAGATAAGGCAGATCCCTGCAATAAACTCCATTTTTTTCCCATAGCGGTTTCTATAGAAGTCCCCGAAGGTAAGTATTTGCATTCGGTAGAGATACTTTGCAAAAACAAGTCCGAGTAAAAATAAACAAAGCGCACCACCAAACGGGTCTTGGATGACGGCTAAAAATCCTCCTTTGGCAAATTCCACGGAGGAACCGAGAATGGTTTCACTTCCGAACCAAGTGGCAAATAAAGCAGCCGTGGAGATTGGGAGGGGCAAACTTCTACCTGCTAAGATAAAGTCTTTTGAGTTTTTTACTCTTTTTGCCGCATACACTCCAATGGCAATCGTGATGAGAAGGTAACCAATGATGAAAGCCGCTTGGAAATTCATTCTCTAAAATAAATCTTCTTCCACTGGTTTAGAAGGAGTTTCATCCTTCTTTTTTTTGACAGTTGTTTTTACAATTTCACCACTTGGAGCTTTAGATAAAAATTCAATTTTTGCTTCTGCATCCACAAGTCTTTCGGAACAAATTTTTTTGAGTTCCATTCCTCTTTCATAGGCTTTGATGGAATCTTCTAAAGAAAGAGTTCCTCTTTCTAATTTTTCTGCAATGTCTTCTAATTCCCGAAGAGCTTCTTCGAAACTTGTTGATTTTTTCTCTACCATGGGGATTCCTATATTTTTTCTTTTACTTCCACTAGAAGTTTTCCATCAGAAAGAAAAACCTCTAAACTTTCATTGTCTTTGATTTTATGAATGGATGATATCACTTGTTTGTCCTTGTTTCTGACCACTGAATAACCACGTTTTAAAGTTCCCAGTGGGGAAAAATGAACTAATCTCTGTTCTGCGAGCGTGAATTTGTTTTGAATTCTTTCTAAGTAAGATTTCCAATTACTACTCAACGTATCAAATTTTTGAAATTCACTTTGTTTGCGAACCAAATAGTTTTTTCCAAGAAGAGAAATCTTTGTCATGAGTTCTTCTAAATCCGCAGTTCTTGTTTCCAAAAGTGTTTTCGGATTTTGGAATACAGGCCTTCCGGTAATCCCCGCCCATTTTTCTTTTCCCAAACGAACCACAGCCTTTAGAGCCGATTTAATCCTGTCTTCCATTTCATCCAAACGAATGAGTGTGTCTGAAACATTCGGAACGGCGAGTTTTGCTGCAGCCGTTGGTGTGGGAGTTGTGGCATCAGCAGCAAGGTCAGTCAGCACACGATCAATTTCGTGGCCTACAGCTGAGATGATTGGGATTTTGGAATGATAATAAGCCATCACCACTGCTTCTTGGTTGAAGGCCATAAGATCTTCAAAAGAACCACCACCACGACCCGCAATGATCACATCCACTTCCCATTTGGGATCATTGATTTCTTTTATGGCTTCGATGATAGAAACTTCTGCTCCGTCTCCTTGCACAAGGCAAGGTGAAACTAAAATTTGTATGGAGGGATTTAGGTCAGTGGCAATCCGAATGATATCTTCGACGGCCGCTCCTTTTGGCGAAGTCACAATGCCTAGGCGTTTCGGAAATTTTGGAAGAGGGCGTTTGTGGTTCACATCAAAAATTCCCTTTTCATGGAGAGCCTTTTTTAGTTTTTCAATTTTTAAAAGGATATCTCCTTCCCCGATTTCCTCTATCTTCTGCACCGTAATGCTATAATACCCACCTGGTTCATATACAGAGACAGAACCATAAACCAAAATCTCCATTCCATTCCGAAGGGGTGTGCCGCGATAGTTTTTTGCCTGAAAAGAAAAAAAAGCACATTTGATCACACTTGTCTGATCTTTCAGAGAAAAATACATATGCCCAGAACTATTGGTTTGGGAATGGTTGGAGATCTCTCCCCGAATCCAAATGTTTTTAAATTCAGGAGAGTCCTGGAGTTTGGATTTGATGAGGCGATTGACCTCACTGACACTGAGAGATGAATCTATTGTTTCCATTAGGTATTTTGAAAACGAGTTTCTCTAAAAATTTTCCAAAAGTCCCAAAGGATGATGACCAGAGTTAAGGCCATAGGACCAATGATGATCCCTGCAACACCAAACTCCTGTAATCCGCCAATCAAAGAGAGAAAAATAAGAAAGGGATGTGTTTTTAGTTTTTTATCTAAGATTTTGGGTTTCACGAAGTTTTCTAAAATAAGATAACTTGCCCCACCAGCGATCATAAAAAGAACGCTACCCGTCCAGTTCTCTTGTACAAGGCCAATGTAAAGTCCAATCGGCAACCAAACCACAGAAGTTCCCACAACAGGAATGAGAGAAAAAATTGTGGCGATACTCGAAAGTAAGAACTTATTTGAAACAGAGGTAAAGAGTAACAGAACATAGATGAGGGCACCTTGTAATAAGGAAATAAAAAGATTTCCCATCATCACTGTACGAATGGCTTCCTCAATACGCCGTCCTAGTCTTTCCTCAATTTCTGTGGGAAAAGGGAGTAAAACAAAAAGTGCATGTTCCATTCGGCTTCCTTCTTTGTATAAAAAGAAAAGCAAAATAAAGGTAAAAAATGCATTAAAGATAATGGCACCTGGAACTTCAAAAGAACCGAGTAAAAATCCCGAGGAGTTTTTGAGCAAACTATAAATGGAATCTAAATTGAGAATGTCCATATGTTGGCCCACATATTCGCGGTACATCAGAGGAAGTTTGATCCAAAAAAATTCGTTCTCCGTAAAAAAGTCAGTAAGCATCGGACTATTTAATAATAGAGAAACAATTGATTCTTCTGTGAGTTGGTTCCGGATATAACTCACTAAATTTAAAGATTCTCTAATTAAGGTAGAAAGAATTAAATAGGAGGGAACGAAGACTCCCGCAAGCATCAGGATCACCATGATGTAGGGCGAGAGTCCATGAAATTTGACACCTAAAACATTCTTTAGTTTTTTATGGATTTTCCTTGTTGTGAGATAAAATAACAAGGCTAGAAAACTTGCCCAAAGGAAAGGTTTGAAAACAAAAAATAAAGTAAGACAAGTCCCTAAAAAAATCGCACCGAGTAGTAGGTAGACGATGGTTTCGTTTTTATTTTTAATCCAACTCATGATTAGTAACTAGAATGTTTTCTAAAATAGAAGCGAATGTAATTGGTATTGCCTCCTGTTTCAGAGACAATGATAGAAAGGGATTTTTTAATAAAACCTTCGAGTAAATAAGTAACCTCTCCGTTTTTTTCCATTTTGTCGATGAGTTTCCAATCCCCTTGGGCAGCTCTCGTTTCGATTCTTTTTTGAATCGCTTGAAAACTTTCCTCTGATTCCAAAAGGAGAGAAGCTTCCTTGGTATGGATATGGCTTGTTTTGAATTCACTAGACTGAAGTAAGTTTACTTTATCAGGAAAAAATGACTGAGGGAAGGCTGGTGGTGCGTTCGTTGGGTATTTGGTAACTACAATATTATCGAAGCGATAGATTTCGGTTTGGTGAATCGGTTGGCATCCCCAGAGAATCAGAAGAAAAATAGGCAAAAATCGAAGCATTACGGAAAGCAAACGGTGGAGTATCGATTCCTTCCATTCATTTTTTTAAATCTTTGTTGCCAACTGGTTTGTAGGCATTTCATTTTCTCCTGTGCTCGATTTCCTACAGTTTGATGCTTTTTTGGCTCGGATCTTAGAGTTACCGCCCCTTGTTCTTTGGATTTTTTTCTGTTTCTCTAATTTTTTAGAGAATGTTTTTCCCCCTTGGCCAGGGGATACGGTGACCGTGTTTTCCGGATTTTTATCTTCCAGTCCAGGCTCGCCACTTTCATTTATTTCTGTTGTAGCAGCTACTTACTTAGGGAACCTTTTGGGTGCTCTCGTAATGTATTTTTTTGGGGAGAGATTTCTCTATTTTCTAAAACGATCACGGTTCCTTTTTTTGTCCACATTCTACCAAGAAGAAAACTTACACAAAACTTTAGATTGGTTTCGTAAATATGAGATTGTAGTGGTTCTTTTGTCTCGGTTCTCAGCAGGAATTCGTTTTTTCGTATCCATTGTTGCTGGTATGTCCAAAATGAACGTTATTAAATTTATTACTTTATATTCGATTGCGATTTCTTTATGGTGTGGACTCCTTCTTTTTGGCGGTTCTCTTCTTGGATCCAATTGGAACCAAATCATTGTTATGCTATCATATTATAACCAAACGATTGGAATTGTTCTCATTTGTATATTTTTGTACTTTCTATACCAAATTTGGAAGAAAAGAAATACAAAGTTGACATGATTTCCTTATATGTTAGGGTTTTCTCGCATGAACTCTTGGGGAAATATAGCGTTTGATTTTTATACATTCGGTTCACTCGTCGGTGTCATTTTTACTTTTTACAATGCACAATTTTTTTTGACGGTTAAAGAAAAATCCGAGGCAACATACAGGCTGGGAATGGGAACCCTTTGGTTAGGTATATTCCATTTTGGTTATATGATTAATTTTTCCTTTATGGGACCTGCCGCCGCATACATGCGATGGCTTGTGATTATAGGAGCCATGGCCGGTGCCTCTTACCTAACAAGCTTTTTCTTAAGTTATCCCGAGGTTTACTTTCCCAGGTTAAAAAAATACCTATTTTGGTTTATGAATTTCATCGTTGTCACAGTCACTGGATACTTTGTTTATATAAGCTTAACAGCTGGTAGGTTATTTTTCTTTAGTGGGCACTATTGGGATTTTCCGGTACCAGTTTTTTATAAAGCTTATGCGCTAATAGTTTTGGTTTTTTTTGTAACTTTTTCCTTTGTTGGGATCATTCAGATTTTTAAAATGCCAAAAGAATCTCGGTTTGCAACGGCAAGCATTCTGATAGCGTTCATACTTGTTACCATCATTCCAGGGATTATGAATGCTCAATCAAGGGATGGAGCCATCGGGCGTGGGCTCTACCAAACGATTACTGATCTTATTCTGGTGGTTGGATTATTTCTGGCAAACGTTGTTTATATCAACAATACAAAAGACAAAACTACAATCATCTCTCGAATCATTGGAATCTCCCTTGCATCCTTCTTACTTGTGTTGCAACTCGTTGCATATTCCGTAATCCAACAATCTGAATCTAATTACGATATGGTACATACAGCAAGGGCCAAAAACTTTATCGCAGGACTTGAAACTGACCAAACCCCAAGTTTTCATTATACCTATGATTTAAACCAAAAAGAATTTGTCCGAAAAAAAGGAATGGATGAAACCTCTGTGGATCCATTCAGTTATGAATCCGAATATTGGAATTCCTGGGCATTAGAAACCATTCTTTCTTTTAAAACAAAAACCGATTGGAAAGCAAAAACAGAGAATTTATTACCGAAATTGCCTGAAACAAGCAAAGGTTATGCGGCAGAAATCAAACAACTTCTGTCTTCTGATAAAATTACAAATCCAGAAGCTCTCATTCATGAACTAGAATCTGAAAAACGTAAAATTCTTTACACAAGAAACAAATTAAGAGAAATTCCCACAAAGAATTTTTCCGATAGTGCAGAGTCTCTTGTCTCAAAAACAGAAGGACCACTTTCTGGATTTTATGGTGCGGCTCGTTCTGTCCTTAGCTCAGATCTTCCTGAGGAAAAAAAGGCAGAAGTCCTAGACCAAATGTTTTCTCCCATGCCAAACCATGGAGACCGAAACTATAGAGGCCGTGTTAAATTTGCGGAAAACAATCCCGAATATTCGTTTTATGTAAGTTATCTAATCGTAGATAAAGAAAAGGGTCTTATCCATGAAGTAGGTTATCCTTATTTAGATTATAGGGAATTTCAAGAAGAGGTCACTCTCCCCTGGATCATCGGTGTTTTGTCACTGGCAGTACTTGTGATTTTTGGATACCGTTTGTTTTTCCTCATCGCACTTTTACGGCCTATCGAACAAATCATAGAAGGTTTGACAGAGGTAAACTCTGGGAACTTAGAACATAGGCTGACGGTTCATGTGGAAGATGATATTGGATTTATGGCCCGTTCCTTTAACCGAATGGTGCGTTCCATCCAAGCGGCCCGTAAAAAATTGGAACAATACGCAGACCAATTGGAAGTAAAAGTACAAGAACGTACGAAAGAATTGGAAAATTCCTTAAAAGAAGTCCAATCCCTGAAACACCAACAAGATGGGGATTATTTTTTAACCTCTTTGCTCTTACAGCCATTTAACGCAAATAATGCGAATCATGACAATGTCCAAGTGGATTTTTTATTAGAACAAAAGAAAAAATTTACCTTCCGCCAATATGAAAAAGAAATTGGTGGGGACTTGAATATCGCAAACCAAATTTTTCTAAACAATCGTTCTTATACTGTATTTTTAAATGCAGATGCTATGGGTAAGTCCATGCAAGGAGCTGGAGGGGCTCTTGTTCTTGGTTCTGTTTTTGAGTCCATCATCACAAGGACTAGACTCCTAAGTGAAGCAAGGAATACGTACCCCGAACGTTGGATCAAAAATACATTTTTAGAACTGCATAAAATCTTTGAAGGTTTTGACGGATCCATGCTTGTTTCGCTAGTGCTTGGGCTCATTGATAACGAAACAGGGCTTTTGTACTTCATCAATGCAGAACATCCTTGGATGGTTTTATACCGAGACGGAATTGCTAGTTTTATCGAAAACGAACTGATGTTTCGAAAATTGGGAACTTCGGGAGTCCAAGGAAATTTATACATCAAAACCTTCCAGTTAGAAGTTGGAGATGTCCTTCTTGCGGGCTCTGATGGAAGGGATGATTTACTCATCTCTCATACCGAAGATGGGAAACGAGTGATCAATGAAGATGAAAGATTATTCCTTCGAGTTGTCGAATCTGGAAAAGGAGAACTGGACGGAATTTATGAAGAACTTCGAAAGTATGGAAGTTTGACAGATGATCTATCGATTTTACGAGTTTCCTTTATTGAAGAAAAAGAACGGTATAAAATTGAAAGAGAAAAACTGAAAGAAATCCAATCGCTTCTACACAAAGCAAAGGAAGCGAGTGAATCGGCGGACCTCCAAGAAGCCGTTTCGTATTTGGAACAGGCTAATTCTTTGGAAGAAAACATTCCAGAGATCAAAAAGAAATTCATCCAACTCTATTTAAAACTCAAAGACTATGGGAATGCCAAAAAAATGGCCAAAGACTATAGTTTGTTAAAACCGATGGACACAGAGATTATGTACATCACTGCTTTTTGTGCAAGAAAAGTGGCTGATATCAAAACGGCCATTGATTTTGGGGAAAGGGTGCGCCTTCGTGATCCAAACCATGTCAAAAACTTGATCAATTTGGGGCAGACCTATTTAGCAGATAAAAACCTGTCTCGGGCGGAAAACATTCTCAGTTCAGCTCTAGAACTTGACCCAGAAAATCCTAGTTTACAAAGGCTTCTTGACCATATCCGCAAAAAACAAAACAAACAAGATGTCGTAAATTAGAGTCTAAGGTCTACATTGAGTGAAACGTTTGCGATAAAAATTTCCGAGACCTTTCGGGACTTTAGAAAGGAAGAATGGAATCTTTTGGTACCACCAGATTCCGTCTTCCAGGAATATGAATTCCTTTCTGGTTTGGAAAATACAGGTTGTATCGGAAATTCAGATTGGATACCAATATTAATCTCTGCTAGGCGAGAGGGCGTTTTGTTTGGGGTTCTTCCTGCTTATCTTAGAAGTGATTCTTACGGCGAATATATTTTTGATTTCCAATGGGCCAATGCCTTTCATCGGGCCGGGATTCCTTACTATCCAAAACTGACTGTAGCTGTGCCTTTTAGTCCCGTCACGGGGAGTCGGATTTTACTCCATCCGGATTTAAAACCAGAAGAAAGAGAGTCTCTTGGTTCTGTTCTTCTCCAAACTCTTTTAGAATTTGGAAAAGAAAAAGATACTTCTTCGGTTCATATTTTATTTTGCAAAGAGGAAGAACAAAGTTTAGGAATTACAAATTCTTTTGCACCTAGACTTTCTCATCAGTATCACTGGTTTAACAAAGGTTTTGCGAATTTTCAAGAATTTTTATCCACCCTTGTCAAAGACCGGAGAAAAACCATCCGCCAGGAAAGAAGGAAAATTTCCGAGTCGGGCCTTACCCTCCAAACCCTTACGGGTGACGAGATCACAGAAGACCACGCCCATATCTTTTATCAGTTTTATCAAGACACCCATTCTAAAAAATGGGGGCAGCCTTATTTGAATCGGAAATTCTTTTTGGAGATGCATCAGAACTTTCGCCATCGTTTGGTTCTTGTTTTGGCAACAGATCCTTCTGGGAAACCTGTGGGTGGAAGTTGGAATGTTTTTCGAGACGGGTTTCTATTTGGAAGATACTGGGGAGCCTTGGAACATGTCCCCAACTTACATTTTGAATGTTGTTATTACAGATTGATTGATTTTGCAATCGAACATAAAATGGAACGAGTGGAGGCAGGTGCCCAAGGAGAACATAAATTCCTTAGGGGGTATGAAGCTGTTCCCATGTATAGTTTACATCATATTTACAATGAACAGGGCAGAGCGGCTATCGAGTCCTATTTGGAACGAGAGATTGTGATGGAAAGGGAAAATATTTCCGCTTACAATTCACAGTCACCTATCAAATCGCTCCGGGAGGGATAATGTCAGATCCAAAAAGAAAATCTTATACAGATATGAATGTGGAACTTCTCGAAAGAGAAAAACAGAAAAAGAAACTTAAAAAACCTGATCGCTATAAGGTGATTCTGATCAATGATGATTACACTCCTCAGGAATTTGTAGTCTATGTACTAGCCAATGTTTTTAGGAAATCAATGGAAGAATCTCGTCAAATAATGTGGAAGGCACATACTTCTGGATCAGCCGTTTGTGGGGTATATTCTTTGGACATTGCGAGAACAAAAGTAGCAGAAGTGCATAAACTTGCGGATGACGCAGGGCATCCATTACAATGTCAATTGGCAAAAGAGGAGGACGAATGAACCTTTCCCTAGACTTAGAAAATACCTTAGAACTTGCTGGTAAAGAAGCAAGTAAATACCATCATGAATTTATCACTTTAGAACATTTGTTATATGGTCTTACTTATAACGAAAAAACAAAAGAAGTTTTGGTCAATGTCGGTTGTGATTTGGATCTACTCAGAAAAGAACTGACCGAATATTTTGAAGAAGATCTTTCCACTATAGCAGTTCCCGATTTAAAAATCCAACCACGTTATACCGTGGGTGTCCAGTTTGTGATTCAGTTTGCCGCCTTTCATGTCCAAAATTCAGGGAAAGAAGAAGTGGATGGAAACAATGTACTTGTGGCCCTCTTCAGAGAAGAAGACAGCCAAGCTTATTATCTACTCGCCAAACAAGAAGTAAACCGTCTAGACGTGATCAAATACATGTCTCATGGAATCAAAAAAGAAGTTGAACCTGAAGAGCCAAATTTTTCGGAAGAAGCAGATCCAGAAGAAGCGGAAAGCGGGTCTCGTAAATCAGCTCTAGAAAAATTTTGTGTCAACCTTACCGAAAGAGCAAGGTTAGGAAAACTCGATCCTTGTATTGGTCGCGAAGTCGAAATTGAAAGAACCATTCATATCCTATCTCGTCGTCGTAAAAACAATCCCATTTTTGTGGGAGAGGCAGGGGTCGGAAAAACTTCCATTGTGGAAGGAATCGCTGAACGAGTTGTTAAGGGTCTCGTTCCCAAAAGTTTACTGGGTTTGGAGATTTATTCTTTGGATATGGGTCTTGTGATGGCGGGAACCAAATTCCGTGGTGAATTTGAGGAACGTTTGAAGGCCATCTTACAAGAAGTAGTTGGGAAACCAGAACGAATCATCTTTGTAGACGAAATCCATACCATTGTGGGTGCTGGGGCCGTATCTGGTGGAAGTTTGGATGCTTCTAATTTGATGAAACCAGCCCTTGCCAATGGAGAACTCAAATGCATTGGAACGACCACTTACAAAGAGTATAAATCGATTTTTGAAAAAGATCATGCCCTTTCGAGAAGGTTCCAAAAGATTGAAGTGGCAGAACCTTCCAGAGAAGATGCGATCGAAATTTTAAAAGGTCTCAAACCCAAATACGAATCCTTTCACGGAGTCACCTATAGTGCCAAAGCCATTGAGGCTTGTGTGGATTTATCCAGTTTGCATCTTAGAGATCGTTTTTTACCGGACAAAGCCATTGATTTGATGGACGAATCCGGCGCCTTTGTAAAGTTACGCGATGAGAAAAAAGAAAAGGCCAAAAAACAGGTAGGGATTTTAGAAATCGAATCACTCGTTGCCAAAATTGCCAAAATTCCAGAAAAAACGGTAAAGGCAGATGATAAAAAGAAATTAGAAAATCTAGATTCCGAAATCAAATCCATTGTTTTTGGACAAGATCATGCCATTGAACAAGTGGTAGACGCCATCCATTATTCAAGGTCAGGCCTCAGTGATGAAGGAAAACCAATTGGTAGTTTTCTTTTTGTTGGTCCTACTGGTGTGGGTAAAACCGAAGTGGCAAAAACTTTGGCAGAAAAGATGGGAGTGGAATTTCTTCGATTTGATATGAGTGAATACATGGAAAAACATTCTGTATCACGTCTGATTGGAAGTCCGCCAGGATATGTAGGTTATGACCAAGGTGGCCAACTCACCGATGCCATAAGCAAAAATCCACATTGTGTTTTGTTGTTCGATGAAATCGAAAAGGCACATGAAGATATTTATAATATCCTTTTGCAAGTGATGGATCATGCCACACTTACCGATAGCACGGGGAAAAAAGCTGATTTTCGTAATGTCATTCTCATTTTAACGACTAATACCGGAGCCCAAGAAAGTTCGAAGCCACTGCTTGGTTTTGATACCGATAGATATGATGACCGCTCACTCAAAGCCATTGAGAGAACATTCACTCCGGAATTTCGAAACCGACTCACTGCCGTAGTGGAATTTGGTGCTCTATCGATTCAGGTAGTGGAGTTAGTGGTCAAACGGATGTTCCGCACTTTGCAAGCAAAAGCAAATGAAAAAGGAATCCAATTGGAATTGTCTGAAAAAGCGGTAAGGCATTTGGCAGAAACTGGTTATGACAAAACCATGGGAGCAAGGCCCATCCAAAGAATCCTCAATTCAGAAATCGGAAAACCTCTTTCCAAAAAGATCTTATTCCAAAAAGACAAAGGATCTAAGTATCTTGTGGATGTCGTTGAGAAAGAGGGAAAAAATGTTTTGGAAATTTTGGATGTGAATGTTTGAAAAAAGCGATCTCGTATATGATTCGGAAAAGTAGTTCGAGTTGCAGATCGTGAATCAGAACAAAGGAACTAGATTCATCTTTTAGTTCCTTGTTCATTGGTAGAGTTATATCCTTCCTAAAACCTCATCTTCTTTTTTGAAGGTGAGGAATCCAAAAACAAAGGCTCCGAATACCGAACCTAAAAATAAATAGAAAGAAAGTCCCAGATTCACTTCTTCTGGTTTGACAAAGTCATAAAAATAACGTTTGGGATCCAGATACCCCCAAATTACAAATACAATCGCAATCATTTGACCTGTAAAAAACCAAATCCTTGTCCAAGATGATTTCCAAAATCCCAAAAAGAAAAAATTGAGAAGGCTTAGTAAAATAAAAATGGAATTTAACTTAGGGCCGAGAGAGATGGATTCTTCCGTTTCAAAAAAACGAATTTGGTAGGAAAACCAAGGAAGGACTGAGAAGAGAAGTTGTAAAAATAAAAAAATAAAAAATATTTTATCAAATATAAGTTTTGTATTCCAATAACGATACAAAGCCAAAAATATTCTCTTTGTTAGATGCCACCAAGCAAAAATTAATTCAGGGATCAGTAAAAACGATTCTTTAATAAATTGAATCAAGTCGAAACTTTTTGAAAGAAGGGAATTGATCATTCTACTTCTGCTACCATTTCCAATTCCACACTGGCATCAAGTGGAAGAGAACTCACACCAATTGCAAAACGCGCATGTTTTCCTTTATCTCCAAAAATAGCCGCCAGTAGTTCTGAAGCTCCATTGGCAACTAAGTGTTGTTCGGTGAATTCGGGTGTTCCTGCAACAAAAACCCCAAGTTTGACTATGGATTTGATTTTTTCAAGTGATTCAATATGGAGTAAGGTTGCCGCAAGTGCATTCAGAACACATTGTTTGGCCTCTTCTTTGGCTTCTTCCAGACTTACGTCTTTGCCAACCTTTCCTGTTTTTCTTAGTTTCCCTGCGACGAGAGGAAGTTGCCCTGAGGTAAAGATCAGGTTCCCGGATCTTTCGGAAGGGATATAAGCCGCAAGGGCTGCAGGAACAGGGGGGATTTCTAAACCCAGTTGTTTCAAGGTATCTTGGATAGGCATTGGATTCCAGGCTAGTGAGGGCTACCGTATGGGACAAAATTTTTTTTCCAAAATTCTATAAAATAGAAAACATTCTTGACGATTGGCAGTCAAACATGTAGATTGCCAATAGAAATAGCAGTCGTAATTAATGAGTGCTAAAGAGGAGAATGAGCATGTTGTTCCGAATTCTAGACCCACAAACCAAAGCAAATCAGTTCTGGAGAGATTTTGACAGACTGAACGATGAGTTGACTCGTTCCATTTTGGACAGCCAATTTGGATCTTCTTCCAATTTCCCTCCTGTGAATGTTTACACCAAGGAAGACGAAGCCCTTGTGACTTGTTTACTTCCTGGACTCGAACCAGACCAAATCGAAATCAACGTAAAAGACAACCTATTGTCGATTCACGGAAAGAAAAAAGCAGAAGACCTCGCAGAAGGTACAGAAGTCCTTCGCCGTGAGATTTTTAATGGGGAATTTCGCAGAACCTTGGAACTTCCTTTCCGAGTGGATGCGGAACATGTCCTCGCAAAATTCACAAATGGAATTTTAAACATCCATCTTCCTCGTAGAGAAGAAGATAAACCTAAAAAAGTATCCATCGTTGCAGGGTAAGGAGAAAGTTATGAATACACTAACAAAAGAAAACAAACAAGACGTAACAGAATCTGTAGAAACAAAAGAAGGAAAACCCGCCGTTCGCGTTTATTCACCTAACGTGGATGTATTGGAAACAGAAGAAGCCATTCTTTTCCATGTGGAAATGCCTGGGGTAGACCAATCTTCTGTAGAGATATCCATTGAAAAAGACCAATTGATTTTGGAAGGAAAGTTTGTTTTGCCTGAGGAATCTCGTGGTCAAGTGAGACTTGCGGAATATAGAGAAGGAAACTATTTCCGTAAATTCACAATTGGAAAAGCGATCCATTCGGATAAAGCCGTAGCCAAAATGAAAAATGGAATTTTGGAATTAACCATTCCGAAAATGGAACCTAAAAAAACAAAAATCGAAATTCAGAAATAAACTCTCTTTGGTGTTTGGTAAATCTAAAGTGAATTTAATTTCGAACCCGGGTACCTGCTGAAGGGTGCGCCGGGTTGTTTTTTTAGAGGAGTTCGCGAATGGTCGCAAGTAGTTTTCCATTTTCTTCTGGGGTTCCAATGGTGATACGCACGTAATCTTTGGAGATTCCGTTTGAAAAATAACGGATCAAAATATTTTTATCTTTCAATTGCAAATACAAACTCTCTGGTGAAACACCTAACTTTGGTTTGCAGAATAAAAAATTGGTAGAGGAGTCTGGGATCAAAAAACCAAGAGATTCCAATTCTTTTTTTAGTTTTGTCCTTTCTGAAATGACTAGAGTTCGTTTTTCCAAAAAGTATTCTTTGTCTGCATAAGAGGCTTCCGCCACAACTTGTTCCAAAATTCCTACATTATAAGAATCCTTTAGTTTGCGAATCCAAGAGATCACTTCAAGAGATCCTACAAGATAACCCACACGGAGTCCAGCCAAAGCATAGGATTTAGAAAAAGTACGAGAGACTACTAAGTTCGGATGGTTTCCTATCTCAGACATCAAACTAGAGTTTGGTTCTGTGAAATCTATGTAGGCTTCATCGGATAAAACAATACCGTGAAAATTTTTGACCAAGTTAAGAAGTTTTTCTTTTGGTTCTTCTACACCTGTCGGAGCATTGGGGTGAGCAAAACAAAGTAACTTTCCCTGTTCTTTTCCTAAAGCCTCAAAATCAAAATGTAAGTCGGACTTTAGTGGAACTGCTTTGTACGTAGCACCCACCATCATCTGTTCTGTTAGAACCGGATAGAAGGAATAAGTCGGGTCAGGCGCCACAACCACATCGTTTGGGCCAATTAGGGCTTGAAATAACAAACGTAAGGCTTCATCAGACCCGTTTGTCACCAAAATTTGATCTGGATCTAAATCATAATCTTTTGCGATGAGTTCTTGTAACTTCCTTCCATGGTAGTTGGGATACTTTCGCAAAACACCTGTTTCTAAAACTTTTTCTACGGCTTCTTTAATTTTAGGAGAAGGTGGGTAGGGGTTTTCGTTGGTATTGAGTTTGATAGTGGAGGTAGAAAGCCCTGGTTGTTCTCCTGGAGTATAAGGTTTGAAGGCAGGTAGTTCCTTACGTACCAGTGATTTCATCGAAAATAGATTGGTTTGTGTTGTCATTGGATTACAACCGGTTCAAGGCATTGATATAGGCTTTGGCACAGGCTTCAATGATGTCTGTGGAATCACCTTTCCCAACCACTCGGCGTTCTCCGTCTTCTAAGGTAACAGAAGCCTCTGCCATCGCATCCGTTCCTTCGGTTACCGGTGAAATCACAAGTCTAGAGAGAAGTGGAGAAAGGCCAGTGACTTGGCCTATTGCTTTAAAGATACTATCCACTGGGCCATCACCATGTGCTTCGCCTTGTTTCACTTCTCCCTTGATTTGGAGAGAGATTTTGGAATTTGGAGTTTGGTTGGATCCTGTATTTTGTTCAAAAGACAAGAGTCGATATTTTTCGTCTACTTGGGATCTACTGATTTCTGCTTGGAAAAGGGCTGCGATGTCCTCATCAAAGACTTCCTTTTTTTTATCAGCAATCTCGAGGAATCTGTTATAGGCATTGTCGATTTCTTCTGGTTTGGGATCGAAACCCATACGAATGACACGGTCTTTAAAACCCGCGCGACCGGAGTGGCGTCCAAGAACCATACGATTGGATTTGAGTCCCACGGATTCGGGGGTCATAATTTCATAGGTTTGTCTGTTTTTGATCACACCATCTTGGTGGATTCCTGATTCATGTGCAAAGGCATTGGCACCCACAATGGCTTTGTTAGGTTGAACTACCATTCCTGTGATGGTTTTTACCAAATGAGAACCACGAGTAATGAGAGTGGAATCAATTTTTGTTTCCACACCGAAAGCATCCTTTCTTGTTTTGAGAGCCATGACCACTTCTTCCATGGCTGTGTTTCCAGCTCGCTCACCGATTCCGTTGATGGTACATTCAATTTGACGACCGCCCGCAAGGACAGTGGCGAGTGAGTTGGCAACAGCAAGTCCTAGATCGTTATGGCAGTGCGCCGAAAAAATGACCTTGTCGGCTCCTTTCACTTCTTTTTTTAAGAAACGAAATAGATCCATATATTCTTGTGGAGTGGTATAACCTACTGTATCTGGAATGTTGATGGTAGTAGCACCTTCTTCAATCACAGCTTCGACTAACTCTCGTAAGAATTTCCATTCAGAGCGAGTTGCATCTTCCGGTGAAAATTCTACATCAGTCACAAAGTCCCTTGCCATTTTTACGGCAAGTCTTGCCATCTCTAACACTTCTGATGGAGACTTACCCAATTTATGTTTCATATGGATGGGAGAGGAGGCAATGAAGGTATGAATTCGTTTTTGTTTGGCTGGTTTTAATGCATCACGTGCTGCTTCCAAATCCGGACGAAGGGCACGAGCCAGTCCGCAAATGATGGGACCTTCAATTTCCCGAGAAATCCGTTCTACCGCTTTGAATTGTACAGGGGAAGAAACTGGGAATCCAGCTTCGATGATATCCACTTTCATACGGGCTAGGTGTTGGGCAATTTCCACCTTTTCATCTTCGCTCATAGCGGCCCCGGGGCATTGTTCCCCGTCCCTTAGTGTGGTATCAAATATGCGTACGTAATCTTCCATCTACTTCCAGATCATACGTTCGCTTCACTCTGTCAAGTGCGTATGGAACGCACCTGTGATCCAGTGGTAGGGTTTCCCATCTTTGTCGACAGGAATCGGAGCCCGTCTGCCTTCTGTCCAAAACCGGATGGGTTTTTCTAAGTCATAAGATACTTCTGTTTGGAGGATTCCTGAAAAATAAACCTTGGTTTTCTCTCTGGGAAATGGCAACGACCAAAGAATCCCCGTAAGTAAAAAAAGGAGGGTTGTGAGAACTTTGGGATTTAGGATTTTCGTGTGAGTACCGAGAGCCCAGGTGATTCCTAGAAGACCA
This sequence comes from Leptospira congkakensis, assembly GCF_004770265.1. Classification (NCBI taxonomy): domain Bacteria; kingdom Pseudomonadati; phylum Spirochaetota; class Leptospiria; order Leptospirales; family Leptospiraceae; genus Leptospira; species Leptospira congkakensis. The sequence continues at coordinate 297,309 of NZ_RQGQ01000004.1, forward strand.
AAAAACAGAAGGGGAAACAAATACCGGATCGGGTAAGGATGGAGGTAAGTGAATCTTCCTACAAGGAGGAGGAGGCCTAAGAGAACTGGAAAAAACACAATAAGCAAATGGCGATTCAGTTTGGGAAACTTGGTAAAACTAATGAAGACGAAACCAAGTAAGAGAAGAATGGATTTTCCTTGGTAAAAAATATGTTTCGAAAAATCCCAGAGATAAGTCCCCGAAAGTTGTAAGATTTCTGAGGCTTCCAGTCCTTCCAGATAGGCAAACAAAATCTGAAAGCTACTGGGAATGGATACGACTGTCCGTAGCCCGAATGATATAAGTTCAGAAAGCAGAAGAAAAAAGAAAGTCAGGATCCAAAACTTCTGATTCCGAAAGTATGAAATTCTTTCGGCGAATGGTAAGTCTCCATCCCAAATGCGAACCACAAAAAAAGAAATCACCCCGACGAGAAAAGAAAATCGATCTGAAATATAAAGTAATACAAAACTAAAGAAAAAAAAGAAAACCATGGGTAGTGGTAAAAAGGAATTTGGATAACGATTTTTTTTATCTTTATCGATTAACAAGGAGTAAAGATAAAGAGTGAGTAGGAGTGAAAAAAAGAAACCAGTACTATGATGAGCCCCCGCTAAAAAATAAACCAAGGGGAGAGGTTTGTCTTCTGCAAAATATCCGCAAAGAGAGAAAAAAATAAAAAGGATTTCTAAGAGATAAAGAAATTGGAATGACCTTGTTTGGTTCGTATACTTCGATAGAAAAATAAAAATTCCAAAGAAAACCAAAAACATTTGGATGGTTCCGTAAACACTGGGAAGATACAAAAAGGGAAACACTGGATAAAGAATTAGATAGATAAAAAGATCAGGAAAAAAATAGGGAGATGGGGGCAAATACCAATGTCCAATCCCAAGCCCTGTGACTATATCCTTTAGAAACAATGGAAGATACAATTGGTCTGCTGAATGAAGTGGTTCGAAATAAATAGTTTCGCATAACGTAAAATTGGCGACGCTAGAGATGAAAAAAAATATAAAATAGGAAAGAATCGATGGAGAACGGGGAAACATTGGATTTACAATTTTACTCTATCAACTTAGACGGAGGGGAAAATACTAGCCTTCCCGCTCGGTTTTACCAATCGTTTTTAGGGGGGACTCTCCTAAAAGAAAGTTTTGGCCACTCGGAGTTACAATTGGCTTCTGGAGAAAGGATTGTATTCTCTAAAAACACAGAACATTGTCCGGTACACCCAGGAACCATCACCATTCGTTGTGATCACTCAACCGCAACGCACCCGAAAGTTTCCTCTTTGAAACTAGTCCAATCAATCCCTAAGAAAAATTATTCTTTATATGAGGATCCTTGGGGGAATTGGGTTTGGATTTATTTTTTGGATTCTAAATAAGATGCCAATTGGTCGGGAAAATCGGTGATGAGACCGGCCACTCCTGCATTCAGTAACTCTTTCCATTCCACTTCCGTATTGGTCGTGTAAGGAATCACTAGAAGGGATTTTTCTTTTAAACCTTCCACAAACTCTTTGGAACAAGCGGACAAGTGTGGGAGGATCAAATCCGGCTCATAGTCCATATAATTCTTGTTTAGCGAATCTCCCTTTTCGATGAGAAGACCTCGTAAAACTTCTGGTTCTTCCTGTCTGATGAGATCCACAAGGTCCCAGTCAAAACTACTCACCCAAATACGATTGGTTAGTTTGTATTTCCGAATCAGTTTCACAAGAGCGAGGGCGAGAGCCTTTCTTTCTTCTGGATTTCCTTCGCTCTTCATTTCAATATCGAAGACTGTGGTTTCGGGGAGGGTTTGGATGATTTGGGAGAGTGTGGGAATTTGTTCTCCTTCAAAGGCTTCATCAAAAAAACTCCCCGCATCGAGTTCTGCTAAATCGCGATATTTATATTCAGAGACTTTTCCTTCACCATCAGTCGTACGATCCACCGTAAAGTCGTGGATGACAACAAGTTCACCCGAAGCACAAAGCATGGTATCCAATTCAAAAAAACTTGTGGATTCCGCTCCCACAAGAAAAGACACAAGTGTGTTCTCGGGTGCAAGCCCACGTGCACCACGGTGTCCAATATTTGCCGGTTTATTTCCTAAAATGGATTTTAATCTTTCGATTCGTGGTTGGAACATAGTTTTTACCTACCCTGGTTGGATGGTCGATTCCAACCCTTCTTCTTCCATAGCCGAACGAAACATTTGGTTTTTCAATGTTTCCCCTAAATAACGATCAATATAGATATGAATGGCATAGAGAAGTGGTGTGATGAGGATGGCCACTCCCAATTTATAAAGAAAGTTGGTATTGGCAATAGAGATGAGTTTGGATACTGGATGGTATTTACCAAGCGCAATGAAGATCACCACATAAGAGTCAATGAGTTGAGAAATGATGGTGGAACCTGTGGCACGAAGCCAAATATGTTTTCCTCCCGTTTTTTTACGAAGGAAATGAAAGGTATGGAGGTCGATCATCTGACCAATCACATAAGCGATGATGGAACCAAGGATCACAAGGCCGGAATTGGCAAACACGCGTTCGAAGGAAGCATCATCAATGGGCGACTCAGGGCTTGCGGGAATTTGGATATCGATCACAATGAGGAGATAAGCAAACCCAAGCATTACCATTCCCAGAAAGGTTGTGGCCCGTACAACTTTGCGACCATAATACTCATTCAAAAGATCGGTGATGATAAAGGTAACTGGAAAAGGGATAACCCCCATAGTCATCGTGAATCCGAAGGCAAAAAATAATTTACTACCGGTAAGTTCGGCTAAAAGGAGAAAGGTGAGAAAAAAACTGAGAAGAACCGTATAAAGAATCACCGGTTTTTGTTTGAGAACATGCATAGATATCTTTTTCCTTTCTTTTTAATTTCGACTAGGAGAGAATCCCTCCTAAAAAATTATGGGATGAGAAATAGGTAGTGAGTGATCCCAATATTCTCTACTCTTTTTTTATCATACGATCGATAATCATACTAGAAGTAATTTATGTCCGAATCAGAAAACCCATCCACACCCAAACGTCCGCTGTCCAATGCAGCTAAATATACACTATTATTTGCCTCTTGGGTATTCCTTTCTGCTATCTCCTTTTATTTAGGAATGAATTTGATCCAAAATGATGGAACTGCTCTTGTTTTAAAAGATACTGCCAAAGCAGGAAATGCCAATCCTAGTGTTGTGGAAGCATCCACGCCTTCTCTTGGTACCCCATCTGAGATGGAAACCAAAGAGAGTGGAGAGAACCAAACCATAGAAGAATCGGCGGAATTACCTAATTTTCTTCCCGACGAAAATGTTTCGTTTCGTTCTTCTGCTTGGTCTACCGATTGGACCGCCATGAAAAAAACGGTTCATCTTTATAATGAAATCCATCCGTTTATTTATACAATGAAAGGTGGACTTTCCAATAATGGAGAGTTGATTTCTAGTTGGTCGAGTACTTCTAGAAAAGAAAGAGTCCAGGAACTTCGTGTTTTAAACCCAAATGTGAAAATCATACCGACCATCTTTCGTTGGGAAAATCCAAAAGAAAAAATCCAAGAAAACATTGGAATGGGCGGAAGGAACGACATTCGTGACCACCACATCCAAGTGATTGTAAACGAAATTATGACTTATGGTTATGATGGGATTGATATCGATTACGAAGGAATGTCTTGTGAGAAAAAGGAAAAGTTTGAAGAATTTTTTGTCCTTCTAGCTCGGGAAGTCCATAAAAAGGGAAAACTCATTTCGGTAGCGGTTCATCCTAAAACTCCTGCAGAAAAGAGTAAAAAGAAAGAACTGAATTGCCGTGGTCTTTCCAAACCAATCGCTCTTGATTTCCGAGAAAATTGGAGAGGTCCTACCACTCATGATTATGCTTTTCTCGCCAAACATGCGGACCGCGTAAAAATTATGGCTTACGAACTGCATCCAAGAAAATACCACAACCCGGGTCCTGGCCCGCAAGCTCCCAATGTTTGGTTAAAAGACATCATCACGTATGCTAAAAAAAGAGTGCCAACCCATAAACTCTATATGGCGATTCCCACTTATGGATATGACTGGGCTCTCAATTGTAAAGCATCCGCCAAAGCCATTTATCATTCCGATGCTCAAAGAATCAAAGCAGGGACACATAAAAATCGCCAACCAACGGATATCAATCGTATCTTAAACGAAGAGAACAAAGTGGCAAATTGGAAAAACTTATCTAAGTTTGCTGACATCCATAAAAATCGTGCTTATGAAGATCCTTCCCTTTGGTATACAAGTGGTGGATGTGACCGTGTTGCCTTTTATATGAACCGTAAAGCCTTCGAAGAGAAAATGACTCTCCTTCGTAAATATGATTTAGGTGGATTCTCTTTTTGGCAGCTTGTGACTGACAATGATCCAGAAATCAATGTGTATTTGAGTAAACTCGTCCAAGGCCAACTTCCTCCAGTAGAAAAAGCAAAAGAGGAAGAAGAACCAAAAGAAGAAACAACTCAAGCTGTTTCTGATACAAAAGAAAATCTAAAAGTTTCCGATTCTAAATCGAAAACCAAAACAAAAAAGTTTTAAAATGAAGACCTTAATCTCTTCGGATGTACGTTTGCTTGCGAACCTCATCCAAGAGGGAAAGGTGGTCATCTTTCCAACAGAAACCGTATATGGGATTGGGGCATCCACAAGAATGGAAGAGGCCTGTCGACGTGTTTATGAAATCAAAGGAAGACCGAAAGACAATCCCCTGATTGCCCATTTCCATTCTATTGAAGCCATTGAAGAGGTTTGTGTTTTAGGTGAACTTGGTCGGAAGTTATTCAAAAAATTTTCACCGGGGCCTCTCACTCTCATCCTTCCTAAAAAAGACAAATCACTTTTTCCAAAAGAATTGGACACTCTGGCAGTACGGATTCCCAAAAACCCCGTGATTCGCCATTGGATTGAACTATCTGGTGGGCCCATCTCAGCTCCCTCGGCCAATCTATCTGGTCGGCCCTCTCTTACAAAACTAACTGATGTTGTGCGATACTTCGAAGGTAAGGTGGATGGGATTCTCATCGCAGAAGAACCAAGTTATGGAATCGAGTCCACCGTAGTAAGCCTTGTGGGAGAAAATCCAACTCTCCTTCGCCCAGGTTCCATTGAATCGGAAGAACTAAAAAAATTGATCCCTGGCCTCGTTGTCCCCCATCTTTCCCAAACTTCTCCTGTTACTTCTGTTCCCTCTGTACCTTTAAGTCCAGGAACGAAATACAAACATTACGCACCGACAGCTATAGTGATTTTGGCATCTAGGGAGGAGTTTCTCCATAGTTTGGAAAAAGGGTTTGATCCCAAAGATACGGCTTGGATTGGTTTTTCCTTACAAGGTAAAGATAGAGAATATTCTTTGGCAAAAGAGATTCAACCAAATCAAGGAGATCGATCTGCTGACAATGAACATTTTTGTTTTGTTACAACTAATGAAGATTATGCGTCAAAACTTTATGCTTTTTTTGAAGCCTGTGATCTTGCCAAAATCCAAACCATCATTTGTGAAGTTCCAAAACTTGGGACTGGATGGGAAGGATTAATCAATCGTTTAGAAAAGGCATCCCTTAGAAAATAAAACAAAGTTTACTTTCGGTTTTTCCAAGCAAGGCGTACGGGACTTAAGAGAGAAACTTCGTTTAAAGACTCTAGAAATTTTAGTTCTGTCATAAGTCCCCCAAGAATAGGGATTTTGTTTTTTAAATTATAAGCAGGGAGTTCTTCCGTGAGTATAATTGGCTTTCCACCTAACCGTTCTTTTACTTCGTGAACGGCATCCAAAAGTCCCCCAAGGGAATCCACAATTTTGTTTTCTATTGTAGGCAAATACACTCGGCCCATTCCAATCTTTGGTAAATCTTCCAAAGGAATCTTTCGGCCTTCCGCAACTCGTCTGTAGAATAATCCTTCAATTTTTTTGATTTGGGATTCTAAATACTGGACACTTTGTTTGGAGAGAGGTTGGAATTCAGAATGGATGTCTCGAAAAGGATAAAATCCTACAGCCTCTTTATTCAATTGGAATCTTTTGTATAATTTCTGTAAGTTGGCGCGAATACTAACGGCTCCAATGGAACCTGTAATACAAACTGGCGAAGCTGTGATATGATCCACCGCCGAACCGATGTAATACCCACCACTGGCAACCGTATCTTTAAAATAGGCAGTGACAATTTTTGTTTTTTTAAGTTCCATAATTTCTTGGTGGATTTGTTCGGAATAGAAGGCGGACCCACCCGGAGAGGAGATTTCTAAAATAACGGCTTTTATTTTTTTATCTTCTGCAAGAGCTTTCAAATTTGGAATCAGAGAGAAGGCTTCGATTTTTCCGTTTTCTCTATTTTTATGCAAATAATCGCCACCCTCAATTCCTCCTTCTAAAGGAAGGACTACCACTTCCACCTTTCGTTTGGGGAAAATTCGAAATTCTTTAATAGAATGGTGGAGGGAAGGATAGTTTCCGGAAAATACCTTTCGGTCTTCTGAGAAAAATTCATTTTCTGTTTTGATCCCTGTAATGACTCCAGCAGACAAAAGTTCATCTGCTGATAACATTGGTTTGTAGAATAATGGTTCTAAGGATTTGTTTCCATTGGTAAGGGCGGTCAGTAAAACTTTTCTTAAATCTAAAATGAGTGTTTCTAAATTCTTTTTAGCCTCTTTGGAAAATTCTCCTCTTGTGAAACTTTCGGCAAAGGATTTGTATGGGCCAGAGGCAAAGGCTTGGACCTCGATTCCCCAGGCTTTTAAAAATTTACCAAAAAACATGGGTTCGGCGCTGGGAAGTAAAACCGTAAATTCAGATTCGGGTCCCAAAAACTTTTCAGTAGCTGCTGTTAATAGGAGTAATGTTCCAACGCCGCCTTCCTTGGCAAAGATCCGCACTTTTTTTCCGGATTCCCGAATTGCTAAAATTTGGTTTCTGACTTCATAAAACTCGGAGAGAGTCCATTCGAGTGGTGGTAACGAAATATCGAGGGTTTTGATTTTCCCATTTTTTTGAATGAGTTTTAAGAGGATGAGGAGTTCGAGTCTAGTGACTGTTTCTTCTTTGCCTTGAAATTTTTTGACAAAATAGGACTTGTAGGAATCTTCGAAAACAGCGGGAAATTCGATTTCATACACTTCTCGGCGTGATTGGAAGGCGAGGCTTAGACGTAGGTAAATCTGGTACAGAAGCCGGAAGGGTAGAAAAATTACCAAAAAAAGAATTCGAAACACGTGAGATCCTCTTCCGTCATTTCTTAAAATTCTTTCCAGAATGAAAGAGGAAAACAACCTATCCGTTGTGGATTCCTTTATTCGTATTCGCGGCGCCAGAGAACATAACCTTAAAAACGTAAACCTTGACATCCCTCGGGATAAACTTGTGGTCATCACTGGACTTTCGGGTTCTGGGAAATCATCCCTTGCCTTTGATACCATCTATGCGGAAGGGCAAAGAAGGTATGTGGAATCTCTATCCAGCTATGCTCGTCAATTTCTGGGGCAAATGGAAAAACCTGAGGTGGACCAAATTGAGGGACTAAGCCCCGCCATCTCTATCGAACAAAAAACAACCCATAGAAACCCACGTTCAACGGTGGGAACTGTTACAGAAATTTATGACTATTTACGACTGTTATATGCCCGCGTAGGAAAACCTCATTGTCCGAAATGTGGGACGGCAATTTCCAGTCTCTCCGTGGACCAAATCACCGACAGGATCAATTTATTTCCGGAGGGAACCAAACTCCAAATCATGGCCCCTGTCATCCAAGGGAAAAAAGGGGAACACAAAGAAGTCCTCGAACGTTATAAAAAAGAAGGATTCAATCGGGTGCGAGTGAATGGGGAAGTGTATTCCCTAGAAGATGAAATTCCTTTAAAGAAAAACTTCAAAGCGGATATCGACATCGTTGTGGACCGGATTGTCATGAAACCAGGGATCCAATCTAGATTGTCGGATTCTGTGGAAACTGCCTTAAAAACAGCGGAAGGGATCGTGGTTGTAGAAGACGGGGAGAAAGACCATTTATTCTCTCAAAAACTATCCTGTCCGAAATGTGATGATGTCAGCATTCCAGAACTCACTCCCAGACTATTTTCCTTTAACTCTCCGTTTGGTGCTTGTTCCAATTGTGATGGTCTTGGTGCCCTCTTGGAATTTGATGAATCCCTTCTTGTCACAGATCGTGAAGCTTCTTTGGCTGAAGGTTGTATTGAAGCTTGGGGAGGATCCAAATCCAATTCCTATTGGTATATGGCCACCATACAAGCGTTATCCAAAAAATTAAAATTCAATTTGAATACCGCTTGGAAAGATTTACCGGAGAAAGTTCGGAATACCATTTTACATGGAGATTCTTCCATTCATATTGATTATGATTTTCGTGGTGCCAATTCCCATTATGAATTTTCCAAAAACTATGAAGGTGTGATTCCTAACCTCAAACGTAGGTACAAAGAAACCAAATCAGATTCTATGCGCCAGTGGTTTGAGTCCTTTATGACCAATCACGATTGTGATGAATGTAATGGGAAACGCCTTCGTCCAGAAGCATTGGCTGTCAAAGTCCAAGGGATCGGAATTGATGCCTATACCGGATTTTCTATTGAAAAGGCCTTAAATTTTACCAAGTCCTCTGAATACAAAGGGGCAGAAGATACCATCTCCAAACCCATCTTAAAGGAGATTTTACAACGACTTCATTTTTTAAACGATGTGGGTGTTGGGTATTTGAATTTAAGTCGGGCCGCTGGAACTCTTTCCGGTGGTGAGATGCAAAGGATTCGCCTTGCAACTCAAATAGGTTCTCGCCTAATGGGTGTTTTGTATATTTTAGATGAACCATCCATTGGTCTCCACCAAAGAGACAATACCAAACTTGTCCAAACCTTAAAAGGCCTCCGTAACTTAGGAAATACTGTCCTTGTGGTAGAACACGACAAGGAAACCATGGAAGAGGCTGATTTTATTGTGGATATGGGCCCTGGGGCTGGAGTCCACGGTGGAGAAATTGTATCCTTCGGAACACCGGAACAAATCAAAAAAGACAAACATTCAGTCACAGGAAAATACCTTTCTGGGGAAAAGCGGATTTCTATGCCGGAAACTCGCCGGGTAGGAAACGGGAAGTTTTTAAAGATCACAGGAGCGACACATAACAACCTAAAGAATGTGGAAGTATCCATTCCGCTAGGGACACTAACGGTGGTTACTGGGGTTTCCGGTTCTGGGAAATCCACTCTTATCAATGAAATTCTTTATAAGGAACTCGCAAGTTCTGTGATGGGTATGAAGGTAGTTCCCGGAAAACACAAAAAGATTCTGGGTAAAGATCAAATTGATAAGGTCATCAATATTGACCAATCTGCGATTGGTAGGACTCCTCGTTCCAACCCTGCAACTTACACTGGTTTGTTTACATTTGTCAGAGATTTATTTAGTGGTTTGGAAGAAGCCAAGGTAAGGGGATATGGCCCGGGACGGTTTAGTTTCAACGTGGCTGGGGGACGCTGCGAAAAATGTGAAGGGGATGGAATCTTAAAAATTGAAATGCATTTCCTTCCAGATATTTATGTGGAATGCGAAGTTTGTAAGGGAAAAAGATACAACCGCGAAACCTTAGAAGTAAAATACAAGGGAAAACATATTTCTGATATTTTGGATATGACTGTAGAAGAGGCTGTAGTTTTCTTCGAAAATATTCCGAACCTCAAACGAAAACTAGATACCCTGATGGATGTGGGTCTTGGTTATATCAAACTGGGACAGGCTGCCACTACTTTTTCCGGTGGGGAAGCACAAAGGATCAAACTTTCCACAGAACTTTCCAAAAGACCCACAGGCAAAACTCTCTATATTTTAGATGAACCGACAACAGGCCTTCATTTTGAAGACATTGAAAAACTTCTCTCTGTTTTGCAAGTGCTTGTGGACAAAGGTAACTCCATGGTCATCATCGAACATAACTTAGATGTGATCAAAGCAGCAGACTATATCATAGACATAGGACCTGAGGGTGGAGACGGAGGTGGTGAGGTGATTGCTACAGGAACTCCCGAAGAGGTTGTTGCCGTCAAACGTTCGTTCACCGGCCAATACTTAAAAAAAGTTTTAGAAGAAGAAAAGGCTCTCGATGCCAAATTCTCCAAAAAGAAATCTAAGTAAGTTTTCGTGAATCCGACAAATGAGAATTTGATTTTAAAGTATGGGGAACCTGGTTCAATATACCCTAAAAATTTTACTCAAAGTGGATCCGTCGGATTTTATCGGAGCTGGAAACCCATCCTCATCCAGGAAGGTTACTACCATTTCCTTCTTGGTTTTGAATCCTATTTAGAATTCCAAAAAAAACTCTCAAGTCTTGCAGAAGAGCCGGTTGGAGTTTCCGTAAGCCTTTCTTGTATGGTAGAAGTGAATGTGGCCGGAGGAATCCTTGTCCATGCGAGCCGAATCCATCAGGAAAACCATAACCAAGATCAAAATCGGGATACGTTAACCCAAGAGGTTCTTCATTCCCTTTGGGATGGTTTCCGGGAAGGTAATTCCACCAAAATTTTTGCTGTGGGTGTGAGTGAACCGGGTTGGGAAACGAAACTCCGCAAGTTAAGTTCGGCCGTTAGAGAAGGAAAGTTATCCGGAACTAAATCCTTTATCACGAATGGAGCGGAAGCAGATACCATCTTTTGGGTGACTAAATCGGAAGAGGGAAATCCTGTTTATTTGGTCAAACGGAATCAAAATACAAAAAATCCAAACATAGAGGGTGAATCTAAGAGTTCTAATCAAACTAGTGAAGATTCCTTTCATACCGATTTCACTCCGTTAGTCACGCATCTCAAACTGACGTTATGCGAATATCCCATTTCTTCAGAAGATTTACTTTTAGAAAACTATGGAAAATTGGGAATGGAACTCCGACTCAAAGAACTCCTATCTCTTGTATCTTTACTGATTGGAAAATCAAAAAAAGTTTCTTTGGAAAATGGACTTGTGGCAGAGGAGAGAGAGAAACTCACCCTATGGCGAGACAATTTTTTATCTCAGTGCCAAGGAAATCCTGACACAGAATTTTTACTTTCTGGTTTTCCTTACCCGACACAAGGACTCCTTCTGGCCCTCAGCCAACATTGGGATTTAGCGTCGCCAAAAGACCTAAAGTCTGTGGATCCAGACTTTCAACTTTTTGTTTGGGAAGACCAGTTCACAGAGTATTTAATACAAAAGAAAAAACGAAAACTTTCTTAGCTTAATGATGGTGGTGGTCGTGTGCATGTCCATGACTATGCCCATGGTGGCCAAATTCACGTTCTGTTTCTCTGATAGAGATTTCTTCCAGTTTCCCTTTGAATGTTGCTGATAAGATTTCCACAGAAACAAAAGGAACTCCAAATTCGCTCTTAAGGACTTTATGGATTTCTAAAACAATTTTGTCCCTATCTGCATTTTTATCGACTAAGATCTGTAATTCGACAGAAAATACACCGGAAGTGAGTTTACGAACTGTAATTCCTGGAACAGATTCAATCCCAGGAAATACCCTGATATGCTCTAACAGATGTTCCTTGTCAAAATCGCTTGTGTCTGCTTCGATGAGAATCTCAATTGATTCTTTGACAATTCCGTAGGATGTTTTTAGGATAAAAATTCCAAGGATGATACTTAGGAAACTGTCCACTTCGCGAAATCCGGTGAAACGAATGATGAGAGCCCCAATGACAACAGCTAAGGTTCCCAAAAGATCAGTGAGAACATGTAAATAAGCTGACTTCAAATTTAAGCTAGTTTTACTCACTCCGACAAGTAGGCCTGCTGATATCAAATTGATTCCAAAACCGATCACAGCATAAACTAACATCGAATCGGCTTCGACATGAGTAGATCCTGAAAAACGCAAATAACTTTCATATAAAATAAAAATGGCAATTCCAATCAAAAGAATACCATTGAATAGGGCTGCCAGTACCTCAAAACGATGAAATCCAAAAGGGTATTTAGAGGTGGGTTTTTTAGAAGCAATGAGTAAGGCAAATAGGGAAATGATATGGGCAAAAACATCAGTAAAGATATGTCCCGCATCTGCAAATAGGGCTAGGCTTCCACTTTCTCTGGAACCAATCCATTCGATAAAAAATATGGCAATTGATAGAACACCGGATAGGCTTAAAAAAAATACCAACCGAGAACGTTTGGGTCTTGGTTTAGTCATTATTTGTGTTTAGTGACCCTGTGGCTCTTGGCACAACAACAATGTCAACTCGGCGATTGAGTGCTTTGTTTTCTTTAGTAGAATTGGGAACAATGGGTTGAAACTCACCATACCCAGCACTAGAAAAGTTTTTTGGGTTTAGGTTTTTGTTTTGTAACATGTATTCCAGAACAGATAATGCTCGTTCGCTGGAAAGGTGCCAGTTGTTTCTAAATTTTGTTTTGATAGGAACATTATCTGTATGTCCTTCTACAATAATATAGTTTTCAGGATAGGATGCGAGGATATCTCTGATTTTTTCGATTGCGGGAAGGATGGCTGGTTTTAATTCGGAAGATCCACTATCAAAGGAAATTTTATCATCGATATTAATGATAAGTTTGTTATGAAACCGTTTGAGACGGATTTGACCAGAGGTAATTTCCTTTGCCAATTTTTCTTCGAATTCTTTTGTTTGTTCCGCAAGTCGTTCCAATTCTCGCTTTTGTTCTTTGGTGAGTTTGCGAAGGGTTGCGAGCTCTTCTTCTAAATTACGAATCCTTTCTTTGAGTTCATCGATTTTGGATTCATAAGTTTCGCGAAGTTTTTGTTCTTTTTGCAAACATTCGCGTTCTTTATCTTCGAGTTTTTTCTTATAAGCATCTAAATCGGCCCGGTCTTTTTCCTCTCGTTTGCGGTTCTCGTCCGCGAGTAATCGTTCCTTGTCGGTTCCCTTTTTTTCAATACTACGAAGGCGCATATCATAATCGCGCATTTTGTCGGAATATTCATTTTGTTCTTTGGCACGGTTTCGTTTTTCAAGTTCCAAATCTTCTGTGAGATTTCGGTTTTGAGTTTGGAGGTCTTTTTTTTCCTCTTCCAAACGATTCAATTCGTTTTGGTGTTGTTTGCGAATGTCCGCAAGTTCCAATTCCAAAGCATATTTTTCTTTGTAGATTTGGTTGTATTCATAAGGGAAATAAATCCAATCCGCAGAAAGAGAGGATACGGATACAAATCCAAACAGGAAAAAAGCCTTCAGTGATGAGAATTTACTTCGCATCGTCAAAACTATCCTCTAAATTGACTTTTGGCAAACTTGGTGCTTCTGTTTTCACCCTTTCGAAATCGGAAACGCGGCGACGAGCATCTGATTTTTTCTCCGCGTATTGAGTTTCATAAATTTCTTTTTTGATATATTCTGGATCCGCAGGTGTTTTTCCTTGGGATTCTTGGAACTTAACTGCAATTTCAGAGCGAACTAATTCTAGTTCGGCGATGAGTTCCCCCAGGGCGGCTTCTTTCATTTCCAAATAAGCTTTGTCTTCTTTTTCTTTTTGGATCCAAGTTTTATAACGAGTTTCTTCTTTGGCCCTTTCTAACTCATGGGTTTGGCTTTCTTCCAAATATCGTTTGGAAGAGGCAGAATCCTCTTTCAAAACAAAATAGGTTTCTTTGGTACGAGACAAATCTCGTTGGGAGCCGTGTTTGTTGACTTTTGCCTGAGAGATTTTAATAGCTTGGCCTGTGAGAGCATTTGCCTTTCTCTGCGATGAGACTTCGTTGTTTAATTTGATGATTTTGTCTGTGAGAACTCTTGTGGCATTTTTCTGTTCTGAATTCATGACTTCGTCACGAACATAGGCATCCGGAACCTTACTGATTTTAGGTTCGAAGAGCACACATTGGGAAAAAACTAGGATAAGAAAAAGATTCGTTTTCAAAATTCGAACTCGTGCCGACATAGGATATAGCCTATGCTCCACGTGACATAACCGTCAATTGTAAATTTCAGGAAATCCGCTGATTTATGGAAGAAGAAAGAAAGAAAGAGTCCGAATTCCGTATCAAAATCGACAGAGAAAGCGATTCCTATGATGAGTTTGTCGCTGAGATCAAAAACCTCGTTTCATTAGAGGATTCCAAAAGACTGAAAGAAATGTTGGATGGAGCTCACCCTGCCGACATTGTCACTTTATTCCGTGATTTAGAAAGAGAAGAGGAATTATATCTTTTCCGCATCCTTCCCAAAGAAGACCAAGCCTATGCCCTCGTCAAAATGGAAGAGGAGACCTTAGAGTCTTTTTTAGAGGAACTTTCTGTTGATGAAATTTCAAATACTCTGGATCATATTGAAACGGATGAGACCACTTATCTTCTCTCCTATCTACCAAGCGCTAAACGTGAGTTAGTTTTAGCAAATTTAAGCAAAACCGATAGTTTTGAAATTCGTTCCCAGCTAGGGTTTCGTGAGTCTTCTGCCGGACGACTGATGTCCAAAGATTTTGCTACCGTTTCTATTAATGATAATGTCCGAAAAGGAATCATCAATGTTCGCAAAAAAGCCAAAGAAATCGAAGATATTTACCAAGTGTATGTAACTGATGAGGCAGGAGTTTTGGAAGGATTCATTCCTTTAAAAGATTTATTTCTCACTCCAATCAATACCAAAGTAGCAAAGATTACCAATTTTTCTGTCTTCGCATTTCATTACGATGTAGATCAGGAAGAGGTTGCTAATACCTTTAAAAAATATGATTTATTCAGTGCTGCAGTGACAGATGATTTGGGTAGGATCATTGGTCGGATCACGGTGGATGATGTTTTAGAAATCGTAGAAGAGGAAGCATCTGAGGATATCCTCCTCATGGCTGGGGTTTCGGAAGATGAAAGGTTGTCTACTCCCATTTTACAATCTGTGAAACGTCGTATCATATGGCTTAATGTCAATTTACTGACTGCTTTTGTGAGTTCTACTGTGGTTGCTTTTTTTGAAGATACCATTTCGCAAATTGTAGTACTTGCGACTCTTATGCCCATTGTTGCGGGACTTGGTGGGAATGCAGGAACACAATCCGTAACGGTCGTTATTCGGAATATTGCCACGGGAGACCTTTCTTTTTCCAATTGGTGGGAAGCTGTTCGTAAAGAATTTACTATTGGTGTTTTGAATGGACTTGTACTCGGAACCGTTACTGGCTGTATGATCTTTTTGGTGAAAGGGAATCTCGTACTTGGATTAGTGGTGGGAACTGCTATGTTTGTGAATATGATTGTGGCTTCATTGACGGGGTCTCTAGTTCCTATTTTTCTAAAAGCAATGCGAGTGGATCCAGCTATTGCTTCTTCTATCTTTGTCACCGCAACAACCGATGTTTGTGGATTTTTCTTTTTCCTCGGACTAGCCACAGTGTTTGCAAAATATTTAATTTAGGGATTCTCCTTTTCATTTTAAATTCTTGCCACGATGCGAAACTGCCAAAAACTGATGTCGAAATGAAATTTTTGCATTTGTTTTTATCGGCTGTATCAGTTTCCGTTTTCTTATTTTGCCAGTCTACTTCCCAAACCAAAACAAGTGCCGTTCCTGATGCCGAGCAGGAAGTCAAACAACAGAAAGACGTACTTCCGCCACCCGGTGGTGAAGGTGAAATCATTTTAAACGAACTGGGTGAGGAAGTGCAAAACCATTCGGGAGAGTTTCCTTTTTTCCAAAAAAAGAGCGATTTACCAACAGAACTTTTTCGAGTTTATATAGCCTCTGATTCTTATATGGTACGCCAAATTCGTCATACGGATAAGATCCGCAGAAAACCAGATCCAGGTGGAGATGAACTTTCTAAGGAAGAAATGAAGAAGTTTGATCTTCTTAGTTTTGTGGATGATGGAATGATCACCATTGGACTCAATACAATCACAGGAAAACTGGAATCCATTGCTTTTGATCGCCGTGTTCCAAGGATCAATGATGTGGCAAAGATCATTCAAAATGATGCTTCCCGTTTCAATTATGAACATTCCTCAAAAGATGGAACACCCATCATCACAAAGTTTTTAATCAGTTATCAAATTCGCCTATATCCGGGTAAAACCAGAGACGAAATCAAACAGATGTTACAAAAGAAAAAGTAAACCGAAAGTTTTCGGTTTACTTTTTTTACTTATTTATCCTTTTCGATTACCACTTAAAGTTTCCCTGTTTTTCATATTGAAAGGGAATGGTTTCTGCTATCAAAGGAACTTTTAGCCCAGAATTACCCTTTAAATCAAATTGTGCTGATTTGGATTGGATGGTTTTATACAAGGAAGAACTAATCGAAGTTATGGGAAACTTTGTTGCCACTTTGACTGTCGAAGTTTTTCCGGAATTGATGATTTCTTTTGGGGTTCCGTTTAAGAACTTTTCCCCACCTAGATTTAAATCATAGTTAAGGTTTGTTAGGTTTAAGTTGGAAGCTGCTTGGTTTGCAAAAACAAAATCAAACTCAGTATTCAAATCTAAATTAAGCCCCGAAAGTCCAGCTTTGGCAGCAGAAGTTGCTGTTTGTTTGGATCCACCAAGGAGTCCTTTTAG
This sequence comes from Leptospira congkakensis, assembly GCF_004770265.1. Classification (NCBI taxonomy): domain Bacteria; kingdom Pseudomonadati; phylum Spirochaetota; class Leptospiria; order Leptospirales; family Leptospiraceae; genus Leptospira; species Leptospira congkakensis. Next base: position 313,878 of record NZ_RQGQ01000004.1, read on the forward strand.
AAAACCAGTAGCAGTATCCGCCAAGGCGCCAGTATTGGAAGCACTAAGAATATCAGCTTCTGTAGGCATTAAAATTTTAAAATTTTGAATTTCGACATTGGGAAGGACGGCAGGGATTTCCTTTTTTTTCACAAAGGGAAAACTAAGAGAATCTTTTCCTAGAAGCTGCCATTGTTTTGGGATGGGAACTTTCATATTTCCTTCGGCACTAACTTCCAACACTGGTTTGTCTGGAAATTTTTTATAAAGATTGAGTAAATCTGTATATTTCAGTTTCACTTCTAATGGAAGTTGTTTGGTTTTTCTTCCTTCGATGGCACCAAGGTCTGTTTTGATTTGAGAGAGTTTTAATCCTTCAATTTTTATATCCATATCGAGTAAGGAACTTGGAATCGAAACTGGGTAAGGATTTTCCACTGAGGTGACTACGTTTAAAGTAATGTCTGTAAAGGTGATACTTTTGATTGATAGAGAATCAAATTCAAAAGCAGGCAATGGAATTTTATCCTGGATCACACCAAGAACAGAACATTGAAGGCTTAAGAGAGAAAGGATGAGTGGGAAAACCAATTTCATCCCAGAAATCTCTCCTGGAATGATTGCTTTGTCAAGTGAATTGGATTTTCATCACTACGGGAGCGTGGTCTGAAAGCACAGGTTCTTTCGCAATAGACACCGATTCAATTTTGTATTTAGGAGATTTTGTAATGAAAAAGTAATCAATCCTCCAACCCTTATTATTTTTCCGAGCTTGGAAGCGATAGGTCCACCACGAATAGTCATCTTTGGTTTCAGGTTGTACGACTCTGTAACAATCTAAAAATCCAGAATCCAATAACTTGGAAACCCAAGCTCTTTCCTCAGGAAGGAAACCTGAACTCTTTTGGTTTCCTTTGGGATTGTGGATGTCTAAATCCGTATGGGCAATGTTGACATCCCCACAGACAATCAGCGGTTTTTTCTTCTTGGTATAAGGCAAAGCTTGTTCAAAAAAGGAATCTAAAAATTGATATTTTACCTTTTGTCTTTCTTCGCCGCTGGTTCCAGAGGGAAAATAGAGATTCCATAGAAAAAAGTCAGGATATTCCGCAAGCAAAGACCTTCCTTCGCTCAAATAGATTCCATCTCCAAATCCTACAGCCACAGATTTTGGTTTGGGTTTTGTAAGGATAGCAGTTCCGCTATAACCCGGTTTGTCAGCAATACAAGTATGAACACTATATCCTAAATTTCTAAATTCTTCTCTGTCAATTTCAGCAATCGGGGCCTTCGTTTCTTGGAAACAAATAATGTCAGGATTTTCGTGACGTATAAATTCGAGTAAACCTTTGCTCAAACTGGAGCGAATTCCGTTGCAATTTAACGTAATGATTTTCATCTAGAATTGAGATCGATTGTATGGTGAAATAAGTCGATACTAAAACTGGCATGATAGAAATTTCCGCAGAAATTCCGTTCCTCCGAACGTCCAAACTCAGCTTTCTACTCTGGGATGAATCTCCTGGTAGTTTAGAAACATGGGATTGGAACGAGGGGATTACTATATTCTTTCAAACTCGGCGTGCCGGCGAACTGGAATTCCGATTTGGACCTCCGCTTTGGGGGATTCCCGCTGATACCAATCGTATTGAGTTTCCTTTTGTCTCCATCCATAATATTCCCACAAACAAATATTTGGCTTCCGAATTATCAAAGTTAGGGGAAGGTAAAACGATTTATGTTTTGATCCCTAGAGGATTAGAATTAGAAGCTCGTTCTGTTTTTGCTCGTTTGGAATACCTTTGGGATGATAAAATTTCACCCGATCGAATCACTCATAAATTTGGACTTACCGGAAAAACAAGTTCTGTTCCAGAAGTCACCGTAGTAAAATTAAATGGCAAAAAAAATGTCACCACACATCCACCTTTAGAGATTGTTGGAAAGTTTGGTAAAAAAAGAGAAAGTGTTCTCGTATCTGCCAATGGCCTTGGATATGATTCTATTGATGAAACTTCTGATCAAAGTTATGTAGAGAGAGAAGAAATATCTCCAGAGGATGAATCACCGAACCATCCCTATGACCTAATTGAATCTTCTTTTTCAGAAGAAGAAACTAAGGGGGACGAACCTCCTAAAACAGAAACGCTCGCAGAAACAGAAAAAGAAGAATCCAAAGAACTTCCCGAAGAGGTTGTGTTAGACGGATCCTCCAATACCAAGTTTTCTCTCCAATTAAAAATGATGGGAGTCATTAGTTTTCTTTTTGCTCTGTCGGTTGGTGTGATTATCTTTTTTGCTTCCTTTTATTTTAAAAGATCCATTGAACTTCAGTTACGTGCAAATAATATCCGAATTGCAGAAATCATTGGCTCCAAAGTTAAATCTGATATTTTAGGGGTTGTGGAAAAGGGTAGGCAAATTGCCATCACTCTTACAACCCAAGGTCTTCCTGAATCCGAAAGAAGATTACTCATCAAAACTTTTTTTCAAAATGACCAAGAGTTTATCTACTTAGGGATTTTTGAACGGAAAGAAAATACCCTCACTATGAAACGAGAGGTGTTTAACGAAGAGGAACTTAAAAAAAGTTCTGTTACTGAAGAAGATTTCCATAATGTTGTCAACCGCAACCGAGATGCCCTTGCCGAAGCGTTTAATGGACAAGCCGTACTTTTAAATTCAAGTCCAGGTTTCCAAGAACCATCTTTTGCCATCGCCATTCCTACGGCCGAAAACGGTGAACTGGACAATGCACTTGTGATGATTGTTAAGTTAAACAAAATCATCGGCGCATTTTCGAAAAAAGGAATTGAGACAACCTTTATGGTGAATGGAAATGGGATCGCCCTGGCTCACCCGAAAGAGGACTTAATCCTTGCAGCTACTGATCTCGCTTCTATGCCCATCGTGAAATCGATGTTAACCAATGCTTCCAATACGGGACAGATGAGTTATTTGGACGAAGAACTTGGTGGATCTTACCTAGGATCTTTTCAAAAGATTGGATTTGCTGATGCAGGAGTTGTTACCATTGTATCAGAAGAAAAGGCATTTGCAGATGTTTATAAAAGTCAAAAGACAAATCTTTATATAGCTGGGATTGGACTTTGTTCTGCCCTGATCTTTGTATTTTTCTTTTCAAAAACTATTACAAAACCAGTGTTACAACTTCTATCAGCCACTTTAGAAATTGCAAAGGGTAATTTTAAAATTGGAATCAAACCTACAACACAAGATGAGGTTGGCCTTCTCACCAAATACTTCATTGATATGGGACAAGGTTTGGAAGAAAGAGAAAAGGTAAAAAACATTCTGGGTAGTATGATTGATCCTGTTGTGGTGCAAGAAGCAATGGTTGATCTTGCAGCATTAAAACGAGGATCGGAAACTCATATCACTGCCTTCTTTTCTGACGTAGCCAGTTTTTCTACCATTTCTGAACAGTTAAAGTCCGCCGATCTTGCTGCTTTGTTAAATGAATACCTATCTGCAATGACCATCCTTCTGAAAAAACATGATGGAGTTTTGGATAAATACATTGGTGATGCCATTGTTGGAATTTTTAACGCACCCGTGCCAGTATCTGATCATGAATTGAAAGCAGCTCGTGCCAGTGTAGATATGGTGATGAAATTAGCCGAACTACGCGAGTATTGGACAACCAATAATCTTTATTCGAAAGAAGCACAAATGATGGATGCTCGGATCGGATTAAATTCAGGACCAGCTAAGGTTGGTTTTATGGGAACAGATGCCCTTGCTTCTTATACTATGATGGGAGATACAGTAAACCTTGCTGCCCGATTGGAAGCCGCAGGTAAAGACTATGGGGTAAACATTCTCATCACAGATCCTATTCGTGATTCCATCCAAGAAGAAATGGTCACTCGGTATTTGGATCTTGTTCGTGTGAAAGGTAAAAATGAACCAGTTAAAATTCACGAATTGATTGGTTATCGTTCCTTACTCACACCCAACCAACTAGAAGCGGCAGAAATTTACGAATCCGGATTTAATGCTTATTTGAATCGGGATTGGGATAAAGCGATCCAACTTTTTATCAATTCAGAAAAAGCTAAAGGCCAAAAAGATAAATCCAGTCGCATGTTAATAGAACGTTGCGAAGAATACCGACTAAACCCTCCTGATTCTAGTTGGGATGGTGTGTTTACGAGGACACATAAATAAATTTTATGAGATGGTTAAACGATACAAGATTTGTAGTTTCTTCTTTGGTTCTACTCATTCTTGTATTCTCATACCTTCTTTATCGAAATTTAAACAATCGGTTTTATGATACCACTAGCCCTACGATAGGCGTAATTACATTCAAAAACAAAACGGTTCTTCGCAAATACAATGATGCTGTTGTTTGGGATTTAATAGAATCCAAAACGGAGGTTAAAAATAGAGATACCATTCGTACTGAAGGTTTATCTGACGCAATACTTACGTTAAATGACGGAACAAAAATCAATATATCTGAAAACTCAATGATCCTTTTGGACATATCTGATAAAAATATTAATATCAATTTTGCCTATGGATCATTTGAAGCTGCTCGCGAAGGAACGGTGTCTGGTGACATCAAAATGAATATTACGGCAGGGGACAAAACTGTCCAGGTTGCCAGTGGCGATGTAAAACTTGATAAAACTAAGTCAGAACTAAATATAAAAGTGGATCAAGGGGAAGCAAAACTCACATCTAACGGAAAAGAAGAAACAATTGCCAAAGACCAAATCGCCAATGTAACGGAATCTGGAGTGAAAGTTGGGAAACCTGTTTATCGATTGGTAACTCCAGAGGATAGGAAGAATTTGTTGTCCGAGTCTGGGTCCGAAAAAATTCAATTTGCCATTTCTGGTTGGAAACCTGATTCCGCTAAACAAACAAATGCATTCATTGAAATTTCTTTATTCCCTGATTTTTCAAAATCATTCATTAAAGAAAAGTTAACTACAGCAAGTATTTCTAAAAAATTAAATTCTGGTTCTTATTACTGGCGTGTGTCCTATGAAGATCCAAATACTAAATCAAAAATTACTACAGAAGTATTCCAATTTAGAATCCTAAGTGATCCTGGTCTAAAAATTCTCAGTCCAAAACCAAACGAAGTTTTTACATATACAACAGAAAGTCCAGTGGTTCGGTTTGTTTGGAATCCTTTAGATTTGTATTCTTCGTATACCATTCAAATTGCTAAGGAAACCAATTTTTCGGATACTGTTATTTCCAAACAAACACAAAACCAATCCTTGGCTTTTGATTCATTAAAGGAAGGAAATTATTTTGCTAGAATCCAAGCAAAATCGAATCTTCCAGGAATACCGGAAAAAACTTCGGCTGTTGTGAGTTTTCAAATTTTGAAAAAAACAAACACAACTCCTCCTGAATTATTAGAACCTAATCGGGGTAAAACCTTTTCAGAAGAACAAATAAAATCACAACTTTTCTTTTCTTGGAAAGATGACAAAGACTTTAGCAATTATGAATGGGAGTTGAGTTCTGATCCTAATTTTCAATCAAAACTAAGATCCGAATCTACGAAGAATAATTTTCTAAAACTGACTGGTGGACTTGGTTTAGGAACTTATTTTTGGAGAGTGAAAGGGGTTGTTCCTTCCGGAAATTCACTGGAATCAAAATCGAATACTTTTACTGTTATTGCCAAAGAGGAATTGGAACTTGTAGCACCAGCCAATGGAGCGGAGGTCGAAGTAGATGAACGTTCTACTATTTTGCTCAAATGGAAAAAACTAACAGGCAAAACAAATTACGAAATAGAGATTTCCCGGGATTCTAATTTTCAGCCGCCTGTTACGAAAGAATCTGTAACGGGAAATTATTTTGAATTTAAGTCAAAAGATTTAGGAAAGTTCTTTTGGAGAGTACGTCCCGCAGGTTCTGAATCTGATACAAGTGCCACCCGTAGTTTCCAAATGATTTCTAACATGGAACCACCGACTCTTTCCACTCCGACAAGAAATGAAACCATCGATTTGTTTACGCGAAATTCCATTGTTTTTACTTGGAAACCGGTAGATAAAGTTTCTGGATATAAAATTCGTTTGATAGATATTTCTGGTATCAGAGAAAAACAAATCCTAAATGAGAGGGTTAATTCCACCAAACTACAGTTTGGCGAAATTATGAAACTAAACGTTGGTAGATTCCGATGGGAAGTAGCAGCATTATACAAACAATCGGATGGAACCGAACGAGAATCTGCATACAACAAACAGGATTTTTTTATTTCTGTACCTGAGCTGAAAGTTCCAAAGATCCTTACACCAGGGAAGATATATGTGGAATAAGTTTTTAACATTTTCAATTTTATTTTTCTTTTTTATACCCTCAATTTTTTCCCAAAATACAGGGGATGAGTCTACCCAATACCAATTGCGTTGGATGGATGTAGATGGAGCCACTGGCTATGTTTTGGAAATCAAAAATTCCAGTGGTTATCTTGTGCTTTCGGAACGAGTAAGCGGAACAAGTTATGACTTAGTGAATTATACTTCTGGAATTTACGAACATCGTGTTGCTGTTGTCAACAAACTGGGAAAAGTGGGAAGTTATTCGGATTGGGTGAAGTTTGAAGTAGTTGTTTCAAAAGTGCCAACACTCACCAAGGATTCAGTATATTCTGTTTCCAAAGAAGAAAAGGAAAAAGTATTTTTACTTGAGGGTAAAGATTTTATTTATCCCATGAAAGTTTATATGGTGACCGGTGGGAAAAGAATCCTCGCAAAGAAAGTCATCATTGAATCAGATTCTGTAGCAAAAGCAACTTTTGCTGTTGATGCGGATACAGACACAGGGATTTATGATTTAGTTTTAGAAAATCCTCGAAATAAAGTGCTCACTGCAAAACAAAGAGTCGTTTTGTCTGATTCCAAAGAAAAGGCTGCCATTTTTGCCGCAAGGCAAGAACGAATTGTTAAAAAAGAAATTCCTGAAGACTATTATGAGACTCCTTATTTTTCCACGCTTTGGCGTTCTACGGTGATACCAGGTTGGGGCCAAAAATACATTGATGGAAAAAATTGGAAACTTTATGTGTATCCTTTTGTTGCGGTATCTGCTGTAGCAGTGTATGCCAATTCTTATAATAAATTTATCTCTGCTCGTTCGGATTATCAATCGGCAGTTCTTTTAGGTGTTGTACTTGCCGACAGGCAAGATGCACAAATTTTATGGTTAGCGAATCGAACCAATGCAGAAGCAAAATTTAATTCCGCTAAGACTGAGTTAGGTGTGATCCAAGCCGGAGCCGGGGTTCTCGGTGTTTTTTTGCTCTATAATATTGTTGATTCGTACTTTTCTGCCAAACGTAATGTAGCGAACATAGAACCTGGGTTTCCATTAGGTGAATCAACAAAACGGATTCAAGCAAATGTTACTTCCGAAGCAGGTTGGAACCAATCAAAATTTGCCTATGAATACGGGTCACGTTACCAAATCGAATTCTCCTCACGTTTCTGACAAAAAGCTTGTTTAGGGAAGGACTTCCCTCCAAGCTGATTTTATGCCGATTCCTATTCTAGTTTGCGACAAAAACGAAAGTAAAACCTTTGATCGTTTTCTTTCTGGTGCGAAAGAAGACCTTAGTTCTGCCACAGAAAAAGTCCTTCCGATTTTAGAAGCTGTAAGAACCAAAGGGGACAAAGCACTTATCGAATTTACGGAAAAGTTTGACGGCATCAAACTTAGTTCTGTCACTTTAGATCCAAATTCCATCCAAACCAATTTGGATCCAAAAATCAAAGAATCCTTCCTTCGAGCTAAGGCAAACATTGAGGCTTTCCATGAAGCACAAAAAAGAGAGTCCTGGTCACGAACCATTGACGGGAATCGGTTAGGTGTTAAATACACTGCAATTCCTTCACTTTCCGTTTATGCACCAGGTGGTAAGGCATTGTATCCTTCGAGTGTTCTTATGGGAGTGATTCCCGCAAAAATTGCCGGAGTCAAAAATATCCAACTCATCACTCCGCCGCAAAAAGATGGGCTTCCTGAAATTCTCATCTGGCTTTGTCAAATTTTAGGAGTGAATCGAATCGTCACTGTTGGTGGTGCCCAAGGGATCGCTGCTGCAGCTTATGGAACAGAAAGTATTCCTAAATCGGAATTTATTGTAGGGCCAGGAAACTCTTACGTAGCTGCCGCCAAATCGTATTTAGCTGGTTGTGGTCTAATTGGGATCGATAGCCCAGCAGGACCAAGCGAGGTTTGTATCATTGCCGATTCGTCCGCCAATCCGAAATGGATCGCCTGCGATATGTTATCACAAGCGGAACATGGAGAAGATTCCTCTGCTATTTTACTCACAACAGAAGAAGAGTTTGCAAACAAAGTAAGAGAGGAATTGGAAAGAGCATTTGTCGAGCGCCCGAAACGTTTGGAAATGAAAAAAAATTCTATCTATAAAAATTCGGCGATATTGGTATTTAAAAGTTTAGAAGACTGTATTTGGTTCTCCAATGAATTAGCACCGGAACATTTAGAAATCCAAACAAAAGACAACGAATCCGTATTTTCCAAAATCGAACATGCCGGTAGTGTTTTTATTGGCCCATATTCTCCTGTTGCCATGGGAGATTATATTACTGGAACTAATCATATTCTTCCAACCGCCAGAGGAAGTAGAATTTATTCTTCGTTAGGTGTAGATACTTTTCTCAAACGAGTTACATTCCAAGAAGTCACAAAAGAGTCTTTAGAAAATTTATATCCTTTTGTTAAGCTTATGTCTGAATTAGAAGGTTTGGATGAGGAACATGGAACAAGTGTGAAGGTTCGGACTGAGGATTCTTTATGATTGTAGTATCCGATATCCTTGAATTAAAAAAACAAATTGGAGATTGGAAACGAGCAAACCTTTCGATTGGGTTTTGTCCTACTATGGGAAGTTTACACCAAGGACATATGGACTTGGTAGAGGTTTCCAAAAAACAAACAGACAAAACAATCGTATCCATTTTTGTAAATCCCACACAATTTAACGATCCAAAAGATTTCGAAAACTATCCAATTCATACGGAAACAGATCTAAAGTTATGCGAAGAGAAAGGAGTGGATTTGGTATTTTTACCGGATGTCAAAACCATGTATCCGGAAACAAAAACTCCCATTTTTTTAACTATTCCTGAATTACAAAAACATCTATGTGGTCGCACGAGGCCTGGCCATTTCGAAGGTGTTTTACAAATTGTTTCTAAACTTTTCCATTTAACAGAGCCAACTAAAGCTTTTTTTGGGCTGAAAGACTACCAACAGTTCCGAGTGATTTCGGCTATGGTGGAAAATTTGAATTTTCCCCTAGAGATGATAGGTGTGCCTACTAGACGAGAAGAAGACGGACTTGCCATGAGTTCCAGAAATGTTCGTCTCTCTACTAAAGAAAGAGAGACAGCTAGTTTGATTCCAAGAATGTTTGCTCTTGCAAAAAAGACAATCCTTGGAGGAGAAAAGGATATCCAACTGTTAAAAGAAATCCTTAGGGACTTTTTACTGACTGGAGTTTCTGTTCGTATTGATTATTTAGAAGTAGTCGATCCAATCGATCTAAATCCCAAAGAAACATTATCTGGTGAGGTATTACTGGCGTTAGCTGTTTTTGTTGGTGAGGTACGTCTCATTGATAATCAAATCATTACAATTCCTAATTAAACATTCATGACAAGAGAAATAGAAGACAGAAAATTTAGTCCCAAACAAGTACTCGCTGATTCCAAATCAACACTAGTCAATTTAAGTGGAATACCGGAATCGGCTCATTCTTTTGTAGTCGGATCTTTGTATGAAACACTTAGTTCTGATTCTACATTTTTGATAGTTCTTCCCACAAACCAAGATGCAGAAAGTTTTTCCCGTGAACTTTTGAGTTTTTTACCACAGGAAGAAATTTTCTATTTTCCAGGCCCTGAAAACATTCCTTATGAATATACTAAATGGCAAATGGAATGGAAAAGGGATAGAATTCTTACTATCAATCGCATTTTGTCAGCGAATCGATGTTTGGTGGTGACTTCTGTTTCTGCTCTTTTGCGAAAACTTCCCGTAAAGGATAGCCTAAAAGGAAAATCAATTTCTTTAAAATTAGGAAAAGATTTTCCTTTAGATAAATTATTATCCGAACTTGTGCATTTAGGTTACCATAGAGAAGAGGTTTGTGAACAATTTGGCCATTTTAGTTTGAAGGGTGGAATTCTTGATATTTACACTCCCTATTTGGCAAATCCTGTTCGGATTGATTTTTTTGGGGATACTGTTGATGAAATTCGAACCTTCGATCCCAATACACAAAAATCCATCGCAAAAATAGAAGAAATTATCATAACTGCCGCTAATGAAACTATTGTTAGCCGAGAGGAAAAAACTAAATACAAAGAAGAATTAGAATTACATTCGGATAGACGACTTCCGATTGATTCAGAATTGGAAATCATAGAAGAACATTTACCTTTGGTTCGTAAACATGAAGGATTCCTTAATTTTTTTACTAAAAAACCAGTGGTCATTTATCCTAGATTTTTTGATACCAAGGAACGTGCTTATGGAATGGAGAGAGAATACAACACCCTCTATGAGAAAAAGAAAGAAGAAACACTGTGTTTAAAACCAGAGGATTTGATTTCTTTTGGGGAAGAATGGAATACTCTTATCTCTGATGAAACACCTGGAATTCGTTTTTCTCTTTTGCCTGATAACCAGAGAAATTATTCTTATGAGCCTATAACAGAGGTTCGGGGATTTCGCGGTAAAATTCGTGAAGCCAAGGAACATTTTTTAGAATTACTTTCCGAAGACCCAAAAAACAAAATTTTTATCACATCTTCCTTCTCTGCTCAAATGATGCGATTAAAGGGATTGTTTTCCGAAAATGAAATCGAAACAATTCATTCCGACTCAGAAGATCCAACAACACTTCCTTTAAATTCAGTGAGTCCAGGAATTCATCTGGTGATTTCTGACCTCAAACGTGGGTTCCATGTATTAGAGGACAATGTTTATATTTTTACTGATAACGATTTATTCGGTCGTCAGTACAAAAGAAAAACTCGTTATAAAAAACAAGCCTCACAGATGATCGAATCTTTTATTGATTTGAAAGAAGGTGATTATGTTGTTCATGTCAATCATGGTGTAGGCCGATTTGTTAAAATTGAAAGAACAAAGGCTGATGGAAAGGAAAGAGATTTTTTAAAATTAGAATATGCTGGTGGGGATAGTTTATTTGTCCCTTTGGATCAGATTTCGCTTGTTCAAAAATACATTGGAGGGACTGATTCTCCGAAACTAGACACACTGGGAAAAAATTCTTGGAAAAAGGCAAAGGATCGCGTTCAAGAATCCGTTGATAAACTTGCCGAAGAACTAGTGTTACTCTACTCAAATCGTCTAAAACTAAATGGATTTGCCTTTCCAACGGACACCATTTGGCAGGAGGAATTTGAAGCTGCCTTTGAATTTGAAGAAACCCCAGATCAAATTTCAGCGATTGAAGCAGTCAAACAAGATTTAGAATCATCAAGACCCATGGACCGATTGGTTTGTGGAGATGTTGGTTATGGGAAAACAGAGGTTGCCATTCGCGCGGCTTTCAAAGTGATTATGGCAGGGAAACAAGTGATGTTACTCACACCCACAACCATTCTTTCCTTACAACATTTTAATACATTCAAACAGCGATATGAGAATTATCCGGTAAAAATTGCATTTGTTTCAAGGTTTCGTACAGCGGCAGAGATTCGTGAAGATTTAAAGAATTTTACCGATGGCAAAATTGATATGTTGATTGGAACCCATGCGATTCTTTCATCCAAGGTGAAACCAAAAAACCTAGGTTTACTGATTATTGACGAGGAACAAAAGTTTGGTGTCACTCACAAAGAGGCTATTAAAAAGTTTAAAAATCTTGTTGATGTTTTAACTCTTACCGCAACCCCGATTCCAAGAACTTTACATATGGCACTTACTGGAATTCGTGAACTTTCGATCATTTCCACTCCGCCTAAAAACAGACAAAGTGTAGAAACTTATGTATTAGAAGAAGACGATACTCTCATCCAAGAGGCCATTCGTAAAGAAATTCAAAGAGATGGACAAGTATTTTATCTCTATAATCGAGTGGAATCGATTGAAGAAGAAACGGCTTATATTCGATCCCTTGTTCCAGAAGTGTCTGTTGGAATTCTCCATGGACAATTGACGGAAGATGAAATTGAAGAAACGCTCGTTGATTTTTATGAACGGAAATATGATATTTTAGTTACTACCACAATCATTGAATCGGGAATTGATATGCCAAATGTCAATACTCTCATTGTGAAACGTGCGGATATGTTTGGGCTCTCTCAACTCTATCAAATTCGTGGACGGGTTGGTCGATCTGATAGAAAGGCATATGCTTATATGTTTTATCCTTCTAAAAAACTGATGACGGAACTTGCCGAAAAAAGGTTAAACACGATTTTCGAATATCAAGAGTTAGGTTCTGGTTTTAAAGTGGCTATGCGCGACTTAGAAATCCGAGGGGCAGGAAATCTTCTCGGCAAAGAACAATCTGGTGATATCATGGAAGTGGGATTTGATCTTTATGTCAAAATGTTGGAAGAAGCCATTTCTCGTATCAAAGGGGAAGAGGTGAGGGTGGAAGTTCGTACGGCGGTAAATCTAAAAACCAATTTTTATCTTCCTGATGACTACATTCCAGATACTAAACAAAAAATCGAATTTTACAAACGTTTCGAAGGATCTGCGAATTTGGACGAAATTGAGGAACTTTCTTTGGAGATGGAAGACCGGTTTGGTGAGCTCCCTCAGATTGCCAAAACCTTTGTGGAATTAGAGAAAATCCGCACTTTGGCCTCCAATTTAGGTTTCGAATTTGTAACCGAAAAACCAGAGGAAATTCTTTTCAAATGCGGAACTTATTTCCGAGGAAATCCTGACCGAGTGATCCAGGCGATGGTTAAATTTAAAGGTCTGATTATCTCCCCACAAGAGCCATCTGTATTGCGTTATACGATTCCGGAAAGGGAGGATTTGCAGAAAATCAAAAAACTGCTTTCTCTTCTGGAATTTTTGGCCGCCTAGTTTTTAAGCAGGTGGAATCAAGCTGGTTCACCCAAAAAAAGATAGACATTGCGGGAATTCACGAAACCATCATCACAAATCCTTTCAGGCACTAAAATAATATGACTAAAATCCTTCCTTTGTTTGTTTTTTTGGCATCCCTTTTCCTCGTTCAGTGTTCGGACTCTTCTCCGGTCATCGAAACTTTGGATAACCATAAAATTACCGTAAAAGACTTTGAAGCAGCTTACGATACGGCTCTTGATTCTATCAGCCGATTACAAAATATCGAAAAAAAGACTCTTTTAGAATTCATTGAAAAAGACATCAACGAAGTTCCACAAAACTTCCAAGATTTGAACTACCAACTCCAAAAGAAAAATTTCTACCAAACATATCGCCAAATGATTATGACTCGTCTTGTCGCTGAGAAAAACGGTTATATTTCTCGTCCCGATGTAGCTGAAGTAATCAAACAAGTTGAAATGCAAACCATTGCTCAAATGTATGTATCAGAACAAGTGGAGAAAAAAATCCAAATCACTGATGAACAAGCAAAAGCAGAATGTGAGAAACTTCGTGGTATGGATAGAAATATTGCAAACCTAACGATTGATAAATGCCTTACTTTTGCAAAAGCCCAAATCAAACAATTACAAACTAGAGAACAACTTCCTCTTGTTGTAGAAAGAATCAAAGAAGAAGTAACTATCAAACGTAATGATAAATTTGACTTGGATGCATACCTTGCTCCAAAGAAAAAAGTGGAAGAACCAGCTGACGAGAAAAAATAAGTCGGAATGGACAATACTCTAAATGCGTTTCTCCGTGGCATCATAGAAGCTGCCACGGAATTCCTGCCAGTTTCCTCAACGGGACATCTTTTCCTCTTTAGTTACTTTTTTCCTTTTGAAAATCTACAAGTAGATCACGAATCCTTTGAAGATTTGTTCGATATTTTCATCCAAACAGGCGCTATTCTGTCTGTTGTTGTTTTATACTTCCAACTTCTTTGGAAACAAACGAAGGGTGCGGTTCTTTTTCTCACAAAAAACTCGACCGATAAATCTGGTTTTGAGTTTTATCGAAACTTAATCATAGGAATCCTTCCTATTTTAATCCTGGGATTTGTTTTTAAAAACTTTTTAGACCAAATTAAAATGAGGTCAGATCTTCTTTTAATCCTTGGACTTTCTTGGTTGGTCGGTGGTCTCATTATGGTTTTTGTTGAATGGAAACATTATGATGAAGGAGAAGGGAAATCGATTGGAATCAAAGAATCTATTTTTGTTGGTATTTTTCAATGTTTTGCTTTGATCCCTGGTGTATCAAGATCAGCAGCAACGATCATCACTGCAAGGACACTTGGAGTTTCCAAAAAAGATTCAGCTGAATTTTCTTTTTTCTTAGCTATTCCTGTTCTAACTCTTGCTGGCCTCTATAAACTTTACAAACATAGATCTATATTAAATTCAGAAACTATTGGTCTTTTACTTTTCGGAAGTATTGTTTCTTTTATCATCTGTTATTTTATTATCAGATTGTTTATGGCTTTTATCCGTCGCAGAAGTTTTTTGTCTTTTGGGATTTATCGTATATTGCTTGGGGTTCTCGTAGTTTTATACTTTTTGCGATCCTAAGAATTCTAGATAAAAAGTTTTTTTATCTACATTGTTTGTTTTATCAAGCAGATACATTAATAACTTAGTATTCTGCTTATGAAATTTATTTCGTAAGAACAATCTTTCACACCAAATCACTGATTCTAAGTATTGTCTATTTTTGTATAAAGATCTTGCTGTCATATAGAGGTAGTCCTCATGATTAGGGTTTTGTTTGGAGGCAAGTTTTAGATTTTCTGCCGCTTCCTTCCAATTCTTTAGTTGGTATTGGAGTTTTCCAGCTAAAGCAGAGAATGTCGGATGTGAATAGTTCTCCATTAGAGAAATCAATTTCTCTAATGCTCCTTCATATTCTCCTTGTTTTGTTTTATCTTTGATTTCCAAATATTCTTTTCTTACAAAGTCAGGTAATGAATTCCTCTGATTTTTGGGATAAAATTCGATCCTTAAAAAGGAAAGATCATCGGTAATTTCCCCCGTATTCTCGATCTCATTTACTAAGTTGGAAAGGTTTGTTTCGGAACGTTCCACTAAACGTAAAATTAATGTTTCATCTTCGTTGATGGAACGAGATGACTCATTTTCAGATTTTAGGGCAATATCATCTCTTCCATCAGATCCAATGAGTAAAGTATCACCAGGTTCTAGAGAAAAGGTTTTGATTTGAAAATAGTGATCGTTTTTTGGAAAACCAAGTTTTCGCATAGAAAGTTCTGTTTCAATAAAAGAAGCAACCCCATCTCTATAAAGAATACTCCAAGGATGTTCCGCATTGATATAGTAAATAAAACCATCGTTTGCTACCATCCCAAGAACCACACTCGACAACATGGATCCATCAAAACTAGCAAACACAGATTGAAGTTCTACATAAAGATCTTTCAACCAAAGTTCTGGGGGTCTTGATTTGGTGTAACTGGATTTTGCTCGAGAAAGAACCGCTTGAAACACAACACCAAGTACTAAAGCTCCACCGGCTCCTTGGATGGATTTTCCCATGGCGTCCGCATTAGCAAATACGGTATAGTCTCCATATTCTAAATGGACCGTTCCAACAATGCAGATATCTCCACCGATTTCCCCGTCTTTGCCTCTAAAATGAAACTTTTTCTTTTGATTCACATAAGTTTCGATTTTAATCTCGGGTATTTTGTTTTCGATCCGGGCAAGTGGATGGATGAGTAGGGAAGTTAAAAAATAATCTCCATCTTGTTTTTCCTTCAAAATTTGTAACTGGCTTAACGATTCATTTAAAGCAACTGTTCTATCTTCTACTTTCCTTTCTAGATTTTTGTTTAAGTCTTCCACTTCTTCATTAAGTTTCACAAATGAATTGGCTAAGATGATGGCCAATGAGATATTAAATACAAGGAAAGTGTATCCCATAATTCTTGGAAACACCCAATAGTTACGATTCGTTGCTGAATCGATGATTGTGGCTATGAGAACAATCGTAATTCCTATTGTTATATAAACTGCTCTTCTTTCTTTTTTACGTAAATTTTTATACAGAATAACAAAGATCAAAATTACATAAAACAACCAAGTCGGTTGGATCAAAGTTGTAAGTAAAAAACTAAAAGTTTCTATATTTTGAGTGAATGCAAAAAATAGAAAAAATCCAAGTTGGACAGTATCTAAAATCTTTCCGAAAATATTATATCTTTCTTCAAACAAAGTTCTAAGAAAATGATACATAAATGGAATCAGAAGTAAAATTGTCATGTATTCCAGTTTTTTCATTTCTAAAAATGAAAAGTCAAATTCATACTTGAGTTGGTTTCTTAGAAAATTATAAACTACGAATGAAAAAGAAAATAATGCAAAAAATAAGTTCTCCCTATCCTTTCTACGACGAATGAATAAAAAGAGAAAATAACCACCTACAGTTGAATAAATGGTTAAAAAAAGTAATTTGATAAACTCATCTGTATAAAATCGGGAAGTAATTTTATCTGTAGGGCCTAAGATTGTTTCATCTTGTTCGATTCCACCTGAAGTACCAAAATAGGGTTGAATTTTTACAACGAGTAGATTGTTTTTTCCGTAATTGATGAAATTGGAGGGAATGTTGTAAATTCGTAGTCTGTCGTATGCTTGTGGATCCGTTGCATTCCAAACTCCCGTATTTCCAATTTGTTTTCCATTTAGGTAGGTAATGTCACGATCGTTGATGATTCCAAGGCGAAGAGAATATTGTGTCAGCTTGTCATTGGAAAACGGAATCCACTTTGCAAGTATTACGGTTTTTTTAGCAGCATAGTCCTCCTTTTTTGTATATAAACTACCTGGGATAGAAACTCGTTTCCATTCCTTTGGGGAAAAATTGGATTCTGTAATAGATTGGATTTCGGATTCACTAAAATCTCCTTCTTTCATAAACCAAAGGGATTCCGGATCCTTGTTATTGGAATCAAGTGAAACCATTTCTTTGGATTTTGTACTAGAATTTGGTAATGTTTGCGAATGCACTAGGGAAAAAGAAAAGACAAGAAAAATGAGAATGGATTTTATCATATATAAACGAACTCTTGCGTTCATAACCCTGTAATGTTTCCAAATGGATTCAAAATGGTCATTCGATTAAAAAAGAATAAAGAAAAAGCAATATTAAATTTTCATCCTTGGATCTTCTCCGGAGCAATTGCCTCAGAAGAAAAGGGACTGGTTCCTGGGT